>JAOPYX010000344.1 GCA_025964535.1 Actinomycetes bacterium | reverse complement strand
GTGCCGTCGCGCATGGCCTGCACCTCGGCGTTCGTGTCGGTGATGAGCTTGAAGTCGACCTCGTCGAGCGCGGGCTTGTGTCCGTACCAGAAGGGGTTCGCCGTCAACGTCGAGCCCTGTCCCTTGGTGTAGGTCGAGAGGTAGAACGGCCCGTCAGCGACCGGTTGGCCGTCATTGCCGCAGATGCAGCTCGTCCAGATCTTGTTGAAGTCCATTCCCTCCAGCGCGGCCGAGGGGTAGACGCGGGCGAACAGGTCGTGCCAGTCGGCGAACGGCTGCTTCCACTTGAACGTGATCTGCTTGTCGCCCTTGTGCGTGAAGCCGGTGATCTGGTCGTAGCCGACACGAGCGACGACGTCGTTCTTCGGGTCGACGATCTGCTGCCACGTGTAGACGAAATCTGCGTACGTGACGGGGACCTTCTTGCCGCCCCAGTACCAGTACGCGTCGGGGCGAATCATGTACGAGAGCGTGGTGCGTGTTGCCTTCGCACCGGTGACGAGATCCTTCAGATGCTCGAGCTTGTCGCTCGTGATGAAGGCGCCGCGAATGACCGGAACGGTCTGCACGCCGGCCCAGAACTGGTTGCAGCAGTTCAGGGCGGTGTTGAATCCGGGAACGTCCTTCTCCTGCCCGAATACCAGGGTGTTCGCCGCCCGGCGTGCGACAGACGTCTGCGGGACGTTGGCCCACGACTGAGCGAAGGGCGCGGCCGCCTGGGTCGAGGCGGCCGAGATCGGGCCTGTCGCGGAGGCGGTTGCCGCGACGGACAGCAGAGCGGCGGCCGCTCCAACGAGGATCCAGAGGCGGTTGTTCGTCAACGTGCTCGGGCGAACCAGGTCCCCATCGCACGGCCGAGCTTACACTCGCGTTGTGATCAAAGTCCGCTTCGCGCCGAGTCCCACAGGATCGCTGCACCTCGGCGGCGCCCTGAGTGCGGTCGCCAACAGGCACTTCGCCGACGAGCACGGAGGGCGATTCCTGCTGCGGGTCGACGACACGGACGCCGCGCGCAACGTCGAGGGCGGGGCCGAGGCGATCGAGTCCGACCTCGGCTGGCTCGGGATCGGGTGGGACGAAGGGCCGGTGCGCCAGAGCGAGCGGTATGTGCGCCATCGCGAGGCGGCGCACGTCATCGGCGAGCCCGACGCGGAGGGCGCCCTGCGTTTCGGGCAAACGACGCTGTTGCGCGCGGACGGCACGCCCACCTATCAGCTCGCGAGTGCGGTCGACGACCACGACTTCGAGATCTCGCACGTCATCCGCGGCTCCGATCATCGCGCCAACGCCGAGCTGCAGTCGGAGCTGATCCGCGCGCTCGGCGGCGAGCCGCCGGAGTACATCCACCATGGTCTCCTGCTCGGCGAGGACGGCCAGAAGCTGTCGAAGCGCCACGGCGCGTCGTCGATCGCCGACCTGCGCGACGCCGGGATCCCCGCCGAAGCCGTTCGCGCGTACCTCGAGGAGCTCGGGCTGCCGCGCCACGACGTCCATCTCGACATGCCCAGGCTGCGCCGGCTGTCGATCGAGGCGCTTGCTGCGCTGTCGGACGAGGAGCTCGCGGCGCGGGTGGGCGCACCCGTCTCCGTTGCACCGGTGTTGCGTGGTGCGCGCGACCTGGCAGAGGCACGCGAGTACGCGTCGCATGTGCTCGAGCCGCTCGACGTGACCGTCGACGCGCCCGAGACGCTCACCCGCTTCCGGGAGCTCGTCGAGGGCGGGCTGGACGGCGGTGCGGTCGTCCGGGAGCTGAAGGCGGTCGGCGGCGACCTGAAATCGGTACGGCTCGCGCTCACCGGCCGCGAACGCGGGCCGGAGCTGAGGGCCGTGATCGCGGCGCTGCCGCGGGACGAGTTGCTGCGACGCGCTCGAGAGGCTTGATGTGGATTTGACGTGCGCGCACACCATCCGTGCGTGCGGCTAATCCACATCAAGCCTCTACGCTAGGGCGATGCGTCTCTACAGCACGTTGCAGCGCGACCTCGTCGACCTGCCCGCACCCGGCCAAGGTCCTGTCCGCATGTACTTCTGCGGACCGACCGTCTATCAGCGCGCGCACATCGGCAATGCCCGTCCGTTCGTTCTCGGCATGTGGCTTCGGAGCTGGCTGCGGCATCGCGGCTACGACGCGAAGCTCGTCCACAACATCACGGACGTCAACGACAAGATCTACGACGCCGCCCCGGGCGCGAGCGCCGAGCTCGCCGCGCGCGCCACGGCGTGGTACCTCCAGGACACGGGCGACCTCGGGCTCGGCATGCCGGACGGGTTGCCGAGGGCGACGGAGCACATCCCGGGAATCGTGCGCTTCATCGAGCAGCTGCTCGAGCGGGACTACGCCTACGCCGCCAGCGGCGACGTCTACTTCCGCGTCGCACGCGACCCGGAGTACGGGCGTCTCTCCGGCCAGCGGCCGGATCAGATGGAGCAGGGCGAAGAGCCGAGTGCGCTGAAGGAGGATCCCCGCGATTTCGCGCTCTGGAAGGGGAACAAGCCGGGCGAGGACACCGCCTGGGACGCGCCCTGGGGCCGCGGCAGGCCGGGCTGGCACATCGAGTGCTCCGCGATGGCGGAGGAGGCCTTCGGCCCGGTCTTCGAGATCCA
>JAOPYX010000336.1 GCA_025964535.1 Actinomycetes bacterium | reverse complement strand
GGTGGTCGAGCACGAGTCGCCGGACGTCCTGATCGAATCCACCGAGCTCCGCGAGCAGCTCGCGGCCGCGCTCCGGATGTGTCTTCACGACCGCGAACTCCTCCTCGTCGAGCGGCCCCGGCTTCTGGAGGATCGATTCGGGCAGCGAGAGCTTGCCGATGTCGTGCAGCAGGCCCCCGATGGCGAGGCTGCGCAATCGCGTGGGGGAGAGACCGAGCCGCTCGCCGAGCTCGACTGCGAGCGCGGCGACTCGCCGCGTGTGCTCCTCGGTCGAGGTGTCCTTCGCTGCGAGCCGCACCATCAGCGCGCGCACGCGCGCGCCGAGGTACGCCTCTTCGGAGGCGACGATCTCGGCGGCGCTGAGATCGCCCACGAGCGGGCGTGAGCTGCGGCCGCGGCTCAGGTCGTAGACGAGGGACGCGCCGACGACGGCGATACCGACGAACTCGAAGATGTGCCCGAGCCACCAGCCGAGGTCGACGAAGCGGAGCAGCAGCGCGCCGTAGAGCGAGCACGCGAGCAGCACGACGCCGGCGACGACGGCGAAGTCGGCACCGCGGCGGGTGAGGAGAAACGTGTTCGTCGCACGCACCGCAAGGGCGCCGTAGACGCAGAGCCCCAGCGCGAACAGGGCGAGGGCCGGTGCGGAACGGGGGGCCGGCACGCCGGGCACGAGGCTCGGCTCGACCGTTCCGACGATGCTCAGCGCGACGATCGCGCACCCGAGCACGACCTGGAGCACGACGACGCGCGGGATGGCGCGCGCCGAGCCGACCTGGGGCAGTGAAGAGAGCGCCATGACGACGCCGCCGACGGGCAGCGTCGCTGCGCCGGTGACCGCGATCAGCCCGTTCGAGCCGACGAGCATCCCGGGTGTGACGAGCCCGTGCACCGCGAGGAGCGCGGCCATCAGCGAAAAGCCGCCGCCCACGATGACGGTGCGCGTGTCGCGTCGGCGCACGCCGAGCGCGGTGATCGTCACCGCAGCGACCGTTGCGACGAGCGCGCTCACGCCGACGCCGTAGAAGTGCACCCACATCGGCGGCATGACCATGTGGTGGCCGAACGCGATCAGGAGCCCTACCGGAAGCAGGGCGCAAGCCGCCAGGACCGGCAGGATCGAGCCGAAAGGGCGCCGCATGAGCCCTGTTATCGGCTGTGAGGCTCTCGGGGTCAAGAGCGAGCGCAATCCGGACCTGGTTCGAACCAGGTCCCAGCTCTGGGAAAAACGCGGCTTCCGCGCCGGCGCCGACCCAGGTCCCGATGGCGAGATTCGAGTCGTAGAGCGGGCTCACGTCCCGCACCGCCAAATCTGGGACCTGGTTCGAAGCAGGTCCCAGATCTGGCTCGAGGGCCGATGTCAGACGTTTTCCGTCGCTGCCGGTTGGCGAGAACCCAGCCGTGGCACCGCGGGCGCTCTGGACAGGATCGATCACCTTCGGGCTCGTCAACGTCCCGGTACGGGTCTTCAGCGCGGTGCACGAGCACAGGCTTTCCTTCCACCTCGTCCACGCGACCGACGACGGGCCGATCGGCTACCAGAAGATCTGCAAGCTCGAGGACAAGCCCGTTCCCAACGACGAGATCGTGAAGGCGTTCGAATACGAGAAGGGCGAGGTCGTCCACATGACCGACGACGACTTCGCCGCAGTTCAAGTCGAAGGGCAGCACACGATCGACCTCGAGGACTTCGTCCCGTACGAGGAGATCGATCCGGTGTTCTTCGCGCACACGTATCTCGTCGGCCCGCAGGACGGCGCCGAGCGTCCGTACGCCCTGCTCATGCGGGCGATGGAAGAGTCCGGGCTCGCCGGGATCGGGAAGTTCGTGCTGCGCGGGCGCCAGTACCTCGGCTGCCTGCGCGTCCGCAACGGAATCCTCACCCTCGAGCAGATGTACTTCGCCGACGAGGTCGACGCCCCGGAGACCGTCCTCCCGGACGCGCTGCCCGACGTCGCAAAGCGCGAGCTCGAGATGGGCCTGAGTCTGATCCGGAGCTTCGCAAGCGAGTGGGAGCTGGAGAAGTACCGCGACACCTACCGCGACGCGCTCTGCGCGATCGTCAAGGAGAAGCGCGAGGGCCGCGAGGTGCACCGGGTGCAGGAGCCGGAGGAGGAATCGCCCCCGGATCTCATCGAGGCGCTACGCCGGAGCCTCGAGCAGGCCGAGCGCGGGCGCCCGAAGCGACCCACGCGCAACGGCGACGGGGCCACGACGAAGAGCGAGCTCGAGGAGCGCGCTCGCGAGCTCGACATCCCCGGCCGCTCGAAGATGTCGAAGGCCGAGCTCGCCGAGGCCGTCGCGTCGGCGGAATAGTCTGCGTGCGTGACGCTCGACGATGCGATCGACGAGCTCTACGGCGCCGACCTCGACGCGTTCGTCGCTGAGCGGGCGAAGCTCGTCCGCGAGCTGAAGGAGCAGGGCGCGAAGGACGACGCGGCCCAGCTCGCGAAGCTCCGGAAGCCGACGGTGTTCGCGTGGACGCTGAACCAGCTCGCGCGCAGGGAGCGACGGGACGTCGACCTGCTCCTCGACGCGGGGCACCGCCTGCGCGAGGCGCAAGCCGGCGTGCTGCAGGGAGGCGACCGCGTCGAGTTCGAGCGCGCGCGGGAGATCGAGCGCGACGCGCTGCGCCGGCTCGAGCGCGCGGCCGCGAGGCTGCTCGGCGGATCGTCGAACACCTTGTTGCCGAAGATCTCGTCCACGCTTCGCACCGCCGCCGTCACGGAGGAGGGGAGGGAGCTCCTGGCACGCGGGCGCTTTGTCGCGCCGCTCGAGTCGGAGGGGTTCGCCGCCCTTGCCGGCCTCGCGCCCGCCGCGCCGGCGACACCGCGACGCGCGAAGAGCGCGGCCGAGACGCAACGCGAGGCGAAAGCCGCGCTGCGCGAGGCGAAGGAGCGCCTGCGTGAGCTCGAGCGCGCCGCGCGCGAGGCGGAGGAGCGAGCAGACCGGCTGGAACGCGAGTCCGCCACTGCGCGGCAGGAAGCGGAGGAGGCGCGCGCCGCCGCCGACGACGCCCGCCGGGCCCTCGATTCTTAAGCCAGCTCGGCGGAGCGGGCGGCGAGCTCCCGATCGCGGTCGGTGATCCCGCCCTCGGAGTGCGTCGTCCAGCGCAGCGTGACCTTCGTATAGGAGATGGCCACGTCCGGATGGTGGTTTTCGCTCACGGCAAGCTCCGCGACGCGGTTCACATAGTCGATTGCCTCCGGGAACGAGGGCAGCTCGAACGTTCGCTCGAGCGCGCCGTCGACCTCTGTCCAACCGTCCGGGACGCTCATGTCAGCAGTATGAGGGGAATGAAATCCGTCGTGACGAGTTGGATCGTATGACGATACGCCACTTCGACGAAAACGAGGGCATGTGAACACCAGCCGGTACTTGATCGTCGGCGGCGGGATGACCGCCGACGCCGCAGTCGAGGGAATCCGCACGCACGACACCGATGGGCCGATCACGCTCGTGGGCGCCGAGCCGCACCCGCCGTACAAGCGGCCGCCGCTCACCAAGGGGCTCTGGGCCGGCGGCGACGAGGCCAAGATCTGGCGCGGCACCGCCGAACGAGGCGTCGACCTCGTGCTCGGGCGGCGGATCGTCGGCATCGACCTCGACGCGCACCGCGCCGTCGACGACAAGGGCGACGAGTACGCCAACGAGAAGCTGCTGCTCGCGACGGGTGGACATCCGCGCGAGCTCGACGACGCCGACGACGACGTCATCTACTTCCGCACGCTCGACGACTACCGGAGGCTGCGTGCGCGGGCGGGCGCCGGCACGAGCTTCGTCGTCGTCGGGGGCGGGTTCATCGGCTCCGAGATCGCGGCGGCCCTCACGAAGGTCGGCTCCCGCGTGACGATGGTCTTTCCGGACGCGGCGATCGGCGCACGGTTGCTTCCTGCCCACCTCGCGGCGTTCGTCACCGAGTACTACCGCGAGCAGGGCGTCGAGGTCGTGACCGGCGAGACCGTCGCGTCGGTGCGAGGCGGCCGGCTCACCACCGGCTCCGGGCGCGTGCTCGAGGCCGACGCGGTCGTAGCCGGGCTCGGAATCGTGCCGGCCACCGAGCTCGCAGAGGTAGCGGGGCTTCCCGTCGACAACGGCATCGTCGTCGACGAGCTCGGCCGCGTCGGCGCCCACGACGACGTCTTCGCCGCCGGCGACGTCGCGAACTTTCCGATCCTGGCGCTCGGCAAGAACGCGCGGGTCGAGCACGAAGATCACGCGAACACGCACGGAAGGACGGTGGGCGCCAACATGGCCGGCGCCGGGCAGCCGTACGACCACCTTCCGTTCTTCTACTCCGACCTGTTCGATCTCGGCTACGAGGCGGTCGGCGACATCGACTCCCGGCTCGAGACGATCGAGCGCTGGGACGAGCCGAACCGCAAGGGCGTCGTCGCATTCGTGGACGACCAGCGGCGCCCGCGCGGCTTCCTGCTCTGGAACACCTGGGACAAGGTCGACGCTGCACGCGACCTCATCCGGGCCGCGAAGCCGATCGACGAGGGCATGCTTGTCTAGCGCGCTCGCGCGCTCTCGCAAGGCGAGAGCCGGGACCGACCTGCTCTGCGAGCGCGTCTACCGGCCGTTGGCGCACCTCGTCGTGCTCGCGCTGCTGCCGCTGCGCGTGCCGCCGCCGGTCGTCGTGCTCGCCTCGGGCGCGACCGGCGTCGTGGGCGCGGTCGAGCTCGCACGCGGACAGCTCGTCGCCGCGGCGCTCCTCATCCAGCTGAAGACCGTGCTGGACAACGCGGACGGCCAGCTCGCACGCCTCTCCGGCCGTGTGACGCTGCTCGGCCGCTATCTCGACTCGGAGTGCGACCTCGTCGTCGACGCGGCGCTCTTCGCAGGTCTCGGCTGGTACGCGCACGCGCCGGTTGCGGCGCTGGTGGGCTTCGTTGCGCTTACCGCCGTGCTGAGCGTCAACTTCAACATCGAGCGGCTCTATCGCGGCGCGGCCGTCTCCATCCCGGAAGCGCACGGACTGACACTGTTGCTTCAGCGTTCATACGCACTCTTCTACGGTTGGCAGGACACCCTCGTCGAGCGCTTTGTCGAGTCGCGGCTTCGCGGTGCATCGGACGAGGCTCGCGCCGCGTATCACGACCGATTGACCGTCGCCGTGCTCGCGAACATGGGAATGACACCGCAGCTTGCCGCGTTCGGCGTATGTATCGGCTTCGGTCACCCGCTGGCATTCGTGTGGGTGCTCGCCGGGGAGATCGCGCTCGTCGCTCTGCTGGTCGTGCGGCGTGAGACGCTTCGCGCCGGCGCCGTTCTTCAAGGACAACCAGGAGGAATCACGTGACCAACCGGTTCGTAGAGGCAGAGGACGACGACTCGAACATCGTCGAGCTCCCAGCTCGCTGGGAGCACGTTGCGCCGCGACACATCGCTCCGGCCGAGCTCGAGCGCTTCGAGCGGCATCTCGCCGAGATACTCGACGCGCTCGGCATGGACCTCGACACCCCCGGGACGCGCGACACTCCACGGCGTTTCCTGCAGGCGCTCGTCGATTCGACCTCGGGCTACGACGGCGACGCGAAGATTCGCACTGCATTTCCCGCAGAGCGTCCCGACGGCGTATCCGGGAGACACAGCCAGGTCGTGGAGGGCCCGATCGCCTTCTTCTCGCTGTGCGAGCACCACGCACTGCCGTTCCACGGCGTGGCGTACGTCGCCTACGTCCCCGGCCGCGAGATTCTGGGCATCTCGAAGCTGACGCGGCTCGTGCGCCTGTACGCGCGGCGGTTCACCGTCCAGGAGCGGCTCGGCGAGCAGATCGCCGACGCGCTCGTCGATCTCGTGGAACCGCAGGGCGTCGCGGTGCACCTCGACGCGGCACACCTCTGCACGCAGATGCGCGGCGTCAACGAGGAGAGCTCGCGCACGGTCACGACGTTCTGGCGGGGCCGGTACGACGACGACGCGGACCTGCGGCGGGACTTCCTCGACGAGGTGCGGTCCCGGCGCAGCTCGTGACGCTGACGCCTCTCCAGCTGCTGGACGAGCGGCCGGGCCTGCCGCAACGCGACCTCCCGGACGAGCTCAGCCGCCTCTACGGCGGCGGTCTCGGCTTCGCCGGGCCGTCGGTGTTCGCGAACTTCGTCGAGACGATCGACGGCGTCGTCGCGATGCCGGACATCGAGCGCTCGAACGCGATCGTCTCCGACGAGAGCGAGGCCGACCGGTTCGTCATGGCGCTTCTGCGGGCGTTCGCCGACGTCGTCGTCGTCGGCTCGGGGACGATGCTGGCTTCGCCGACGGGAACGTGGCGCGCCGACCGCGTCTATCCGCCGGCGGCCGAAGCGTTGGCGGAGCTGCGACGCCGGCTCGGCAAGAGCGAGCACCCCGCGGTCGCGATCGTGACCGCAGGCGGGTCGTTCGATCCGACGCATCCCGTGCTCGAGAGCGGTGCCGTCGTGCTGACGACCGAACGTGCCGCTGCCGACCTGCGCGCCGGCGTTCCCACTGCGACCGAGGTCGTGGCCGTGAACGACGGCGACTGGGTCGATCCCGCCGGCGCGATCGCGGCGCTCCGGGAGCGCGGCCACGAGCTGATCCTCTCCGAGGGAGGGCCGACGCTCTTCACGTCGTTCGTCGCAGCGGGTCTCGTCGACGAGCTCTTCCTCACCGTGTCCCCGCTCGTCGCAGGACGCTCGGGCGTGCGCCGGCTCTCGCTCGCGGACGGGGCCGAGCTGCTGCCGCACGTGCGAGTGGCGGCAGACCTCGTCTCGATCCGGCGGCACGAGAGCCACCTGTTCCTGCGTTACGCCTTTACTTCTCTTCGAGCTTGAGCGCGGCCGAGTTGATGCAGTAGCGCTGGCCGGTCGGCGCGGGGCCATCGGGGAACAC
>JAOPYX010000333.1 GCA_025964535.1 Actinomycetes bacterium | reverse complement strand
AGACGTCCTTCGACTGGGACTTCAGGTTCTCGACGACCGCCTCGACGGCCTTCTCGATGCCGCGCTTGAGACCCATCGGGTTCGCACCGGCGGCGACGTTCTTCAGGCCCTCGCGCACGATTGCCTGCGCGAGCACCGTCGCCGTCGTCGTGCCGTCGCCCGCCACGTCGTTCGTCGCCGTGGCGACCTCGCGTACGAGCTGTGCACCCTGGTTCTCGAAGACGTCCTCGACCTCGATCTCACGTGCGATCGTGACGCCGTCGTTCGTGATGGTCGGCGCGCCGAACTTCTTGTCCAGCACGACGTAGCGACCCTTCGGGCCAAGAGTGACCTTGACCGCGTCGGCGAGGATGTTCACGCCGCGCTCGAGTGCGCGCCGTGCATCCTCGTTGAACTTCAGCTCTTTGTGAGCCATACGGTTTTCTTCCTCCTCAGAACTACGACTTTGCGCCGGCCGGCTCGCGGGTCCCGACGACCTTCGCGAGAACGTCGGACTCGCGCAGGATCAGGTACTCGTCCGTGCCAACCTTGATTTCGGTACCGCCGTACTTGGAGAAGACGATCTCGTCGCCCTCGTCCACGTCCATCGGGATGTGCTTCCCGTCATCGTCACGGGGGCCCGGGCCGACGGCGAGGACGCGGCCGCGCTGCGGCTTTTCCTTGGCCGTATCCGGAAGCACGATGCCGCTGAACGTCGTCTCCTCTTCATCGAGGACCTCGACGATCAGGCGGTCACCTAGCGGCTTCAGGTTCATACAGTTGCCTCCTGACTTGCTGCACAGTGCGGTGTTCGTGACACCTTCTGGCACTCTCACCCGGAGAGTGCTGAGGCATTGTAGGAGCAATGCAGTCGCTTCGCAAGCGGAAGAACGCACGATGGCCAAGCTGTTACAACCAGGGCGTGGAGCGCGAGTTCTCGGCCGGTGGCGTGCTGGTGCGGGTCGTGCGGGGCCGCCCGATGGTCGCCGCGATCCGGCCGCAGGGGAAACCGGCGGGCACGTGGGCTCTTCCCAAGGGAAACATCGACCCCGGCGAGAGCCCGCAGGAGGCGGCGGTCCGCGAGGTCCGGGAGGAGACCGGCGTCCACGGCCGGCTCGTCGAGAAGCTCGGCGACGTGAAGTACACGTACACCCGACGCGGCGGGCTGCGGGTCTTCAAGGTGGTCAGCTTCTTCCTGCTGCGCGCCGGCCGCGGCCGCATCGACGAGATCGAGGAGGCGATGCGGGTCGAGGTCGCGGAGGCGCGCTGGCTCCCGCTCGAGGACGCTCCACGCCTACTGGCCTACGGCGGCGAGCGGGAGATGGTTGCGAAGGCGCGCGATAGGCTCGCCACGTGAGCGCGCCGCTCAACTGCGACGAGTACGAGCAACTCGCGGAAGCGCTGACCGAGCCGGGGCCGTGGGCGTATCTCGCGGGCGGCGCGGCGGGAGAGTCGACCCTTCGTGCGAACACCGCAGCCTTCCGGCGGTGGACGTTCCGGCCGCGCGTGCTCGTCGATGTCGACGCCGTCACCACGGAGACGACGGTGCTCGGCACGACGCTTTCCCTGCCGGTGCTTCTCGCGCCGATCGCCTTCCAAGGTCTCTACCACGCTGACGGCGAGCTGGCCACGGCGCGGGCGGCGGCCGCGGAGCAGACGGTGATGTGCGTCTCCACGATGACGACCCGCTCACACCACGAGATCGCAGACGCGGCGCCCGGCGTGGCCCAATGGGCGCAGCTCTACGTACTGAACGACGACGGCGCGACGCGCGCGCATCTCGACGAGGCGGTCGCGGCGGGCTGCAGCGCGATCGTGCTGACCGTCGACGCACCGGTGCTCGGCCGCCGCGAGCGGGATCTCCGCGTCGGCTTCGCCGTTCCGGCCGACCTGCCCGTGCCGTACGGCGCCGCGGCTCTCGGAAGGGTCCCCCACAGCCCGGCGACGCACATCGGGCTCTTCTCACCTTCCGTGACCTGGCGAGACATCGAGTGGATCGCCGCGACGACGAAGCTGCCCATCTTGCTCAAGGGCGTACTCACCGGAGAGGACGCCGAGCTCGCGGTCGAGCACGGCGCCGCGGGGATCATCGTCTCGAACCACGGCGGGCGGCAACTCGACGGCGCGCCCGCCACGCTCGACGTGCTGGCCGAGGTCGCGGAGGCGGCGGCGGGAAGGGTGGAGGTGCTGTTCGACGGCGGCATCCGCCGCGGCGGCGACGTGGTCAAAGCACTGGCCCTTGGCGCGGGCGCCGTGCTCGTCGGCCGGCCTGCGATCTGGGGGCTGGCCGCAGACGGGGAGGCGGGCGTCCGCCACGTGCTGTCGCTGTTGCGCGACGAGATCGCGCTCACGCTCGCCCTGCTCGGCTGCAGCCGCCCCGAGGACGTAGGGCGTGCGCACGTCCAGCCCGCGGTCCCCTATGATCGGCCTGCTTGAACGGTCTGCAGGAGCCTATGTACGCGCTGAACTTCTACTCACCAATGGTGGCCGACCAGCTTCGGAGCGGTCGCAAGTCGGCGACGATCCGCTTGGGAGACAAGTCGGGCAAGTACAAGAAGGGCATGGTCGTGCAGGTGCTCTGCGGCGTGCGCTTCGGTGCCCGCGAGCGCGTCTTCGAGGCCGTGATCGACAAGGTCGAGGTCAAGAGCCTCGCCGAGCTCTCACCGCGCGAGATCGAGCACGACAACCCGGAGATCCGCCGCACCGACGAGATGGCGCGCTTCCTGAGCCAGCTCTACAACCGGGAGGTCTCGACGGAGGACATCGTCACGGTGATCCGCTTCTCGCAGATCCTGAACGGGCCCGTCGTGCAGGGCTTCCGCGGCGAGAACGACCTCTTTTAACTCGTAGCCTTTTTCGCGCGCCTGATCGGCGAGCCGAAGAGCTCGTCGCGGCGTAGCGCCTCGCCGCACTCCTCGCACTCGACGGCGGCGATCGACGAGAACGGGGCGTTGCAGCTCGGGCACCGCCGCAAGAGGACGCCGTTGCACTGCGGGCAGACATCGGGCATCTCGCTCTCGTACTGCTCGAACCAGCGGCGCCCGGCGCCGCAGCCGAGACAGACGGCGACCCAGTCGCCGAGCACCTTGCGGCGTTCCTCGCGCAGCCAGTCGGAGGCCTTGCCCACCAGGCGAGGGTAGTCGATCAGGCGCCGGCGGCGATCACGGACCTCCGCCGAGCGGGCTCGCCGGTCGCCGCGTCGAGCTGCAGCGGCTGGGCGCGGGCGGCGCGGAAGTCGAAGAGGGTCGCGATCGAGGTCGCGCGCGCGTCGAAGGACTGGTCACCGAGCCGGCCCAGGTGCCAGTTGTCCTCGATGAAGCGCAGGATGGACGCCTGCTCGAGCGTCGCGTGCGAGACGGTGTTCGGCTTCACGTACGGGGAGATCGCGAGCAGCGGCAGCCGCGGCCCCAACCCGCACCGGTCCTGGTACGCGCCGGCCGCCGGCGCGCCGCAGTTGCCGGGTCCGTAGAGCTGGTCGTACGCGTCGGCGGAGTGCCCGCTGTTCGGCGGGAAGACATGGTCGTACCAGCCGTCGCTGTCGTCGTACGCGACGACGATCGCCATCGACGACCAGTCCTTCAGCTGCATCAGCCGGTTGATCGTCTGGACGAGGAAGACCTGCTCGTCGAGCGGGTCGGAGTTGCCCGGGTGGCCGTTCTGATACGCCGGCGCCTTCAGGAAGCTCACGGCGGGCATTCGGCCGGCGGCGGCGGCAGTCCAGAAATCGCTCAGGTCGTATTGGTGGTGTGCCGCATCGCTCGTCCCGATTGCGGCCGCGGAGCTCGGCGCAACGTGCTGCGGGTTCGCGGTCGATGGATAGAACTGGAACGGATCGTGATGGGGGACGTAGTCCGTCTGCGTCGCGCCGGCGGTGTTCGCGTGCTGCGCCGCGCAGTCGTGGAAGCCGCCCTGGAACCAGCCCCAGGTGACGCCGGCCGCATTGAGCAGGTCGCCGACGGTGCGACCCGACATGGAGACCTGCGGCTGCTTCGAGCAGATGTCCCCCGCAGGATCGGGATCGCCGATGAGCGTTCCGTTTGCGACGAAGCGCGGGAGCGCCGCCGGTGTGGCTCCGTGCGTCTGGCCGGCGACCAGATTGAGCGCACCGACGCTGGAAGGTCCGTAGGTCGAGCCGAAGAAGGCGTCGGCCAATGTGAAGTGCTGCGCGTACTGCCAGAGCGCGGTGACCGTGTTGCCGTCGTAGTAGTCCATCTCCTGCGACTTCTGGCACGCCGCATCCGACGCGCCGGTCGTCACGACGAACCGGTCCATCTTCCCGCCGTTCGCGGCGGCCTGCTCCGCGTCGTACTCGTGCAGGTTGTCGCAGGGGAAGAGATCGGCACGGTCGAGGCGTGCCGGGTTCAGCAGGTTCGGGTTGTGCTGGAGCAATTGCGGCGTCAGGCCGTCGACCGCAGGCGTTCCTGTCGCCGGCTGGAAGCGCGGCTCGCCGACCGGGTTCACGGCACGCGGGTAGGTCCCGAAGTAATGGTCGAAGCTGGCGTTCTCCTGGTAGATCACGACGAGATGCCGGATCGGCGTGCCCGTCGACGGCTCGGCCTGCGCCGCCGGCAGCACGGCCGCGATCGCGAACAGCGCGAGCAGGACGA
Source organism: Actinomycetes bacterium (assembly GCA_025964535.1). Lineage (GTDB taxonomy): Bacteria > Actinomycetota > Thermoleophilia > Gaiellales > Gaiellaceae > Palsa-739. The sequence continues at coordinate 2,183 of JAOPYX010000333.1, read as the reverse complement.
AGGCGCCTCTCACAGCGGGAATCCCAAGCGCTTCGCCGTCGTGGCGAGGTCGGCCCACTCGGTCTCGCCCACCGGGGTGCCGGCGACGCAGACCGCCGGAGCCACCGTCGGCACCGAGTAGGACGGCCTGTCGGAGCGGGTGCGCGACAGATCGAGCGCGTTGACGAGGTTTGCCGCGCCGGCGTCACGCGGAGAGAGCGGGTCGAGCCCCCAGCGCCACTCGATCAACCGCAGCACCGACGTGTGGTCGTAGACGGTGTGGTCGACCGCCCCCTTCGCCGCGAACGGCGACACGACGACCGCCGGCACGCGGAAGCCGCGACGCGCGTAGAGCGGGCTCGCATCGGGCGCTATGGCCGGCACGACGTGGTCGAAGAAGCCGCCCCACTCGTCGTAGGTGACGACGAGCACCGTGTTGGGCCAGTTCGGGCTGGTGCGCACCGCGTCGTAGACGTCGTTGAGGAAGCGCTCGCCGGCGCGGATGTCTGCGCGCGGATGGTCGTCGTTCGAGGCGCCCTGATCCTCGCCGCCGAAGCGGGGATCGACGAACGCCACGTCGGGCAGCTGTCCCGTCGCGGCGTCGCTGAAGAACTGCTCGATGCGTCGACTGATAGAGAGGTGCTTCGATCCCCACAGCGCGAGGAACGGGATGTCGCTGAAGTAGTACCGGCCGGTCAGCCCCTTCGCCGCGAGCCGGTCCCAGATGGTCGGGAGCTGGCTGACGTTCGTCGTGTTCTCGAGCCGGTCCGTCGCCCCGGCGTGTTGATAGATCCGGTTCGGGTAGGTCGGTCCGAGCGTTGCCGCGAAGTAGCGATCGCAGATTGTCCAGTCGTCGACCGCCTTGCCGAAGAACGCGAGATCGGCGCGCTCGAAGTAGCCGATCGCGAGCTCGTCGTTCGCAGGATCGAGCAGCCAACCGTCGGCCTTGCCGTAGTCGAGCTCCGCCCGCCCGCCTTCGTACGAGTGGTCGGGGTCGTTGTTGGCGCAGCTGTCGTAGCTCGTCAGGTGGTAGGTCGAATGCATCCGCCCCGAGGCGTCGGGAAACGCGAGGCCGGCCTGCTTCCCGTCCGCGCCGGGCACCCAGCCGAGGAGATGGTCGAACGACCGGTTCTCCATCGTCACGACGACGACATGCTGGATCCCGGTCTCCTGCGGCGCGGGCAACGGCAGCGCCGGCAGAAGTCCTGTGATCTGGCCGACTGCCTGCCCCACCGGTGTACTGCTGACGGCGCCGAATGCCGCGCCGGCGACACCGGCGATGAAGCCGAGACGCGTTACGCCATCCCCTGGACCGTTCACCACCGCGCTTCTGTCACCGGCGCGCGATTCGTAACCACCGTTCACCGCACTGACACCACGATCTCACTGACCCGTAACTCCGTGCGGCGGGTTCGCTCGATCTGGTTTAGCCTTGGCCGGTGCGCCGGCTGCTGATCGGGATGGCCCTGATCGTCGCCGCCGGGATCTCTGCCGTCGCACTCCGCAGCGGGCACCACAGCTATCGCTCCGCCGACGGCGCGGCGCTCGTGCACTTCACGCTCCACAGCCGGCTCGTCCATGCCGACCTGTACGAGGTGCTCGTGCGGCCGGCACGACGCGGGAGCCGGACCATGCTCGTGCTCCTGCACGGCCGCGGCGGCAGCCCGGCGAGCTTCCTGAGCCAGCAGTTCTTCGACGGGTTGGCCGCGCTCGGAAGCCGAGCGCCGAGCGTGCTCCTGCTCGACGGCGGCGATCACAGCTACTGGCACGACCGCGGCGACGGGCGCTGGGGGACGATGGTGCTGCAGGAGGCGATCCCGGCGGGGCTCGCACGCACGCACGCGACGCGCGTCGCGATCGGCGGCATCTCGATGGGCGGCTTCGGCGCGCTCGATCTCGGAGCGCGCCACCGGTTCTGCGCGGTCGGCGCGCACTCGCCGGCGCTGTGGGCGAGCGCGGGAGCCACGGCGCCGGGCGCGTTCGACGACGCAGCGGACTTCGCGCGACACGACCTCGTCGCGCATCCGCCGAGCTACCGGTCACCGGTCTGGGTCGACGTTGGCACTGACGACCCCTTCCACAGCGCAGACGTCGCGTTCGCGCAAAAGACGCCCGGCCGCGTGACGCTTCACGTCTGGCCCGGTAGCCACGACTCCGAGTACTGGAACCGGCACATGGCGCAGTACCTCCGGTTCTACGCAGAC
>JAOPYX010000330.1 GCA_025964535.1 Actinomycetes bacterium | reverse complement strand
AGGCCGGGCGCGACGCGTGCGAAGTCGTAGTAGAGCTGTGCCGCCGTCTCGGGCTCGCCGGAGATGATCAGCGGCGTGCGCGCCTCGTCGACGAGGATCGAGTCGACCTCGTCCACGATCGCGAACTGATGGCCGCGCTGGACGATTCCGTCGAGCGAGACCGCCATGTTGTCGCGCAGATAGTCGAAGCCGAACTCGGAGTTCGTCCCGTACGTGACGTCGGCGAGATAGGCGTCGCGGCGCGGCTCGAACGCCATCATGTTCTCGATGTACGCCGTGCGCATGCCGAGGGCCTCGAAGACGGGCTGCGTCCACGCCTGGTCGCGCTGGGCGAGGTAGTCGTTCGTCGTCACGAGGTGCACGCCATTGCCGGCGAGCGCGTTGAGATACAGCGCCTGGGTCGCGACGAACGTCTTGCCCTCGCCGGTCTTCATCTCGGCGATGTCGCCTTCGTGCAGGACGACGCCGCCCATCAGCTGGACGTCGAAGAGGCGCACGCTCATCGTGCGCTTGAACGCCTCGCGCACTGCGGCAAACGCCTCGAAGAGCAGCTGGTCGAGCGTCTCGCCGTTCTGGAACCGCTCGCGGAGCTCGGCTGTCTTGCCGGCGAGCTCCTCGTCGGAGAGCTGCTCGAACTCGGGCTCGAGCGTGCCGATGTAGGTCGCCTGCTCGGCGAGCCGCTTGAGCCGCCGGCCTTCGCCGACGCGCAGGACCTTCTCGAAAGAACCGAGCTGTTGCGCCATTCGAAGGCTTAGGGTACCGACCTCCCGGCGTCTACAGCGGCGAGGCCCGGACCTCCCAGAGGTCACCGTCCAGGCGCTCGGCCTGCACGACGTAGTCCTCGCCCTCTGCCGCCTCGCCGGCCTGCTCGAGCTCCGGAATGCGCCCATTCCAGGCCTCTCCGTCGACCCGGACGTCGATCTCGCCCGCGAGCGATGCCAGCTCGATCTCGTCTCCGTGAGCGAAGTCGAGCTCGAGGACGTCGATGCCGCGGGCGGCGAGCGACCAGAGGTCACCATCCTGGCGGCGTGCCACAGCGCGGTAGGGCGGCTGCAGCTCCTGCTCGACGGCGTCGGCGAACGGCGACAGATCCGCGTCGCCCTGCTCCGAATCGACGATCACGTCTCCGCTCGCGAGTGTGGCGAAGTCGACCGCATCGCCTGGGATGCCGGCCGCGTGCACGGTCAAGACGGCGTCGTACTCGCCGGGGCGCGCCATTGCGCGGACCCAGATTCCGAGCACATCGTCCGCGGGATACGTTCCGGCATACGGGTCGGCGGGTGCAGGAGCCTCGGGCGGGTCGGGTGTGGCGCGATCGAGCTCTGCTTCGCGCAAGGCCTGTTCATTCAACGTCTCGTCGGTGCGCCGGCGGAAGATTCCCATCCTCAGAGCGCCGCCGCGCTGACTTCCCACAGGTTCCCGTCGAGCCGCTCCGCGTGAACGGTGTAGTCGCGTCCCTCACGTGCACCGCGCTCCTCGAGCCGCGGGAGTGAGCCGAAGACGCGGGCGTCGTCGACCGACAGGGTCGAGCCGTCGTCGGTATGCGTGAGGTCGATCGCATCGCCTTCCGTCCCGGCGGGAAGCTCGAGCACCTCGATGCGGCGGGCCTGGACCGCCCAGAGGCTTTCGCCCTGGCGCGCGGCGCGTGCACGGTACGGGGCACCGACCGCCTGCCCGACGGCTGCTGCGAGCGGCTCGAGCGAGTCGTCGGGCCCGTCCTCGACGAGCAGCGTGCCGTCCGGCAGTGCGACGAACCGGACGGTGTCGCCCTCGATGTCGGGGGCGTCCGCCGTGACGGTCGCATCCCATTCGCGCGGGCGATGGATGCCATGGATGCCGGTCTCCTGCCAGCCCGGGCGCGGGTCGAGTGGCGTCGCCGCCGGGCTCAGTCCGCCCTCGCGCGCGAGGCGTTCGTGGAGCGGCTCGCGCCGCCGGAAGAGCGCCATCTATTGGGCCGCTGTGTCGCCGTTCAGATGCTTGTCGGCGGTGCGTCGCTTCGCGCCCTTCTTCTCTCGCTCTTCGCGCACCTGGCGCAGGAGCTTCTCGGTCAGCTCGTCGATCGACGCCTTCATGTCCGGCGACGCCTCGCGTACGCGCAGCGTGTGATGACCCTTCAGCCAGACGGTCGCCTCGGCAACCTGGTTGTCTGCAACCGAAGGGTTCTTCTCGACGGCGAGCTCGATCTCGACCTGCGCGCCGTCGTTCACCATCCGGTCGAGCTTTGCGAGCTTTCGTTCCGCGTAACTCCGGATCGAATCGCTCACGTCGAGGTTCTTGCCCTTGATCTGGAGCTGCATGAGGTCCTCCTTCAGGTCGGCCGTCACGCTCCCTCCTCAGCCTACTGGCGTTCGCCCCCGGAGCGCCCGCGCGAACGTGACGACCTCGACGCGGCGCGCGCCCGCCGCCCGGAGCGCCGAGGCTGCCGCGCTCACGGTTGCGCCGCTCGTATAGACGTCGTCCACGAGGATCACCCGTGCAGCAGTGCCCGGATGGGCCCGAAACGCGCCTGCCACATTGCGCCGCCGCTCGGGCAGCGAGAGGCCCCTTTGCCGCCGGGACGTCCCCGAGCGGACGAGCAGCGGCTCGTACGTGAGGCCCCACTGGGCCCCCAGGGCGATCGCGAGCCGTTCGGCCGGGTGGTAGCCGCGCTTCAGGCGGCGGTCGCCGTCGGGCGGGATGCAGGCGAGCACTGCGTCTCCGGGATGCATCAGCCGTTCGGCCATCAGCGAGGCGGCCTCGTCGGCGAGTCGCCGCAGACCGCGTTCCTTCCAGCCCGCGACGAGCAGTCGCACCGGCTCGTCGTACGCGACGGCAGCCCGTGCCGTGGCGAACGCGAGCCGCCGCCCGGAGCACTCGCTGCAGCGCCGAACGGGCCACGCCGTCGGCGCGCCGCAGCGCTCGCAGAGCGGTGGCCCGAGCAGGGGCAGCGCAGCGCGACAGCCCGCGCACAGCTGCGGGCCACCCGCGCCGCAGACGAGGCAGCGCTGCGGCAGGAGTACGTCGAGCACAGCTCGACGCTAGCCCTGCGAGTGATACGGAAGTGTCGCGGCTTATGCCGCAGACAACGTCTCGGCCTCGACGCGCATCGCGTCGAGCTCCGCGAATGCCTCGCGCCACGTGTCGGTCGAGCGCAGGTCGAGTCCGAACGGTGCGACGAGATCCGCGGGCGAGGCCGAGCCGCCCGCGCTCAGCATTGCGAGGTACTTCGGAACGAACGCCTCGGGATCCTCGCGGTAGCGCCGGTAGAGCAGCAGCGCGACGAGCTGCGCGAACGCGTACGCGTAGGTGTAGAAGCGCACGTGGATGAAGTGCGGGATGTACGACCAGCCGATCGCGTAGCCCTCCGGCAGCGCAAGCGAGTCGCCGTAGTAGCGGGTGTTCTCCTCGATCCAAAGCTCGCTGAGGCGCTCCACGCCGAGCGAGAGGCCTTCACCGCGAACGCCGTACGCGCGCTGCTCGAAACGCGCGAGCACGGTCTGGCGGTAGATCGATGCGAATGCACTCTCCACGCGGTCAGCAGCGAGCGATGCACGCGTCCCCAGGTCGGTCTCGTTTTCGAGCAGATAGTCGTCGGTGAGCGACTGCGCGAACGTCGACGGCACCTCCGCCATCGGAATGCCGCAGCGGTGCGAACGCCACGTCTGCTGCTCGAGGGCGAGCACGTTGTGCGTCGCGTGTCCGAACTCGTGCGCGAGCGTGCTCACGTCGCGCAGCCGGTCGGTGTAGTTCATCAAGACGTACGGAAGGATCTGCTTCGACACTGCGGTGCAGTACGCGCTCGGCGCCTTGCCGCTATGTGGCAGCGCGTCGACGTGGCCGGCGTCGAGGCAAGCCCGGAAGATCTCGGCGAGCCGCGGCGCGAAGCGGCCGAACGACGTGTCGACGACCTCCACCGCCTCCGGCCACGAGAATGCCCGTGCCTCGCCGAGCGGCGCGTACTGGTCGGCGAGCGCGAGACGATCGAGCCCGAGCAGGCGCGCCTTCGCCTCGAACCACTTGCGGCCGATCCCGTAGCTCTCCTCGGTGGCGGTCAGCATCGCCTCGACGGTCTCGTCGTCGAGCTCGTTGTCCATGTTCGTCGGCTGCATCGGATTCCCGAACCCGCGCAGCCGGTCGACGGTCAGCCGGTCGCCGACGAGTGCGTCATAACAGGACGCGAGCACGTCCGCGCGCGGAGCGAGGCCCGCGAAAAGCGCGTCCACCGCGCCGAGCCTTACGTCGCGGTCGCTGCGATGGAGGCACGAGAGCAGCTCGCTGACCGTGTGCGGCCGAACGCCGTCGCCGCTGTCGAAGGGGACCTCGAGCGTCGAGACCTGCCGGTCGTGTAGCGACTGCCACGACGAGACGACGGGTCCGCGCGCGTTCAGCGCCTGCTCCTCCGGCTCACTCAGGACGTATGGCTTCTCCTCCCGTTCGACGCGCAGCTTGTGCGCGTACGGCGCGAGCTCCTCCGATGCGAGCAGCGCTTCGGCGGGGGCGTCGTCGAGCGCGATCCATTCGAGGCCGAGGAAGAGCAGGTCGTTCTCGATGTCGGCACCGCGGTCGCGCCCGATCGTGGTGAGATCGTTCGCCTCGACGTCGGTGGCGTCCATGCTCAGGCGCAGGAAGGTGTAGACCTGGAGGCGCGAGAGCTCCTGCGCCAGCTCGTCCGACTCGTCGAGCACGGCACGCATGCCCGGTGCGTCGAGCGAGGCGATCTTCCCGCGATAGCGCGCCGCGAAATCCGCCGAGCGCTCGACGAGCGCGGCCCAGCCGGCGCGCGCCTCGGCGGCGTCCGCGCAGAGGTCGGACAGATCCCAGCGGACGTCGTCCGCGCGCGGCTCGGTGGTTGCCATCGCGGTGACTCTAGACCAGTGAGTAGGAGTCGCGGAGGGGCAGGCCCCCGCGCTCCCGCAGGCGGTTGTCGGCCTCGAGCAGCTGCTCGGCGTCGCCGATGTCGCGCCATTCGCCCTCGAAGCGGTAGCCATGGACAGGCGCACGAGGGACAAGCCAGGCGACGAAGCGCCCGGGCTGGTCGGGCGAGTTCCCCTCCTCGAGGTAGCGCTCGACGAGCGGCACGTGCGCGCGATGGAACAGGTACGTCGCGGTGGCCACGAGCGTCGTCTCCGGGTGCTCGGGCTTCTCGACGAAGCCGACGAGGCGGTCGTCGCCGTCGAGCTCGACCGCGCTGTACTTCTTCACGAGCTCGAAGTCGCCGACGTCGTACAACGCCACGGCGCTCGCCTCGCCCTTGCCGCGCCACCAGCGAACGTAGTCGGCGACGCTGTAGTCGAAGAGGTTGTCGCCGGCGACGACGAGCAGGTCGTCGCCCTCGAGCCCTGCCTGCTCGATGACGAAGCGGATGTCGCCTATCGCGCCGAGCCGGTCATCTTCGCTCGTCGTGCCGTCGTCGTGCACGTCGATCGGGATGCCGGTCGCCTCGTGCGTCTCTGCCCAGCGGAGGAAGGAGTCGGCGAACTTGTGGTTCGTGACGACGTGCACGGCGTCGACCTCGTCCACCTCCTGAATGCGGTCGAGGAGGTAGTCGATCATCGGACGGCCGCCGACCGGCAGCAGCGGCTTGGCGACGGTCTTCGTCAGCGGGTAGAGGCGGGTGGCGTAGCCCGCCGCGAGCACGATCGCCTTCACGCGGCCGCCCCAACCGGCGCGAGCGACTCGGCGTACGGCGGCCTGTGCACGCCGTCCTCGGTGACGATGGCGGCGATCAGCGCGGCGGGAGTCACGTCGAATGCGGGGTTGCGCGCGGTGAAGCGAGTCGAGATCTCGGAGCCGTCGCGCTCCTCGATCGGAATGTCGTCGCCGCTGGCCGTCGCGAGGTCGATGGTCGAGCTCGGCGCGACGATGTAGAGGGGGATGCCGTGATGGGCTGCGAGCACCGCGAGAGAGTACGTGCCGATCTTGTTCGCCGTGTCGCCATTCGCCGCAATGCGGTCGGCGCCGGCGACGATCAGGTCGACTTCGCCGCGCGCCATCAGCGACGCAGCGGCAGAGTCGGCGATCACGGCGTGCGGGATGCCGGCGTGCTCGAGCTCCCACGCGGTGAGGCGTGCGCCCTGCAGCAGCGGCCGCGTCTCGTCGACGAGCACGCTCGCGAGCAGGCCGCGCTCCCACGCCGTGCGCAGCGCACCCACAGCGGAGCCGTAGCCGCCCGTGGCCAGGCCACCGGCATTGCAGTGCGTCAGCGCGCGCGTTCCCGGCTCGAAGAGCTCGGCGGCGTGCGCGGACATCCGGTGGCAGCGCTCGACCTCCTCCCGGTGCAGCGCGCGAGCCCGCTCGGGCGTCGGGTCGGCGCGCATCTGCTCGAGCGCCCAGAAGAGGTTCACGGCGGTCGGCCGCGACGACGCGAGCTCCCGTTCGGCCTCGGCGAGGTCGTCCCCGCGAAGCGCAGTGAGCGCCAGCCCGTAGGCGGCGGCGACACCGATGGCCGGCGCACCGCGCACAGCGAGCGTCCGAATCGCGTCGGCCACCTCCGCCGCGGTAGTGCAGACGAGGTCCACCTCCTCGTAGGGCAGCAGTCGCTGGTCGAGCAGCACGACGCGCGGCCCGTCCTCCTCGAGGCGGGCGATCCGTTCGGGCTCGAGCTCCTGCACGGCCCCTAAAATGCCACGTCCCGCGACTCGGTCGCGGGACGTGGCAGAGGCAGAGGTGCCGCGTCGGCTCAGGTGCCCTCGTCCCACGAGGCCAGGTACTTCTCCTG
>JAOPYX010000309.1 GCA_025964535.1 Actinomycetes bacterium | reverse complement strand
TCCGCCGGAGCAGCTCTGGCTCGAGCTCGATCTCGGCTGGGCATGGGAGGTGGGGGTCGACCCGGTTGCGTTGCTCGAGCGCATGACGGGCCGTTGCCCGCTCGTCCACGTGAAAGACCTTCGGTCGCGCGGCAGCCGTGAGCACTGCCCCGTCGGCGACGGCGCGGTGGGCTACGACCGCGTGCTGCCGGCCGCGGTGCGCGCGGGCGTCGAGTGGCTGATCGTCGAGCAGGACGAGGTGGACGGGCCGCCGTTCGAGGCGGTCGAGCGTTCGCTGCGGGCGGTACAGCGGATGGTCTCGGTGGCGGCATGAACGGCCCCGCGCGCGTTGGGCTCGTCGGTTGCGGCGTCATCGCGAAGACCTACACCGAAGGCTCCGCCGCGTTCGACTCGTTCTCCGTCGAGGCCTGCGCCGACAGCGACACGGCACGCGCGGAGTCCCTGGCATCGGAGCACGGGCTCGAGTCGATGTCGGTCGATGCGCTGCTCGCTTCGACGGATCTCGACGTCGTCCTCAACCTCACGCCCCCGGACGCGCACGCTGCGGTCGTCGGCGGCGCGCTCGCGGGCGGCAAGCACGTCTACACCGAGAAGCCGCTCACGACGTCGGTTCCCGCTGCGCGCGAGCTGCTCGCGTCGGCGGGACGGCTCGGCCTGCGGGTCGGCTGTGCGCCCGACACGTTCCTCAGCAGCGCGTACGAGGCCGCCAGGGAGGTGATCGCACGCGGCGACATCGGCGAGCCGCTCGGCGCGACCGCGGCGATGCTCGTCGGCGGTGCAGACACGTGGCATCCCAACGCCGATTTCTTCTTCCGCGCCGGCGGGGGCCCGATGCTCGACCTCGGGCCGTATTACCTCACGGCGATCGCGTCGCTGCTCGGGCCGTTCGCTGCGGCGACCGGATTCGCGGAGACGCCGACGCCGGAACGCACGCTCGCAGTCGGACCGCGCGCAGGCGAACGCTTCACCGTCGACGTGCCGACGTACGTCGCCGCCGCGCTGCGGCTCGCGTCGGGAGCCTTGGCGACGCTGACCGTGAGCTTCGAGTCGCGCGGTCAGTACGAGAGCCGCATGACCGTGCACGGCACCGAAGGAGCGCTGTCGCTCCCCGACGCAAACCAGTTCGAGGGCGAGCTGCGCGTCTTCAACGGCGGCGGCGAATGGCAGGCCGTTCCGTACGCGTCGCGCGGTGCGCAGGAGACGCGCGGCTACGGACTGCACGAGATGCTCGAGGCAGTGCGCGACGAGCGGCCGCATCGTGCATCGGGTGAGCTCGGGCTGCACGTGCTCGAGACCGCCACTGCAGTGCTCCGGTCGGCGGAAGAGGGTCGCACGATCGATGTGGTCTCGCGATTTTCGCACCCGTAGCCTGATCGTCGGCGGCGCCGCGGCCGCGGTCGCGGCGGCCGTCGTGGTGGTGTTGCTTCCGACGCGAACGGCGGACGCATACGTGGTGCGCAAGCTCGCGGCCGATCCCGGATCGGCGGCACTCGTGCACGACGTGGCACTCGTCAACGCGTGGGGCATCGCAGCGAGCCCCACCGGGCCCTGGTGGACCGCGAACGAGGCGCGCGGAGCGAGCTCGCTGTTTGCGGCTGACGGACGCAAGCAGGCGTTGACGATCGCCGTGGACGGAGGTCCGACCGGCATCGTCTACAACGGAGGCCGGGGCTTCGTCGTCCGGAGCGGCCGGGCGTCGGCGCCTGCACGGTTCATCTACGCGTGCGAGGACGGCATGATCCGCGGCTGGGCGCCGGTCGTGCCCCACGGTTGGTCGAGCGCCGCGGTCGTCGCGATCGACGACGCCGCGCGAGGAGCAGTGTTCCGTGGCCTTGCCATCGCAACGCTCCCCGAGGGAGGCCAACGCCTCTACGCGACCGACTTCCACAACGACCGCGTCGAGGTGTTCGACGGGCGCTGGCGGCGGATCGTCCGTCGCGGCGCGTTCGTCGACCGCACGATCCCGTCGTGGTACGCGCCGTTCGGGATCCAGGCGATCGGAGGGCACGTCTTCGTGACCTACGCCTCCCCGGCGCCCGTGAACGGGAACGACTCTCCAACGGGCGGATACGTCGACGAGTTCGACCTCGACGGGAAGCTCATCGCACGCGTGGGCCGCATGGGGTCGCTCGCCGAGCCGTGGGGGATCGCGCGGGCGCCGAGCGGATTCGGCCGCTTCGGCGGCGACCTGCTCGTCGCCAACTTCGGGAGCGGCCGCGTCAATGCCTATGCGCGGCGCTCGAACCGGTGGCTGTTCGACGGCCAGCTTCCGGGTCGCGACGGCCGGCCGCTGACGGTCGGCGGGGTCTGGGGGATCTCGTTCGGCAACGGCGGCATGGCCGGGCCGAAGGACACGCTCTTCTTCGCCGCGGGACCGCACAAGTGGCGCGGGGCATCCGAGCTCTCGGTGCACGGTCTGTTCGGATCGATCTCGCTCGTCGCGAACTGATCGCGCGCCCGTCGGGCGTACCCTGGGGAGATGGAGGAGATCGGTCTGTTCCCGCTTGGGATCGTGCTGCTGCCGAGCGAGCACGTTCCCCTGCACATCTTCGAGCCGCGATACATGGAGCTGGTCGCCGAGTGCATCGAGGAGCAGCAGGAGTTCGGAATGATCTACGCGGACGACGACGGCGTGCGCGAGATCGGCACGCGCGCACGCGTCGTCGACGTGCTCGACGAGCTCGAGGGCGACCGGCTGAACATCGTCATCGAGGGCGGGGAACGGTTCCGCGTCGAGCGGCTCACACGCGGGCGCTCGTTCCTCACGGCGATCGTCGAGCCGGCGCTCGACGGTCGCGGCCTCACCGATCCGAGCACGGCGGCGCAGGCCGTCGGCTGCTTCCGCGCGCTCGCCGCCCTCGCAGGGGTTGCGCCGGACGAGCTCGACGAGACAGCGTCACAGCTCTCCTTCGAGCTCGCCGCGCAGGTCGAGCTCCCGGCCGAGGCGAAGCAGCGGCTGCTCGAGCTCGACGAGGAGCAGCATCGTCTCGAGCTCGTGATCGGGTTGCTGAACTCCGTACGCGAGGCGATGCTCGCCGCGCGTGAGCTCGCCGAGCACGCGAAGACGAACGGCACGCGCCGCCACGACCCGTCGTAACAACCTGTTACTTGGAAGCGGGGGCGCGCCTGTCCAGCGCACGTTCGCGCCCTTCACGGCCCTTGTAACAAAGTGTTACTTGGGCAGGTGGCGCGTGTCAGCGACGGTGTGCGAGGAACTCGAGCAGGTCGCTGCGTGTCAGCACGCCGATCGGCCGGCCGTCCTCGCAGACGACGATCGCGTTCGAGCCACCGCTCAGCGTTGCGAACACGTCCTCGAGCGTCGCCGAGGTCTCGACCGCGCCCAGCGGCGGCTGCATCGCGGTCGCAACGTCCTCGTGCAGCACGTCCGGTGTCGCGAAGACGCGCTCGAGCAGCGCGCGATCCTGCAGCGAGCCGATCACGTCCGCGAGCGACTCGCACGATCCGTCGCGCGTGACCGGAAGCTGCGAGATGCCGTAGCGCTGCATCGTGTCGATGCCTTCGCCGACCTTCTGGTGCGCCGAGATCGTCACGAGGTCGGGGAGCTCGCTCCCGTGCTTCGCGTGCAGCACCTCGTCCACCGTCGGCACCGGCGCCTGGCGCTCGAGGAAGCCGTGCTCGAGCATCCAGTTGTCGTCGTAGAACTTCGACAGGTAGTTGCGGCCGGAGTCCGGGATCATCATCAGCACGCGCTTGCCCGGGCCGAGCCGCTTCGCGATCTGGACGGCGGCGTACACGGAGGTGCCGCCCGAGCCGCCGGCGAGCAGGCCCTCCTCGCGCGCGAGCCGGCGCGCCCACCGGAACGAGTCCCGGTCGCTGACGCGCACCCACTCGTCGACGACCTTGGGATCCATCGTCTCGGGCCACGTGTCCTTGCCGATGCCCTCGACGAGGTACGGGTGGAGGTCGGCGTCGCTCTTTGCCGTATAGACAGAGCCTTCGGGGTCGGCGCCGACGATCAATACCTCGGGCTTTCGCTCCTTGAAGTAGCGGCCGACGCCGCTGATCGTCCCACCGGTGCCGACCGAGACGACGATCGCGTCGATGTCGCCGCCGCCGGTCTGCTCCCACAACTCCGGGCCGGTGTGCCTGTAGTGCGCCTCCGGGTTGTTCATGTTCGAGTACTGGTCGGGCTTGAACCCGCCCGGGATCTCCTCCGCGAGGCGGTCGGAGACCGAGTAGTAGCTCTCCGGCGAATCGTGGTCGACGGCGGTCGGCGTGATCACGACCTCGGCGCCGTAGGCGCGCAGCAGCGCGATCTTCTCCTGGCTCATCTTGTCGGGCATCACGAAGATGCACCGGTAGCCCTTGATCGCCGCCGCGATCGCGAGGCCCACGCCGGTGTTGCCCGACGTCGGCTCGACGATCGTGCCGCCCGGCTTCAGCTTCCCCTCGCGCTCCGCAGCCTCGATCATGGGCAGGCCGATGCGGTCCTTCACGGAGCCGCCCGGGTTGAGGTACTCGAGCTTGGCGAGGATCTGCGCCCCGCCCGGAGGCGAGAGCTTGTCGAGGCGGACGATCGGCGTCGCTCCGACGAGCTCGAGAACGGTTGGGAACTCCTGCGGCACGGCCGCAGCGTACCCGTGTGCGCCGGGCGAGCATGGCCCGCCCGGCGCTGCACGGTTCCTAGACCGCGGTCACCATGTCGGCCTGGGTGGCGACCTCCTGCGGCCGGATGAGCACGAGCGTCGCGAGGACGGCCACCGCGCTGAACGCCGCGATCACCCAGAACCCCAACGCGAAGCCGCTCGTCTGCGCGCTCGCAGGGTCGTGCCCCGCGTGGAGGAGCGTGTTCATGTGCGTGAACGCCACCGTCGACGCGATCGCGACGCCGAGCGCGCCGCCGACCTGCTGCGAGGTGTTGATCAGGCCGGATGCGAGGCCGGCTTCCTGCGGGGCCACGCCGGCGAGCGCCGCGATCGACATCGGAATGAACGAGAACGCCATGCCGACGCCCACCATCAGATACCCGGGCAGCAGATCCGACGCGAAGCTGGCGTGCACGGGGATCTGCGAGTACCAGACCATCCCGCCCGTGATCAACAACAGTCCGACTGCCATCACCGGCCGAGGCCCGAACTTCGTGACGAGCGCCTGCGACAGCCCGGCCACGGGAATCACGGTTCCGGCGGTCGCGAGGAACGTCAGGCCCGTCTTCAGCGCCGAGTAGTGCAGCACCTGCTGCACGTACAGCGTCAGCAGGAAGAAGTTCGCGAACACGACGGCGCCGAGGAGGAATCCCGCGACGTTCGCTCCTGTGACCGTCTTCGTCCTGAAGATCCGGAATGGGACCATCGGCTCCGGGTGGCGCGTCTCGATCGCGAGAAATGCGGCGAAGAGCACGGCAGCGCCGATGAGGAAGCCGATCGTGCTTCCGCTGCTCCACCCGACGTCGGGCGCCTTCGAGATCCCGTACACGAGCAGTGCGAGGCTTCCCGTGATCGTCGATGCGCCTCCGATGTCGAAGCCGCGCATACCCGTCACGCGGCTCTCGCGGACGACTGCTCGGGTCAGCGCGAGCACGAGCACGGCGACAGGGACGTTCACGAAGAAGACCCATTCCCAGCCTGCGTACTTCGTGAGAATTCCGCCGAAGAGCACGCCCGCTGCAGCGCCGCTGCCGCCCATCGCGCCCCAGATCCCGAGAGCCTTGTTGCGCTCGGCTCCCTCGGTGAACGTCGTGGTGATGATCGACAGCGTCGCCGGTGAGACGATCGCGGCGCCGATTCCCTGCACCGCACGCGCGGCGACCAGCACGCCGATCGAACCGGCGAGACCGCACGCGAGCGATGCCGCTGCGAACAGCGCCATGCCGATCATGAACATCCTCCGCCGGCCCAACAGGTCGGCGGCTCGGCCGCCGAGCAGGAGGAGACCGCCGAACGTGATCGTGTATGCGATGAGCACCCACTGCAGGCTGCTCTCGCCGACGTGAAGTGAGTTCTTGATCGAGGGCAGCGCGACGTTGACGATCGAGACGTCGAGCACCGTCATGAACATCGCGACGCAGACGAGCGCGAGCGCTTGCCAGCGATGCGGGTCGGGCGTTTCAGCGTGCGAAGACTCCATGTCTCTCCTTGGGAAGCTGTTGCCATCGAAGGCGATTCGCCTGCCAGTATTCCGCTCCCGTCGGAAGCCGCTGCTGCCTCCTAGGCGTCGTCGAGGGAACCGAGCAACGGCGCCTTCTCGTCGGCCGCCGGGCGCAGAACCTGATCGACATACGACGCTGTCGCCGCCGGCAGGCCGACGTCCTTGCCGGCGCGCTCCGAGAGGAACCACCGGTGCTCGAGCAGCTCGTGGAAGAGCTCGGCTGCGGCGCGCTTCGGCTGCAGCTCTACGGGCACTGCGGCGACCGTGGGCTCGAAGACTTCGCTCAGCCAGCGGCCGGCGGCGGCTGCGTCGGACACCGGCGCCTTCGTCGTGCGGTTGAGCTGCGTTCGATATGTGGTGAGGTCGTTGAGCAACCGGCGCGCCTGGTTCTCCTGCGCGTCGAGGCCCGTCAGGCGGAGCAGCCGCCGCCTGTGGTGGCCAGGCTCCACGACCTTCGACTGCAGACGGAGACGAACCTCCGAGCCGTCGCTGACGAGCTCGACCTCCTCGACGTCGAAGCCGAGCGCGTTGAGCCGGTTGAGACGCTGCTCGAGCTTGCTGCTGTCCTCCGGTGCGAAGACCTCGTCCTCGGTGAGCTCGCTCCAGAGCTGGTCGTAGCTCGCACGCACGTCCTCGGCGAACGCGACCGGATCGTCGACGACGTCGCGCCCGAGCTCGGCGCTCAGGTCGTACAGCTCGCCGACGAGGTTCTCCTCGGCGATCGACAGATCGTGATTGCGCTGGCCGTCGGAGAGCCGCTCCTCCAGCTGGCCGGTCTCTGCATCGACGAGGTACGCCGAAAGGGCGCCGGCGTCGCGACGGAAGAGCGCATTCGAGAGTGAGCAGTCGCCCCAGAAGAACCCGGCGAGGTGGAGGCGCACGAAGAGCTCGCCGAGCGCCGCGCGGATCGAGGCTTCCGGCGCGGGCAGCACCGCCGCGCCGAGGATGAGGCGGTAGGGCAGCGAGTACTCGAGGTACCGCGTGATCAGGATGTCCGGTAGCTCCTCGCCGTGCGCAGTCTTGCGCTCCGAGGCGACACCGATGCCCTCGACGGCGGGCACCGCGCGCTGCGCCAGCTCGCCGAGCAGCCGGTACTCCCGGTCGGCGAGCGGCGGCGGCAGCTCCTTCAGCGCGTAGAACGCGCCGTTGAGCTGCACGAACCGGACGACGTGCCGCCCGATGCCGCGCTTCGCCTGCACGAGCAGGTCGTCGGCCCACTCCTCGAGGGGCAGGCCCCACGGCAACTCGAGAAAGGCTTGCTGGTCGGCGCGTGCAAGGAGCCTGAAGTGAGTGTGGTTGGCGGTGGCCATAGAGCCTCGAACGCAAAAAGCCCCGCGCGGCCGCACAGGCCGGCGAGGCTTCGTCGCCTGCGTGCGTCACGGTAGCCGAGTGCCCGGAAGGCGTGCCGCCTAGTGGCGGAAATGTCGACGACCGGTGAAGACCATCGTCGCGCCGGCGTTCTGCACCGTGTCGATCACGTCCTGATCGCGCTTCGAGCCGCCCGGTTGCACGATCGCCGTCGTACCGGCGTCGAGCGCGATGCGCGGCCCGTCCGGGAACGGGAAGAAGGCGTCCGAGGCGAGAGCCGAGCTGGCCACCTCGTGGCCGTGAGCACCGGCCTTCTCGACGGCGATGCGGACGGCGTCCACGCGGCTCATCTGTCCCGCGCCGATTCCGATCGTCGCAAGATCGCGCACGAGCACGATCGCGTTCGACGAGACGTGCTTGCACACACGCCAGGCGAAGACGAGATCGCCCCACTGCCGCTCGTCGGGCGTGCCGCACGCGACCTCCCAGCCTTCGCGGTCTTCGATCTCGGTATCCGGGTCCTGGACGAGCAGGCCGCCGAGTACGCGCTTGTAGTTGCGCAGGTCGGCCTCGACACGGCGGCGTTCGCGGTCGGCGAGGATGCGCGTGCCCTGCTTGCGCGTCAACGCGGTGAGGGCGTCGTCGTCGTAGCCCGGTGCGAAGAGCACCTCCACGAACTGCTCGGCCAACTTCTCACCGAGCGGGCCGTCCACCTCGCGGTTCAGCACGACGATGCCGCCGTACGCGGACATCGGATCGGAGGCGAGTGCCTTGTCGTACGCATCGGCGACCGTCGCGCCAATCGCGACGCCGCACGGGTTCGCATGCTTCACGATCACGCAGGCGGGCAGCGCGAACTCGCGCGCGAGCAGGCGTGCGGCCGACAGATCGTTGAGGTTGTTGAACGACAACGCCTTGCCGTGGAGCTGCTCGACCCGTGAGAGCAGGTGCGAGCGGCTTCCGCGCTCGGCGTAATACGCGGCGCGCTGATGTGGGTTCTCGCCGTACGACAGGTCGAGCACCTTCTCGAGAGGCAGAACGAGCGTGTCCGGGAAGGCTTCGCGGTCGGCGAACCAGGCTGCGATCGCGGCCTCGTACGCGGCGGAGGTCGCGAACGCCTCCGACGCGAGCTCCCGTCTCGTCTCGATCGACAGGCTGCCTTCGCGTTGGAGCTCGTCCAGCACGAAGCCGTAACGCTCCGGCCGGCAGAGCGGCGCGCAGTGGGCGAAGTTCTTCGCCGCCCCGCGCAGCATCGACGGTCCGCCGACGTCGATCATCTCGACCGCCTCTGCCTCGGTGACGCCCTTCTTCGCGGCAACGTCCTCGAAGGGATAGAGGTTCACGCAGACGAGATCGAACGGCTCGATGCCGTGCTCGTCGAGCGTCGCAAGGTCTTCGATGCGGTCGCGTCGCGCGAGGATCGCGGCGTGGATGCGTGGGTGCAGCGTCTTCACGCGCCCGCCGAGCATCTCCGGCGAGTCGGTCAGCGTCTCGACGCGCAACACCGGGAGCCCGAGATCGTCCTCGAGATAGGTAGCGGTGCCGCCGCTCGCGACGAGCTCCCAGCCGAGATCGGCGAGCCCTCGTGCGAAGACGTCGAGGCCCGTCTTGTCGTAGGTCGAGATCAGCGCGCGCACAGTTCCTCCACGACGCGGGGTAGCAGGCGATGCTCGATCGCCTGGATGCGCTCGTGCAGCGACTCCGGTGTGTCGCCGGGCAGCACGGCTATGCGCTCCTGCGCGAGCACGGGGCCGGAGTCGACGCCCTCGTCGACGAGGTGCACAGTGGCGCCCGATTCGCTGACGCCCGCGGCGAGCTGCTCCTCGACCGCGTGCGCTCCCGGGAACCGTGGGAGCAGCGACGGGTGGACGTTGACGACCGAGTTCGGGAAACGGTCGAGGAACGCCGCGGTCAGAAGGTGCATGTAGCCAGCGAGCACGACGAGCTCCACGTCGTGGCCGGACAGCCATTCGGCCATCGCGGCGTCGCGGTCGGCGCGGCTCGGGTAGTCGGCGAGCTCGAACGAGGCGTGGGGCAGATCGCCTGCGCGCGTGAGCGCAGCTGCGTCCGCGCGGTTGCTCGCGACGGCGGCGACCGGTAGCTCTGCGTCGAGCAGCGCCTGGAGATTGGTGCCGGTGCCGCTGACGAGCACGCCGATCACTCGAGCGCTCCGATCACGGTCGCACCCGCCGGCGCTTCCGGCACGACGGCGCACATGCCGATGCCGAGGTTGAACACGCGGCGCGCTTCTTCCTCTTCGACGCCCCGGTCGGCGAGCCACTGGAACACCGGCGGCCGCGTCCACGAGTTCCAGTCGATGCGCGCGTGCACGCCGTCGGGCAGCACGCGCGAGAGGTTGCCGAGGATGCCGCCGCCGGTGACGTGGGCAAGCGCCTTCACGTCGGCCTCGGCGCGCAGCGCGCGTACCTCGTCGAGATAGAGGCGGTGCGGCGTCAGCAGGAGGTCGGCGTCGAAGTCGCCGTCTCCGACGAGCGCGCGGACGAGCGAGAAGCCGTTCGTATGGATGCCGTCGGAGGGAAAGCCGACGATCACGTCGCCGGGGGCGCAGCGCGAGCCGTCGACGACACGGTCGCGCTCGACGAGGCCGACGCACGTCCCGGCGAAGTCGAGCTCGTTCTCGCGATAGACGCCGGGCAGCTCCGCCGTCTCGCCGCCGATCAGCATGCAGCCCGCCCGGCGGCAGACTTCCGCGGCGCCCTCGACGAGCTCGGCGACCTGCTCCAGCTCGATGTGCTCCGCCGCGACGTAGTCGAGGAAGAAGAGCGGCTCCGCGCCGCTGCACAGGACGTCGTTGATGCAGTGCGCCGCGAGGTCCATCCCGCCCCAGCGCAACGTGCCCGCCCGCCGGTGGAGCAGCAGCTTCGAGCCGACGCTGTCGGTCGAGGCGGCGAGGAACCGGCGCTCGTCGAGTGGATAGAGGCCGGCGAAGTGGCCGAAGCCGGTCGCGCCGGTCGACTCGACCGCCGACCGCAGGCGGTCGACGACCGCGTTCGCGGTAGCGAGCGAGACCCCGGCGGAGTCGTACGTGGGGGGCTTCTCGCTCAAGAAGGCCAGTCTACGAATGCGGCCAGATGTCCCGGCCGGCCCACACAACGTGTCCCGCCCGGCCACGCCTGGTGGCTGTCACCAGACGTGGTACGGGGCGACGCGTCGGCTCCGGACGGGTGCTCGATGGAACGGCATCGCTGCGCCCTTCTGCAGTTGCCGCGTGCCTGGCGCAGCCACGTCCCGTGCCTGGCACCAGACGTGTCTGCCGCGGACGCTCGGAGGCACGGGTCACGAGAGCAGTCGCGGTCGGTCGGGATCCGTGTTCTCGACCACGAGACCGGCCTGCGACGCTGGGTCTGCCGACTCGAGGTAGAGCGTCTCGCCGGGGACGTAGCGCGACGCGTAGCGGACGCGGGCCGGGCCTTCGCCGCCGAGCCACGATGCATCCCTCGCGATCGCCCGCTCGAGCGCGACCGTCCGGTCCACCGCGAGGAAGATCGACAGATCCCAGACGCCTGCCAGCTCTGGGCGTAACAGGAAAACGCCGTCCAGCACGAGCGCCGCATCGTCGGGCGCAACCTGGAGGGGCGCATCGACTGCGCTGTCGTTGTCCGCGTCGAACGAGGCCGTGCGATACCGCCGATCCCCGGCGGGCGCGAGCGGCTCGAGCAGCATGCAACGGAGGCTCACCAGGTCGAACGTGTCGTGGTAATACGCCTCGGGGCCCTGCCCACCCGCGTACCGCTCACTGCGTGGGCGGTTGAAGTCGTCGACCGTCGCCCGCACGACGGGACGTCGCACGTGCGCAACGAGCTCGTCCGCGAAGGTCGACTTGCCGGAAGCCGTGACGCCGTCGACCGCGACGACCCGCACCGTGCGCCCGGTCGGGAGCGCGTCGATCCGCGCCGCCACCGTGGCAAGGACGGCGGCGCGGTCCTCCGTCACGTGAAGAGCTCGCCGTACAGCTCCGGCCGGCCCGGGGGGCCGCCCGGCACGAACCGGACGAGCGTCTCGCCGATATGGACGTCGGCGCCGTCGCGGGCACAGTCGAGGAGCTCGGCGAGCGCCCGCGCCTTTTCCTCCGGCTCGTCGGCGCGCAGGTGCAGCTCGGTCAGGCGAAGGCGCTCGGCCTGCCCGAGCAGGTCGTCGAGCCAGTCGCGCGGAGGATGCAGCTCGAGCCGGTAGCCGGCATTCGTCGAGACGAACGTACGGCGGCCGCCATGCTCCTGCACGCGAAGATCGGCATCCTCGGCCCGCTCGAGCGTGCTCTCGAACTCGTCGTCGTCGAGCGCGATCCCGAAGTGGTCGACGCGGGGGAGCTGCCACTGTCCCGGCTGCACGACGACGTTCACGGCACCGAGCTCGAGCTCCGACAGCCGCAGCTTGAAGCCGAGCGTGTCGAGGTCAGCCCAGGACACGCCGGGCTCGTACGAGGTGAGGTCCTCGCCGATACGTCCGTGTCGCGCGATCAGGTCGAAGCCGAGCTTCCCGATGTATCGCGCTTCGACCTCGCGGACGCGGCTCGTCACGAGGTGGTAGTGGAATAGATGCACGGGTGCGGAATGGTACGAGGACTCGCCAGTCTCGCGCCGAAGTTCCGTTGGATCTCATGCGCTCGGGCGGCGTACACCATGTCGACCTGGTCGTCTCCTCGATCGAGCGCAGCCTGCCGTTCTATCGCGACCTCCTCGGCCCGCTCGGCTGGCACGGGATCAGCGAGGTCGAAGGCGAGCGGGGCGAGACGATCTGGTACCTGCTCGGCCACGAGACCCAGATCGGGCTACGCGGGGCGCAGTCCAAGGGCTCCCACGACCGCTATTCGGTCGGCCTCCACCACCTCGCCTTCGAGGCGTCCTCGCGTCGCGTCGTCGACGAACGCGCCGATTGGCTGCGCTCCAGCGGGGCCGAGATCGAGAGCGAGCCGCAGGACTACACCTACTCGCCGGGGTATTACGCGGTGTTCTTCTATGACCCGGATGGAATGAAGCTCGAGATCGTCCACGTCCCGGCCCTTGCGGCCTGACAGACAGGAGCACGCATGTCGAACGTCCCTCCCGAAGAGCCGATGACGCCGCCCCCTCCCCCCGCGCAGGGATACACGGGTCTCGGCCGCACAGCGACGACCGGCGCGATCT
>JAOPYX010000288.1 GCA_025964535.1 Actinomycetes bacterium | reverse complement strand
GCTCGAGATCCCTTCCATCAGGTCGCCGTCGGAGCAGATGCAGTACACGCGATGGTCGACGATCTCGTCGTACGGACGGTTGTAGCGCTCGGCGAGGAAGCGCTCCGCGATCGCGAAGCCGACGCCGTTCGCAAAGCCTTGGCCGAGCGGGCCCGTCGTCGCCTCGACGCCGGGCGTGTGGTGCACCTCCGGGTGGCCGGGCGTGAGCGATTCCCACTGCCGGAAGCGCTTCAGCTCCTCGAGCGAGAGGTTGTAGCCCGCGAGGTGCAACGTGGCGTACTGGAGGATGCACGCGTGGCCGGCGGAGAGGATGAAGCGGTCCCGGTCGGGCCATTGCGGGCTCGCCGGGTTGTGGTCCATCACCTCGGTGTAGAGGAGGTAGGCGAGCGGCGCGAGCGCCATCGCGGTGCCCGGGTGGCCGGCGTTCGCCTGCTGGACGGCGTCCATCGCAAGCGTGCGGATGGTGTCGATCGAGCGCTGTTCGATGTCAGTCTTCGCCACGAAGCTCCTCATAGAGACGCTGTTGTCGTTCCCGGGCCGAACGATATGCGTCTACCCACGCCTCCCGCGGGTGGAACACCTCTCCAAGGGCCGCCTCGGGAGTCTGGCAGCCGAGCCGCTCGAGTGCCGCGACGGCCGCGCCGCGGAGCGATGCCTCCTCCACCGTCGACCTCGTCACCGGCCGGGCCAGAGCATCGGCCATCAACTGGATCCATTCGGGATCGGCGAGCAGCCCGCCGCCGGTCGCCACGACCTCACCGAGCTCCGGCATGAGGTCGGCAATCGCGGCGAAGCGGAAGGCCACTCCCTCGAGGCCGGCCTGACGGATGTCGCGCGGCGTCGTGTCGAAGGTCAGTCCCGCGATCGCCCCGGTGGCGTCGGGATCCCAGCCGGTCGAGCGCTCGCCGCCGAGGAACGGCAGGAACGTGAGACCGTGCTCGTCCGGGCCCCGTTCCAGCAGCGAGCCCTCGGCCGAAGCCAGCGTCCGCTCGAGCCACGCGTGCAGGTTCCCGCCGTCCGAGAGCGCTCCGCCCTCGAGCACGCGCCGCTCGTCGAGGCGATAGAGGAAGAGGCCGGGACGCGGCTGCGGGCTCTCGGTTTCGTAGAGCAGGCGCAGCGCGCCGGAGGTGCCGACCATCAGCGCGGCACGGTGCCGGCCGACGCAGCCCGCGCCGAGATTCGAGCACGCCCCGTCGATGAGAGCGGGATACCAGCCGCCGCGGGGTTCGTCGGAGATGCTCGGCAGGCGCTCCTCGCCGACGCCGAGGATCTCCAGGAGCTCCGCATCCCAGCGTGCCGGGGCGAGGTCGAGCAGCCCCGTTCCGGAGGCGGTCGAGAGGCTCGTAGCCGGTCCGCCGCCGAGCAGTTGGACGGAGAGGTAGTCGCAGAAGGAGACGAATCGCGCCGCGCGGCGGAAGACGTCCGGCTCGGTCTCCGCGAGCCACGCGAGCTTCGCCGGCCAGAAGGAGGGATGCAGCGGGGCGCCGGTCCTGGCGTGGACGGCGGCCGCGTCCGGTACCCGCCGCCGGAGCCATTCCGCCGCATCGGCCGCGCGGGTGTCGCGCCATCCGAGCAGCGGCGTGAGCGGGCGGCCCGCCTCGTCGAGGGCGATCAGGCTGTGCGCGAAGCACGACACGCCGACGGCATCCACGTCTTTGTCGCGGCCGGCGACGACCTTCCGGACGAGCTCGACGATCTCGTCGGGGTCGCCGCCGTCGTACCGCTCCTGCTTCAGCTCGTCGAGCGGCTCCGCTTCCGCGCCGAAGCGCTGGGCGCGCACCGAGGACGACCCGACGTCGAGGGCGAGCACGGCTGGCATAGGCCCGAATCTACTCTGGAGGAATCGTGGCAGTCGTCATCGCCTCCAACATCCGCAAGGAGATCTCCGGGAACCTCCTCTTCGACGGGGTCTCGTTCAGCGTCGAGCGGCGCGATCGCGTGGCGCTCTCGGGCCCGAACGGCGCCGGGAAGACGACGCTGCTGCGGATCCTCGCCGGCGAGACGGAGAAGCACGGCGGCGAGCTGGCGTTCGAGAAGGGCACCCGCGTCGCGCTGCACGACCAGCGCCCGCCGGTGGAGCGAGACGTCACCTTGCGCGAGTACGTGCTCTCGGGCGCGCGAGATCTGGTCCGGCTCGAGGACGAGCTCACGGAGCTCGAGCAGGCGATGGCACGCGGCATCCACGACCAGGCGACGATGAACCGTTATGCAGAGGCGCAGGCGCGCCTCGAGCACGCGGGTGGCTACGGGTGGCGCGACCACGCGACGTCGGTCGTGCGCGGCCTCGGCTTCACGGACGAGAGCCTCGACCGGCCGCTGCGCACGTTCTCCGGCGGCGAGCTGACGCGCGCGTCGCTCGCACGCGCGCTCGGCGGCGACCCCGACCTGCTGCTGCTCGACGAGCCGACCAACCATCTGGACGTCGCGAGCCTGGAATGGCTCGAGCGCGAGCTGCAGTCGCTCGACGCGGCAGTGATCCTCGTGGCCCACGACCGCTGGTTCCTCGAGGCGGTCACGACGGCGACGATGGAGGTCGTCGCCGGTCGCGGCACGTTCTTCCCCGGCCCCTGGCACGCGTGGCGCCGCGAGAAGGCGGCGCGCGCACTGCACGCGCAGAAGGAGACGCAGCGCATCGCCGGCGACATCGAGCGGCTCGAGCGCTTCGTCGAGCGGTTCCGCGCGAAGAAGGACAAGGCGAAGCAGGCGCAGGCGAAGGTGACGCAGATCCAGCGCCTGGAGAGCGAGCGGAAGCAGGCGGCCGACGAGGTCGCGCTGCTCTCGCGCCGTACGCGCACGCTCGGCTTCGAGTTCCTGAAGCCTGCGCGGAGCGGTCGCACGGTGCTCGAGGTCGAGGGCCTCGACCTGCGCATCGGCGAGCGCGAGCTTCTGCGCGGCGCCTCGTTCGCGCTCGAGCGCGGCGAGCATGTTGCGCTCGTCGGGCCCAACGGCTCGGGCAAGACGACGCTGCTCGAGACGCTGCTCGGCCGGCGCGACGCGGCGAAGGGCAAGATTCAGATCGGCCACGGCGTCGTCCCTGCGTACTTCTCGCAGCAGGAAGCCGAGCTCGACACACGCGGCACCGTGCTGCAGTGCGTGCAGTCGATGACGAATCTCGCCCGCCCCGACGCGATGTCGCTGCTCGGGCGGTTCCTCTTCTCCGGCTGGGACGAGGTCGAGAAGCCGGTGTCGGTGCTCTCGGGCGGCGAGCGCCGTCGACTCGCGCTCGCAGTGACCGTCGCGTCCGGCGCGAACTTCCTCGTGCTCGACGAGCCGACGAACCATCTCGACCTCGAGAGCCGGGAGGCGCTCGAGGCTGCGCTCGACGCGTTCCCCGGCACGCTGCTGCTCGTCTCGCACGACCGCGCGCTGCTGGACGGCATTGCCGAGCGAACGCTCGCGATCGAGGACCGGGAACTGCACGCCTACGACGGAGGCTGGGCCGAGATGCTGCGGCGGCGCGAAGAGCGTGCCGCGCGAACGCCGACGCCCCAGCCCGCGGCCAAGCAGGAGAGGCAGCCGAAGACGAAGCCCCAGCGGGCGACGAAGCCGCGGCCGACCGAGCTCCAGCGCGTGGAGGCCGAGATCGCGACGCGGGAGGCGGAGGTGGCGGAGCTCGAGGCGAAGCTCGCCGAGGACTGGTCGAACGTCGACGTCCTCGCAGCCCACACGCGTTCTCGCGACGCGCTCCAGGCGCTCCTCGAACGGTGGGAGGCGTTGTTCGAGGAAGCTCAGGCCTAGACCTGCTCGGGCACCGAGCTCAGGCCCAGAAGGCGTCGAACGCGGAGTCGAGCGGCACCGCCGTGATCTCCTTCCAGAGCCCGTCCTCACAGCGGATGACGAGCGCCTGGTCGACGTCGAGCTCGATTCCGTTGCGCGTCCCGTACGCGCGGTAGATCGCGATCGCCCAGTCGTCGTTTGCCAGCACGTCGCGGAGGCTGCTGCGATACGTGCCTTCGGTCTCGAGCCCCGTACGACGGAGGAACTCGACGACTTCGCGTCTCCCGCGGTACTCGCCGCTCATCATCGTGTTGCCCGGAACCCGCCAAACGACGTCGCGGGACATCGCCGCAGAGATGGCCTTCGGATCGTGGCCGAACGCGGCGAACACCCGGCGCGTGAGCGCTGCATTCGGATGCTCTTCGGTCACTCGTTCGTCGATCACGCGTCGACTCCGAGCGTCGCGACGACAGCCTCTGCGATCACCTTCAACGGGCGCCCTGACGCCTGGCTCGCCTTGCGGAGGCGCGCGAACGCGTCCGCTTCCGTCAGCCCTTCCTTCTCCATCAAGAGACCCTTCGCCCGCTCGATCGCCTTGCGCGAGGCGAGCGCCTCGGCCAGGGACTCGGCCTCCTCACGCAACGCCTGCAGCTCGTCGTGGCGCGCCCGGGCCGACTGAATGGCCGGCAGCAGATCCTGCTCGCGGAACGGCTTGACGAGATAGCCGTAGACACCGGCTTCGACGGCGCGCGAGACGATCTCCGCCTGGCCGTACGCGGTGAGCATCACGATCGGGATCGGCCGCTCTTCGAGGATGCGCCGCGCCGCGTCGATGCCGTCGAGCTTGGGCATCTTCACGTCCATGATGGCGAGGTCGGGCTGCTCGGAGCGCGCGAGCGCCACGGCCTCCTCGCCGTCGCGAGCCTCGGCACACACCTCGAAGCCGGCACGCACGAGCATGTCCCGCAGGTCGAGCCGGATGATGGTCTCGTCTTCGGCGATGAGGATCCTCATTGCGCCATTGTCGCGTTTCGGAGCTGCAGTCCGAGCCCACTCATCCCGGGAACACCACCTCCGCGCGCGTGCCGCCGTCGGCGATCAGCGCAAAGCTCCCTCCGAGCTCGTCGCGCACGAGCGCGCTCACGATCGAGAGCCCCGTTCCCTCGGCCGCGTCGCCCGGACCCGCGCCCTCGTCGGCGATGGCGAGCACGACGTCGCCGTCGCGACGGGCGAGCTCGATGCGCACCGACCCGGCGCCGTGCTCGAGCGCGTTCTGGAGCAGCTCGCTGAAGACGAGCGCAAGCGCGGTCGCGCGGCTGCCCGCGAGCGAGACCTGCTCGAGCTTCGCCTCGACCACACGACCCGCGGCAAGGCTCTGCACGAGCATTGCGCGGAGGCGGTCGATCAACTCGGCGAGCTCGACGTCCTCGTCGCGCTGCTCCGTGAGCACCTCGTGCACGGCTGCGATCGCGAGGATGCGGTTCACCGAATGCTCCAGCGCCTCTTTCGGATCGACTCCCTCCGCGCGCGACTGCAGGCGCAACAGGGAGGCCACGGTCTGGAGGTTGTTCTTGACTCGATGGTGGATCTCTTGCGCGAGCACGCCGCGCATCACCGCACGACCGTGCTCGAGCGCAACGGCGGCGTGGTGGGCAATCGCCTCGAGCAGCGCCCGGTCGTCGTCGGAGAACGGCGCGTCGCGGTCGGCCACGAGCTCGCCGATCACACGACGCTTCCAGCGCAGCGGCGTGCGCACGGCATGCTTGCCCGCGCGGCCCTCGGGCCAGGCGATCCGGCCGTCCTCGAGGACGAGCGCTGCCCCGGTCGCCGATACGGCATCCATCGTCGTCTTGACGATCGCCTCGAGCGACTCCTCGAGGTAGAGCGACTCGGACACCGCCTCGGAGATGTGCGCCAGAGCCTCGAGCTCGGCGACGCGCCTCTGCGCCTGCGAGTACAGCTGCGCGTGCACGATCGACTGCGCGACCTGGTCGGCAATCGAGACGAGCAGCTCGATCTCCGCGTCGGAGTAGGCTCGAGGCGCCTGGGTGCGCACGTTGAGCGCGCCCTCGAGCGTCTCACCGCGGACGAGGATCGGGACGGCGAGGATCGACTCGTACTGCGACTCCGGCAGGTTCGCGAACTGCTTGAAGCGCGGGTCGAGGTGCGCCTGCGCGGGAATCATCACGGGCGACCGCTCCGCCGCCGCCGTGCCGGTGATCCCCTCGCCCGTGCGCATGCGGGGCCGCCGCGTCATGTCCTCGATGCTCGTCCCATGCGTCGCCCGCAGGACGAGTTCGTCAGTTCGCTCGTCGTAGAGATAGACGAAGCACGCGTCGGCCCTGAGTGCGTCCGCGACCTTCGTCGCGACGAGATTGAGCACCTCTTCGAGATCGAGCGTCGAATTGACCGCCGCCGTGGTCTCGGTCAGGAGACGGAGGTGCCGTTCGCTCGCATCCACGCGCGTATCGTAGGAGGCCGGCGAGCGCAGGCGGCCCGCGACGCTCGACTAGAGGAAGCTGCGGATGCTCTCGCGGTCGGCCCGGAGGCCGATCACGCCGCTCGAGCCGTCGATCTGATCGATCGTGTCGGCCGGAACCATCCGGCGGCGGCGCGAGAAGAGCCCGGACTTCACCGAGAGGGCGTCCGGGACGTCGGGAGCGGTGCCGTACATCGGGCACTCGACCTTGCCGACGAGGCGTCCCTGCCGATCGGCGACGATGTAGCCGGCAGTCCGGCGGAGATCGATGGCGAGTGCGCTCATGTCGGTGACGCTATGCCCGCTGTGCAAGGAAATTACCGGGGCCGCGGTAAAAGGTTTGTTAACCCGGTCGATTCTCCTTCCTGATGGTCCCTAGAACGACCACAGGGTGCTGGTGAGCACCCCGCGGTCGGCCGTCAGTTGGGCTCGTCTCCGCAGGGGACGAGCCACCCTCGATTGTTACACCGGAAGGCTCAGGGCGGTAATCAGGCTCGTACTCCTATAGGACGGGGAGGTACTTCTTCATCTCCCAGTCGGTGAGCTGGACGCGGTACTCGTCCCATTCCTTGCGCTTCAGCTCGACGTACCGGTCGAAGATGTGCGGGCCGAGCGCCTTGCGCGCGAGCTCCGAGCGGGAAAGCTCGTCGATCGCCTCGCCGAGCGTCTCGGGGAGGGAGACGATGCCCTGCTCACGCCGCTGCTCGGCGGTCAGGTGGTAGAGGTTCGTCTCCATCGGGTCGGGCAGCTCGTAGCCCTTCTCGATGCCCTCGAGCCCGGCGTGGAGCAGGCACGCGAAGGTGAGGTAGGGGTTGCACGCCGGATCGGGGCAGCGCAGCTCGGCGCGGGTCGCGTTCTCGGAGCCGGGCTTGTAGAGCGGGATGCGAATGAGCGCCGACCGGTTGCGCTGCGACCAGGCGACGTAGACGGGAGCCTCGTAGCCGGGCACGAGCCGCTTGTACGAGTTCACCCACTGCGCGAAGACCGCGGTGATCTCCCGCGCATGCCGGAGCTGGCCCGCGATGAACGCCTTGCCGGTCGCGGAGAGGTGCCACTTGTCGTCGGCGTCGTAGAAGCTGTTGCGACCGTCGGTGAAGAGGGACTGGTGCGTGTGCATGCCCGACCCGTTCTCACCGAACAGCGGCTTCGGCATGAAGGTGGCGTGGTACCCGTGCTGCTTCGCGACCTCTTTCACAATGAGGCGGTACGTGAGCATGTAGTCCGCCATGTCGGCCGCGTTCGTGAAGCGAATGTCGATCTCGTGCTGCGACGGGCCGACCTCGTGATGGTGGTACTCGACCGGGATGCCCATCTGCTCGAGCGCGCGGATCGTGTCGCGGCGGATCGTCGTTGCGGCGTCCATCGTGGTCTGGGCGAAATAACCGCCCTCGTCGAGGGTCTCGGTGCCCTTGTCGTCCTTGAAGAGGAAGTACTCCGCCTCGGGGCCGATGTTGAACGTGTCGAAGCCCATCGACTTCATGCGCTCGAGCGCGAGCCGCAGCACGTGGCGCGGGTCGCCGCCGAACGGCTGGCCGTCGGGCGTGACGACGTCGCAGATCAGGCGACCGGTGAGGCCGTCCGGCAGGATGCGGAAGGTCCCCGGATCGGGGATCGCGACCATGTCGGACTCCTCGATCGCGTTGAAGCCGGTGACGGAGGAGCCGTCGAACCCCATCCCGTCGTCGAGCGCGCCCTCGACCTCGCTCGTCGTGATCGAGAAGCTCTTCAGGTGCCCCTCGACGTCGGTGAACCAGAGCAGGACGTCCTCGATCCCGCGCTCCTTGATCTCCTTCAGAACCTTCTTGCGGGCGTCGGGATCCGATGTCGCCCGGTTCTTGCTCTCGACCTGAGCCATGAGTTCCTCCTCGTCGCTCGACGCGGGGAGCGTACACCTGCTCCAGCGCTACGCTCGGCTCGTGGAACCGGACAAGCTCGCCGGGGTCGAATCGGGGCTCGCCCGGCTCGCGTCCCTGGCGGCGCGGCGCAGGCGCACCGTCGTCGCGGCCTGGCTGCTGCTGCTCGCCGCAGGGGGCTGGTTCTCCCTCCACCAGAGCGACCATCTCTCGGGCGGAGGCTGGGAGGTACCGGGCAGCCAGTCGGCGCAGGTGGTCAGCGCGATGGACGGCTTCCCCGGCGTGACGCCGCCCACCTTCACGATCTTCGTCACCGGCCGGACGGCCACCGACGTCCGCCGGCGGCTGCTCGAGACGGCGCCAACAGTGCGTGCGGACGCCGCGCTACGGGCCGGGAAACCGCACTTCCTCGACGGCGGCCGGGCCGCGCTCGTGCCGGTCGCCTATAGAGGCGTGCTGTCCGGATCGATCGACGAGGCGACGAAGCTCCGGCACGCGGTCGTGCAGACGACGCCGCGGGTGCAGACGCGCGTGATCGGCGAGTCCGCGATCTGGTCGAACTTCCAGACGGTCTCGAAGACGCAGCTCAAGCGCGGCGAGTCGATCGGCTTCCCGCTGATCCTGCTCATCCTGCTCGCGGGGTTCGGCACGGTCGTCGCGGCTGTCGCCCCGGTCGCGCTCGGAGTGGTCGCGGTCTTCTTGAGCGGAGCCGTCATCTACTGGCTCTCACGCTCGTTTGCGATCTCGGTGTACGTCACGAACATGGCGTCGATGATCGGGATCGGCGTCGCCGTCGACTACTCGCTGTTCATCGTCAGTCGTTTCCGCCGCGAGCTGCACGAAGGCGCGACCACGGAGGCCGCGCTACGGCGCGCGCTCGCAAGCTCCGGCACGGCCGTCGTGTTCAGCGGTGTAACGGTTGCGATCTCGCTTGCTGCGCTCTTCGCCATCGACGTGAACGCTTTGCGCTCGATGGCGGTGGGCGCGATCGTCGTCGTCTGCATCTCGGTCCTGGCGTCGGTGACGCTGCTGCCCGCGCTGCTCGCCGTGGTGGGAACGCGTGTCGACCGGTTCCGCCTGCGCCTGCCCTGGCGCACGGGCGAGGAGGGAAGCGATGCGCTCTGGACTCGCTGGGCGCAGGCCGTGATGCGGCGGCCGGGCGCCGCGCTGGTCGGCGGCGCCGCCGTGATGCTCGTGCTCTCGATCCCGTTGCTCTCGATGAAGACGTTCAACCGCGGGCTCGACGAGCTGCCGGCGAACGCGGAGGTTCGCGTCGCGACCGAGCGCGCACAGTCGCTCGCCGG
>JAOPYX010000285.1 GCA_025964535.1 Actinomycetes bacterium | reverse complement strand
CCGGCGAGCGCAGCCGGCACCGGCGAGAGCAGCAGCGACAGGCCGCCAAACGCGACAGCCGCCGAAGCGCCGACGGCAAGGGCGAGGCGCGCGAACCCGAGCGCGGCGATGGACAGCGTCCGGAGCGAGAGCGTTGCAACGAGCCCTGCCGCGATCACGAGTGTCGACACCCCGAGACCGATCGCGAGGCCGGGCTGTCCCCAGAGCGAACGCAGGCCGAGCCCGATCGGTATGTCCACGGCAAAGCCGACGACGGCCAGCGGGATCAGCGTCCAGCGCTTCTCGGCGACGAAGACGAGCGGGAAGGCAACCGCAAAGCCGACCCAAGCGAGCATCCACAGCGCCAAATAGACGACGAGATGTCCCAGCTCGCGCCCGACGCCGCCCCCGTACGCGTTGCCGAGCACAGCGCCGACGATGCTCCCGCCGACGAGCGCGAAGACGCCTGCTGCGGCGCCGACGAGCACGAGGCTGACCCACGCTGCGTGGACGACGTGACGGCCGGCCGCGACCGGGTCGATGCCGCGACGCGTGAGCGGAGCCGACGAGATGAGCCCGAGCGAGAACGCGGTGGCGCCGACGAGCGTCGACGCGGCGAGATACGCGTACGAGAAGCTCGTCACGCTGCCGACGCCGAGGTGCGCGGAAAAGCGCAG
This sequence comes from Actinomycetes bacterium, assembly GCA_025964535.1. GTDB lineage: Bacteria > Actinomycetota > Thermoleophilia > Gaiellales > Gaiellaceae > Palsa-739. The sequence goes on along the minus strand of JAOPYX010000285.1, from coordinate 5,328 downwards.
CGCGAGCAGGTAGAAGCCCTGCAACGCGAGCGGCACCGACGCCCCCTGGGCGAGCCTGCCCAGGCGGACGCCAAGCTGAAGCTTCTCGGGCCACGGGCCGCCGAGTGCGCCCTTGCGGAGAAGCGCGAAGAGCGGCACGGCGAGCGCAATCACGGCGTTGACGGCAAGGCCCCAGGCGAGCGCGACGATGCCGGCCGAGTTCGCCAGCAGGGCGAAGACGACGAGGCCGCTGATGCCGCCGAGCGCGAACCCGCCCGCAGCCGTGCCGTAGCTGTCGAGCGCGGCGAGCGCGCTGGCAGCGAGCGCGGCGAGCAGCTGTCCGAAGGCCGCGGCGACGAGGATCACCACCGCACGGGCCGCCACGTGCGGCGCCGGTTGCGGCAGGCTTCCGGTGATCAGGTCGCCGATCCGGCCGGAGAACACGCCGACGAGCACGGAGACAGGCACTGCGAGCCCGAGAAACGCCAGGGCGTAGGCGCGCATCTCCCCGCCGAGCCGACCCTCTGTCACTGCCCGCGTCAGATCCGGCACGACGACCATGCGGAAGGCCTGGGCGGCCAGCACGAGCACCAGGTAGACGCCGTACGCGGACAGAAAGCCGTCGGTCGCTGCGGAGCGCCCGAACTTGTGCGCCAGCAATGCGCCTGCACCGGCCGCGGCCACCGCCAGGACGACCTGCGCGAGCCCTGTCACCAGGCCGCTGCGGACGGCACTGCGCCGGCGCCAGCGGCTCGTCGATGCGGATTCCACGGCCCGATCAAAGCAGACTCCGGCGAAGCCTCACGTTTCCGTAACGCCGCGCGGGTACCCTTCCCGCGTGCGCGTCCTGGTCACCGGCGGCGGAGGGTTCCTCGGCTCACACCTGGTCAACCGGCTGCGCGCCGAGGGTCTCGACCCGTTCGTCGCGCGGCGCCGCGACTATGACCTCACGGTCGCGGCGGACGCCGAGCGGATGTACGCGGACGCTCGCCCCGAGCTCGTCATCCATTTGGCGGCGGAGGTCGGCGGAATCGGTGCGAACCGCGCCAATCCCGGCCGGTACTGGTACGCCAACCTGATGATGGGCGCTCACGTGATCGAGCAGAGCCGCCTGCACGGAGTCGCGAAGACGGTGGTGCTCGGGACGATCTGCGCCTATCCGAAGTTCGCGCCCGTCCCGTTCCGCGAGGACGACTTGTGGGACGGATACCCGGAGGAGACGAATGCCCCCTACGGCGTCGCCAAGAAGGCTCTCCTCGTCGGCGCGCAGAGCTACCGGGAGCAATACGGCATGAATGCGATCTACCTGTTGCCCGTCAACCTGTACGGGCCGCAGGACAACTTCGACCTGGAGAGCTCGCATGTCATTCCCGCCCTGATCCGCAAGATGATCGACGCCCAGGAGCGTGGCGAACGCGAGATCGTCCTCTGGGGCGACGGCTCCCCCACACGCGAGTTCCTCTACGTCGACGACTGTGCGGAGGGGATCTGGCTTGCGGCGAAGGAGTACGACGATCCCGATCCCGTCAATCTCGGGACCGGCGAGGAGATCTCGATCCGAGAGCTCGCCGAGCTCATCGCGGAGCTCACCGGATACGACGGCGAGATCGTCTGGGATACGACGAAGCCGAACGGGCAGCCCCGGCGGAAGCTCGACGTGACGCGGGCCGAGGAAAGATTCGGATTCCGCGCACATACCTCGCTGCGCGAGGGTCTCCAGCAGACGATCGCCTGGTACAGATCCTCGCCGTTGGCGGCCACCGGGGCATGAGCGCAGAAGCGCCGGCGCTCACGCTGAGCCGTTCGACGCTCGATCGGTTGCGGCGGACCATCGCCAGCGGCGGCGGCGCGGTCGAGCGGCTCCCGGTCCCGGCAGTGCTTGGCGCATTGATTGCGATCGAATGGACGTGCGTGCTCGCGCTCGCCCGCACGGTCCGCCACGCCGGGTGGCTCTACTACCAGGGCGGGGACCAACTCTGGAACTACACCCTCGGCTGGCTTCTGGGCCACGGCGAGCTCGGACAGACCGCGGTCGGCTATGGGTTGCCGACGGCGCTCGCGCCCGTGGCACGCATCGCAGGGCCGAACCTCCTCTCCGCGCTCCCTGCCATCATTTTGTTCAATGTCGTCGTTCTCTTGCCCGTCGCGATGCTCGCGCTCTACGGGATCGCCGCGCGGATCGGCGGTCGCCTGTTCGGCTATTGGACGCTTGTGCTTTGGATCGCCGTGCCGTTCGTCGGCATCGCATATACGAACGTTGGCTACCACCAGAAGTACACGGAGCTTCTCCTACCGCAGGCGTTCGGCCTGACCGCCCTTGCGGACTTCCCCACGATGGTTGCGGTGGTCGGCTCGCTCTATTTCTGCGGCAAGGTCATCTTCACCGAACGTCCGCTCGTGCTCGACGGCATCGCAGCCGGCGTCATTGCAGGAGTTGCGATCGCCATCAAGCCATCCGCTGCGCTGTTCCTCATCGGCCCGCTGCTCGCGTTCGCATACGCGCGACGCGGCCCTGCACTGGTCGGTTTCCTTTCTGGGATCGCCCCGGCACTGATCGCACTCGCGGTATGGAAGGAGCGCGGGCTGGGCCATCTCCCGCTCGTCAGCGGAATTGGCCCGCATCCGGCCGGCTCCGGGCTGGCCTCGGTAGCGCCACTTCTCGCCCTTGATCTCGGCCACCGCCTCAATCAGCTCAACTGGTCGCACCTCGGGAACAACATCAATGCGCTCCGCGAGCATTTTTGGAGCGGACGCGTTCTGGTCTGGCTGTTCGTCGCCGGTCTCGTCGGCCTGGCACGGCGCTCTTGGGCGACACTGCTCCTCATCGGCGGGCCGCTCGTCGCATTCGCAATCGTCAAAGGCAGCTATGCCTCGGCGAGCGTCGAAGACGGAAGCGTCTTCCGAATCATGATGCCGGCGTTCCCCGCCTTCATCCTGGGCCTCGCTTCCGTGCCGCTGCTACTGCCCCACGCACCTCGGCTACTGAAGCCCTGGCGGCCCGCGTTCGCCGAGCCGCCTGCTCATCTGCGTCGATGGCTGGTGATCGCCGGAGCTGTGCTCTCTGCGGTGATCCCGCTCGCCGCGTTCGCAGCTGCGCAGACGACGGGCGGAGCCGCGGAAGCAGCATCGCTCAGCGGCGGAACCATGCCTGTCCCGGCCAACGTCGACCTCCAGCTCAGGGCGCGCCAATCGGGACAGGGCGTTCAGCTCAGCTGGCGCGGCGCCCGCTCGGTCGGGGGGCCGGCCTTCTACCGTGTGTGGAGGGCTCCTGCGAAGGGCGGAAACGGATTCACCTGCGACGCGCAGGTACCCGGCGGCCGTCAGTGTTACGTCTCGCTCCCCGAGATCACGGCCGTCCACAACGCCAGCTACGTGGACCGTCCCGGGAAGGGTCAATGGGTGTACCGCATCGTCCTGGCGGCGAATTGGCTGAACGACCCGGCATTCGGCGATGCCTATCTCGTCGGTGCGCCCGTCGAGATCACCGTACGCTGACCCCTAAGACGCCCTGCGGTCGAGCAACTCCTGCTCGAGGAGCGCGAGCTTCTGCGCGAGCAGCACGTTCTGATCCGAAAGCCGCGAGATCACTGTGGAGTAGTGCAGCAGCACGGCGATGATGAAAAGAATCGCCACCGCGAACAGGACCGCCGGCGGATAGCTGCGAACGCCGAACCAACCGGCGATTGTGTTCAGCCCATCCCGCCACGCCGACAGAACCGTAAGCACGGTGCCTGTCGCCAGCCAGAGAAGTGCGTAGCGCTCCCGCAAGCGGTGCCTGCGGATCAGGTCGAGCACGACGAGCACGAGCGCGAACGACGCGATCCCTCCGGCGATCGAGACCGCGAGCGGCGTCACGCCGATTCCTCTTGCGGGATGACATGGCGGCGAAACAACCCGACGAAGATCGCGAGCAGCACCTTCACCATGTAGTAGATCGAACGAAGTGCGGTGATCGACGACTGCCCTCCGCTCCGCTCGCGCATCGACACGGGGACCTCCTGGAGGCGGAGCCGGTGACGGAACACCATGACGGTCGCCTCGACCTCGGGATAGTCGTGCGGATAGTCGCGCGCGAAGAGCGCAATCCCCTTTCGATTCAACGCCTGGAATCCGGACGTCGTGTCGGTCACGCGTTGGCCCACGATCCGAGAGACGACGGCGGCGAGAATCCTGATGCCGACGCGGCGCGATCGGGACGATCGATATCCGCCCTCACTCGTCGCGAAGCGCGAGCCGATCACGATGTCGGCGTCGCCGCGTAACACTGGCGCGACAATGCGCGCGAGCTGCGCTGGATCGTGCTGGCCGTCGCCATCCACACGCACAGCAATGTCATAGTCGCGCTCGAAGGCGAACTTGAAGCCCGTCTGTACCGCGCCCCCGATCCCGAGGTTGAACGGCAGACGGAGAACGTGAGCTCCCTTCGCCGAGGCAGCGGCGGCCGTCCTGTCGCTCGAGCCGTCGTCGATCACGACCACGTCGAGCCCCGGGTCGAACGCACGCAACTCGTCAATCACGCGTTGTACCGTGTGTTCCTCGTTGAGCGCCGGGACGATCGCGACGCGTCGCAGCTCTGAAAGCTGGAGAAGTGTCTCTACGTGCATGGGCCGCTCCGCGGTCTCAGGCACCGGCCACCACCGGAATGCCCAGTCCCAGCAGCTCGAGAAGGCGTCGTGCTCGGTGCGCGTACGTGTGCTCGTCGAGCACACGTTCACGGGCGCGCCGGCCCATCTCCTCCGCCTGCGCCGGATCCGCCAGCAGCTCGCGATAGGCGGCAACCGCCTCTTCGGCGTCCGAGACGACGAGCAGCTCGCGTCCGGGCTCGAACCAGCGCTCGATGCCCTCGTGAGGATTGGACACGATCGCGGCGCCGCACGAGGCGAGCTCAAACGGTCGGCACGTCGATGATGCCGGCACCGTCGCGTGCGCCCTGCGCGTGATGTTCAGGTTGACGCGCCCCGCGGAGATCGCACGCGGGAAGACGTTGAAGGGAATGTCGCCCACCACCCGGGCGTCTCCGACGTCGCCGCGGAAGTCTCGACCGCCGAGCGCGAAGTCGAGCTCGGGCAGCTGCCGACTCGGCTCGCCCACGAGCTCTCGCATCCATTCCCGGCGGAACTTGTCGCCGTACCCGTAGAAGAAGACGTCATACTCCTTGTCGACCGCGAGCGGTGCGAACAGCTCGGGGTCCGCTGCCCAGAACAGTGGTTCCGCGCGACGGGCTCCGAGCTCGAGCAGACGCGGGATACTGCCTTCGGAGTTCGAGAGCACAAGGTCGTACTCCGACGGCTCCGCACCGTGGTAGTAGTTGAAGCCCGTGTCCATGCCGCCGAACTCCGGCAGGCTCAT
>JAOPYX010000274.1 GCA_025964535.1 Actinomycetes bacterium | reverse complement strand
AACGGCAAGCTCGGCGGCCCGATCCGGTTCAGCGCGCGCTTGACGAGCACGCTGCCGTGGACGGTGACCGTCATCGACTCCGCCGGCGCGGTCGCCGCGCAGGGAAGCGGCACCGGCACCGTCGCGGATTGGACCTGGGATGCAACGGCCGCGGCCGTCCAGCGCTACACGTGGACGATTGCGACTCCCGGCGCCCGCTCTGCGACGGGGACGATCGGTACCGGCTCTGCGGCGCTGGCCTTGCAGAAGGTCACGTCGACGTCGTCGCTCCTCTCGCCCGGCGGCGACCCCGCCGACGATGCGATGACCGTCTCCTACACGCTCCCCTCGCCGGCGACGGTCACTGCGACGTTCGTCGACGCGAACGGCCAGGTGCTCTCGACGCTCTTCGCCGAGCCGAAGCTCGCAGGCGCGCAGGCCTTCTCGTTCACGGCCACGGCGGGACAGGCGGCCGGGGCGTACACGATCCAGCTCGTGGCGACCAACGCGGCCGGGAAGACCGTCACGGCGAGCGTTCCGTTCACGATCGACGACACGCTCGACGCGTTCACGTCGCCCACTCCGGTCTTCTCCGCCGCCTCGCACAGCGGCGCCTCGGTGTCGTTCGCCTTGACGCGGCTTCCCGTCTCGGCTGCGTTCCAGGTGATCCGCCCGCCGGGATCGGAAGTCGTGGCAAACCCGCCCCACGCCGCGTGGTCGGTCGGGCCACAGACCCTCTCCTGGAACGGCAGCCTCGACGACGGCACGCGCGCGCCGGACGGGACGTACACGCTGTCGCTGTCGCTGACGGACCAGTTCACGACCTTCACGAAGACCGCGACCGTGACGCTCGACTCGACCCCTCCGGCGATCACGGTGCTCTCGTATCGCACGATGCGCTTCCGGGTCGCGGAGCCGGCCGTGCTCACGCTCGTGGTCGGGACGACCCGCTACACGCGCACCCTGAAGCAGGCAGGGACGCTCTCGTTCTGGCTCAAGCAGAAGCCGCGCGGGTACCGATTGCTCGCCACCGACGCGGCCGGCAACGTGTCCGTGGTGCGCTACCGCACCAAGTAAGGAGCCGACCAGGCGTCATAGCCCTGCTCGAGCTCGGCCAGGATGGCGGCAAGGAGCGCCGCGCGCTCGACTTCGCGGCCCGCCTCCATCCGAACCGAGGTCGGTGGCTTGGCGGTCTCGGTGGGCAGCTCGTCGGCCGATTGGTTGACATTCACGCCGATGCCGAGCGCGACCCGCCCCGGGCTTGCCTCCGGCAGGATGCCGACGAGCTTTCGCCCCGCGACCACGACGTCGTTCGGGTGTCGCAACGTCGCGTCGATCCCCGTTTCGTTGCGAAGCGCACGCGCAACGGCTTCCCCCGCGACGAGCGACAACTCGGGCCACAAAGGCATCGGTGGTCGCGGACGGAGCAGGATCGACATCAGGATCGAGCGGCCGGGCGTGTCCTCCCAGGCGCGGCCGAGGCGCCCGCGGCCCTGCGTCTGGTGGTCCGTCACGACGATCGATCCCTCCGGGTCGTCCTCGCCGAGCAGTCGCTGCGTCGAAGCGCATGTTGCAACGAAGCGGTACGGCGTTCCCAGCCGGCCGCGCAGCAGTGGCATCACGAGCTCCGGGGTCAAGTCGGACATGCACGATCAGACTAGAGCGCCCGGATTAGACTGGAACGCAGTGCAACCGCTCGGCAGGAGATCCCGTCCGATCAGCGTGGCGCCGCGGCAGGAGCGCGGCCTCGTCTACGACAAGCTGAGCGACCCAATCTTGGTGACACGTGCAAAGGACGGCGACCGGCTCGCTCTCGAGGCGCTGTGCGCTCGGCATGCCCCGAAGGTCGAGCGACTCACGCGGCATTTTTTCCGCGATCCCGAGGATGCGCGCGACGCTGCACAGGAGGCGCTCGCCAAGCTCTGCGTTCGCCTCGGTCAGTTCCGCGGCGACTCGCAGTTCTCGACCTGGCTCCACCGGCTCGTCGTGAACACCTGTCGCGACGCCGCCGAGCGGGGCAAGGTGCGCGTGCACGAGCCCCTCGCGGACGATCTCAGCTCGGGCCCGGACGACGATCCCTTCCGCGCGGCCGGCATGTCGGAGCTGCGCCGTGAGCTCTGCCATTCGCTCGCCGACGTCTCGCCGCAGCAGGCGCAGGTCGTCCTGCTCAAGGATGCGCTCGGCTACTCCTTCGAGGAGATCGCGGAAGCCTCGGGGATGCCGGTCGGCACAGCCAAGTGCCACGCGCACCGCGGCCGCAACCGCCTGCGCGAGCGCCTGGAGGCGCGCGACGTCGCGTGATCGTTCCGAGCGCACCATTTGGCCGGGACGTGATCGAGTCCCTCATCCCGCACCGGGCCCCCTTCCTGCTCGTCGACGAGATCCTCGAGCTCGAGCCCGGTAAGCGGGTCGTCGGCCGCCGCCTGATCCGGGCTGACGACTGGTGGTTCCCCGGCCACTTTCCCGAGCGTCCCGTGATGCCGGGTGTCCTGACGATCGAGGCGATCGCCCAGGCCGGCGCCGTGGCCGTTCTCGCCGCCGAGGAGAACCGCGGCAAGACGCCGTTCTTCGCCGGCATCGACGAGTGCCGCTTCAAGCGGATCGTGGAGCCGGGTGACGTGCTCACGCTCGAGTGTGAGTTCACGCGCGTCCGCGGTCCGATCGCGAAGGGGGAGGGCCGCGCGCTCGTCGGCGACGAGCTGGCAGCGCAGGCGATTCTCACCGTCTTCGTCGGCGAATGATCGCGACCGTCTCAGCCGGCCGGCCGGTCTCCATCACAGGGCTCGGCTGCAAGGTGCCGGACCGGATCGTCACAAACGAGGAGCTGGCGAAGTTCGTCGACACCTCTGACGAGTGGATCGTCGAGCGCACGGGCATTCGCGAGCGGCGCATGGCGGACGACGCCGAGGCACTCTCCGACGTCGCTCTGCCCGCCTGCGTGGACGCTCTCGCACAGGCAGGGCTCGAAGGCGCGGACATCGACCTCTTGATCGTCGCGACCGTTACGCCCGACATGGCTTTTCCGTCGACGGCGGCCATCCTGGCCGACAAGCTCGGAGCGACGAGTGCCGCTGCCTACGACCTCTCGGCCGGCTGCACGGGCTTCGTCTACGCCCTCGCGCAGAGCTACGGGATGGTCGCCGGCGGCGTGGCGAAGCGTGCGCTCGTCGTCGGCGGCGACCTGCTCTCGCGGATCCTCGACTGGGACGACCGCTCGACGCTCGTGCTCTTCGGCGACGGAGCGGGCGCCGTCGTGCTCGAGGCAGTGCCCGATCACGGCTTCGTCGGCTTCGAGTTGGGCGCCGACGGCGCCGGGGGTCAGAGCCTCTGGCTGCCCGGCAGCGGCTCCCGTCTCTTCGACGAGTCCGAGAAATACGTCAAGATGAACGGGCGGGAGGTCTTCAAGTTCGCGACGCGCATCCTCGTCCAGTCGGCCGAGGATCTGCTCGCGAAGTGCGAAGTCTCGATCGACGATGTGGATCTCTATATCCCTCACCAGGCAAACATGCGGATCATCGATCACGCAACCCGCAAGCTCGGCGTGCCGTCGGACCGTGTTGTGATCAACGTCGACCGGTACGGAAACACCTCCTCGGGGTCGATTCCGCTTGCGCTTGCGGACGCGGCTGCCGACGGAAGGCTTCGGCCCGGCCAGCTCGTACTGATGACCGGGATGGGCGCAGGACTGACGTGGGGCTCGGCCCTGATTCGCTGGACGAAGGAGATGGCCGCCTGATGATGAGCAACGCCAACAAGATTGCGTTCTGCTTCCCCGGCCAGGGCTCGATCGAGGCCGGGATGGGGCTCGACATCGCCGAGGCGATCCCCGAGGCGATGGACGTCTACCGCCGCGGCAGCGCGGCGTCCGGGCTCGATCTGGAGCATCTGTGCTTTCACGGCTCGGCCGAGGACCTCGTCGACACGGCCGTGCAGCAGCCGGCGCTCGTGGCCACGTCGCTCGCCGTTCTCGCCGCGGTGCGCGCCCGCGGCATCGAGCCGGACTTCGTCGTCGGTCATTCCGTCGGCGAGTTCGCCGCGATCGCGGCCGCGGGCGCGATGACGGTCGAGGAGGCACTCGAGCTCGTTCGCGAGCGGGGAATCGCGATGGCCGAGGCCGCCGCGATGCATCCCGGGTCGATGGCGGCGATCCTCGGTCTCGAGGACGAGGTCGTCGAGACGCTTTGCCGCAAGATCCTCGGGGTGTGGCCGGCGAACTACAACTGTCCCGGCCAGATCGTCGTCTCCGGGGAGAACGACGCGGTCGACGAGTGCTGCGAGCGTGCGCAGGAGGAGGGTGCACGCCGGGCGGTCAAGCTCAAGGTCTCCGGCGCCTTCCACTCGCCGCTCGTCGCGCGTGCCGCCGACCGGCTGCGCCCGGCAATCGAGCGCGTGAGCTTCAAAGAGCCGTTGTCGCCGTTCATGTCGACGGTCACCGCGCGGGTCGAGTCGGCGCAGCGCATGGGCCCGCTCCTCGTCGACCAGCTCACGGCACCGGTGCGCTTCACGCAGGCCGCGAGCGAGCTGATGAAGGAGGGCGTCCGCACCTTCGTCGAGGTCGGGCCCGGCAACGTGCTCTCCGGGCTCGTCAAGCGCATCGATCGCAGCGTCAAGGCCATCTCGGTCAACGATCTGGCCTCGCTCGACAAGCTCCACAAAGCGCTGTCCGAAGCGTGACGTTCGCATCCCTGGACGGAAAGACGGCGCTCGTCACCGGCGCGTCGCGCGGAATCGGCCGGGCGATCGCCGTCGAGCTTGCGGCCGGCGGTGCGACCGTCGTGATCGGCTACCGCACGGGCAAGGACGAGGCCGAGGCGCTGGCCACGGAGCTCGGGGGCCGCGCCGTCCAGGCGGACATCTCGAACGCGGAGGACGCGCAGAGGCTCGTCGAAGAAGCAGGTGACCTCGACATCCTCGTCAACAACGCAGGTCTTACGCGCGATGGGCTGCTCGCCCGCATGTCGGACGACGACTGGCGCACGGTGATCGACACGAACCTCTCGTCGGTCTTCTACACCTGCCGCGCGGTCTGCCGTCCGATGATGAAGAAGCGCGCGGGCGCGATCGTCAACGTCTCGTCGATCGTCGGTGTGCACGGCAACTGGGGCCAGACGAACTACGCGGCTTCCAAGGCGGGCATCATCGGCTTCACGAAATCGCTCGCGAAGGAGCTCGGCAGCCGCAACGTGCGCGCCAACGTCGTCGCGCCGGGCTACGTCAAGACGCAGCTGACCGATGTGTTGCCGGAGGACGCGACGGCCGCGATGCTCACGAACACCCCCCTCGGACGCCTCGGCGAGCCGGACGACATTGCCGGGGCGGTACGCTTCCTCTGTTCCGACGCGGCCTCGTTCATCACGGGCGAGGTGCTGCTCGTGGACGGGGGACTGGGAATGTGAGCACGGACAACGGGTCAATGAATGGGCGGCGGCGTGTCGTCATCACCGGGCTGGGTGCGGTCACCCCGCTTGGCAACGACGTGCGCTCGACCTGGGAGAACCTGATCGCAGGCGGCTCTGGCGCGGGTCCGATCACGCAGTTCGACGCCAGCGACTTCCCCGTCACCTTTGCGTGCGAGGTGAAGGACTTCGCGCCCGGCGACTGGGTCGATCACAAGCAGGCCCGGCGCATGGACCGCTTCGCGCAGCTGATCGTCGCGGCCGCGCGGCAGGCGGAGGCCGACTCGGGCCTCGACATCCGGAAGGAATCCCACCGTGTCGGAGCGGCAATCGCGACCGGCATCGGCGGCCTGAAGTCGTACCAGGACTGCTACGACACGCTCAAGGAGCGCGGTCCCGATCGCGTCAACCCGTTTGCAATCCCCGCGATCATCCCGAACATGGGCGCCGGCTGGGTGTCGATGGAGCTCGGCACGCAGGGTCCGTTGATGTCGGAGTGCACGGCCTGTGCCGCGTCGAACATGGCGATCGGCGACGGCACCGATGCGATCCGGCTCGGCCGCGCCGACGTGATGTTCTGCGGCGGAACGGAAGCCGCGATCAACAAGGTCGGTATCGCGGGCTTCGGTGCGATGCGCGCGCTGTCGCGGCGCAACGACGAGCCGACGCGCGCGTCACGCCCCTTCGACGCCGGCCGCGACGGCTTCGTGATGGGCGAAGCGGGCGCTGTGCTCGTGCTCGAGGAGCTCGAGCACGCGAAGGCGCGCGGAGCGAAGATCTATGCGGAGGTGGTCGGCTACGGCGTCTCCGCCGACGCGAGCCACATCACCGAGCCGGACCCCACAGGCGTCAACCCTGCGCGCGCGCTGAAGATGGCGATGGGTGACGCGGGCGTCACTCCTGAGGACATCGACTACATCAACGCACATGCAACGTCGACGCCGATCGGCGACTCGAGCGAGACTCGCGTGATCAAGCTCGCCATGGGTGAAGAGCAGGCGCGGTAGATCCCGGTCTCCGTCACGAAGGGCGCCACGGGGCATTGCTTGGTTGCTGCCGGCGCGATCGAGGCGTTGTTCACGACGCTTTCCGAGCACGAGGGCGTCCTGCCGCCGACGATCAACTACGAGGTCGCCGATCCCGACTGCGATCTCGACTATGTGCCGAACGTGTCGCGCAAGGCGGACGTCCGTGTCGCGGTCAACAACTCGTTCGGCTTCGGCGGGCACAACGCCTGCGTCGTCTTTCGACGCTTCGATAGCTAAGAACACCGGCCGGTTCGTTCTCTAGCGTTTCCCAGGTGGACGAGCTGATCGAGGTCCGGCGCTCGCGCCGCGTGCGCCGCTGGACCCTCACCGTCCCGTGGGGCGACCCGCCCGTGCTGACCGTTCCGCAGTGGATGAGAGAGCCGGACATCCAGAGCGTCGTCGAGGAGCATCGCGAGTGGATCGCGGCGGAGCGCGCGAAGCAGCGTCCCAAGCTGGGGCTCGACCCTCGCGACGTGTCGGAGATCGATGCACGCCGCTCGGCACGAGAGCTCATCACGATGCTCGCCGAAGAGGAGGCGCTCGAGCTCGGTGTCGCGTACAAGCGCATCGAGATCAGAGACCAGCGCACCCGGTGGGGCTCCTGCTCCACACGCGGCACGCTGTCGTTCAACTGGCGGCTCGTGCTCGCGCCGTACGACGTGCTCGACTACGTCGTCGTGCACGAGCTCTGCCACATCCGGGAGCCCAACCATTCGCGCCGGTTCTGGCGGCTCGTCGAGACGCGCCGGCCGGGCTGGCGCGCGCACCGCGACTGGCTACACCAGCACGGCCCGGAGCTGCTCGCGTTTCGTCCGGCGGCTTAGCGCGACCCGCGGAGGTATGCATCGCTGCCGTCGAGCCAGTCCTCGCGCGGCGGCGAGAAGACGTCGACGTCGAGCGTGTCCGCGAGCGCGACCGCCATGTGCGGCAGATGCGCGGGAATGTGCAGCACCTCGCCGGCGGCGACGTCGACGTGCTGCGATTCGTCCTCGCCGAGCCGGAAGCTGAGCACGCCTTCGAGGATGTACGTGATCTGCTCGTTGTGGTGCGAGTGCTTCGGGACGACCGCGCCTTTCTTGAGATAGACGTGCGCGATCATCATCGAGTCGCCGTTGATGAGCCGGCGGCCGATCTCCGGGTTCAGCTCCTCGCGCGGCAGGTCGTCCCACCGGTAATGCGTCGCATCGTTCATGATCGGGAGTCTATGGAGGCGCATCCGACAGTGCGGTGGGCCACGCTCGACTGCTACGGCACGCTGATCGACTGGAACGGCGGCATCGGGCAAGAGCTCGAGCGGCTATTCGGCACCGATCGCGCCGGCGGGCTCCTGCGGGCGTATCACGAGCTCGAGCCGCAGGTGCAGCGCGAAGAGCCGACCCGGAGCTACCGGGACGTGCTCACCGTCACTCTCGCCCGCCTCGCCGAGCAGGAAGGCCTCGACCTGCACGCCGAGCACGAGGACGCGCTTGCGGCGTCGCTGCCGGCATGGCAGCCCTTCCCCGAGGTGCACGCGGCGCTCGAGGACGCCCGCGACCGTGGCTGGAAGCTCGCGATCCTCTCGAACACCGACCGCGATTACATCGACGCGTCGCTGCACCTGATCGGGGTCGCGTTCGATCGCGTGATCGTCGCCTCCGAGATCGGCTCCTACAAGCCTGCGCACCGGCACTGGGAGGTGTTCCGTGAGCAGGCGGGCGATACGGGAACACACGTGCACGTTGGTGCGAGCCTCTTCCACGACATCGCGCCCGCGGTCGAGCTCGGCCTCCCGACGATCTGGATCAACCGCCTCGGCGAAGACGCCGAACCGCAACCCGACGTGGAGCTCCGCTCGCTCGCCGGCCTCGGTGTGGCACTGGACTCGCTCGCATGAACGTGCGCCCGTTCGGCGAGGCGGATTTCGAGGCGGTCGTCGCGTTCCTGCGCGAGGAGGAGGAGCACACGCTCCAGCGACCGTCGCAGATCGGGCCGAGCGACCTGAGGGAGTGGACGTCGCGGACGAATCTTGCGGAAAGCAGCTGGCTGCTCGAGGAGGACGGCGAGCTGCGCGCCCTCGGCTGGGCCGACGTCACCGACGATCTCGGCGTCGGTATCGGCGTCGTCCACCCGCACTGGAAGGGCACGGGGCTCGGCGCTCAGCTGCTCGAGCGGTCGGAGGCGGTCGCCCGGGCGCGGGGCGCCGTGCGCATCCACCAGTTCGCCTTCGGCGCCGACACCGCGGCCGCTGCGCTGATGACGTCGCACGGCTACCGCGACGTGCGGCACTTCTTCGAGATGGCGATCGAGCAGAATGAGCCGCCGCCCCCGGTCGATCTCCCGGTCGAGACCGTGCGCGAGGAAGACGTGCGTGCATTCCATGCAGCGCTCGACGAGGCGTTCCAGGATCACTGGGAACACCACGCGACGCCGTTCGACGAGTGGTGGCTCCGGCACAGCAGCAACCCGAACCTCGATCTCTCGGTCTGGTTCATGATCCGCGACGGCGACGAGATCGCCGCCGTCACGCGGAACGAGGGCAACCGCAACGGCGGCGGCTACATCGGCGCGATCGGCGTCCGCCGTCCCTGGCGCGGAAAGGGATACGCGAAGGCGCTGCTCCTACACTCGTTCCGCGCATTCTTCGAGTGCGGCATGCCGCGCGTGACGCTCGGCGTCGACGCGGAAAACCCGACGGGCGCCACGCATCTGTACGAGCGGGTCGGGATGCACGTCGAGCAGGAGAACGTCGTCTTCGAAAAAGCCCTGGCATGAGCCATCTCCGGGCGAAGTGCCCGACGTGCCGCGCCTACACCGCGGTCGCGATGGGCCCGGACTACGAGTGTCATTCGTGCGGGCGCACCTTCTCGGCGGGGATGGTGCGCGTGCCGCGGGCCTGGGGCGACGGCGGCGAGGACATGATCGCGTCGGCGTCCCTCGAGCTCGACTACCCCGAGGCCGGTGTGATCGAGGAGGACTCGCTGCAGGGGCAGACACTCGCCATGGCGGCCGACCTGCCGGAGCGGCCGCTCATCCTCGGCGGGTGCTGCTGCTCGCACGTCGGGGTCGTCGAGGGCCTCGCCTCCCGTCACGGCCGCCTGGGCGTCATCTGGCTCGACGCCCATGGCGACCTGAACACGCCCGAGACGTCGCCCTCGGGGAACGCGTGGGGCATGCCGCTGCGGATGCTGATCGACGGCGGGGCGATCGATCCACGCGACGTCGCGCTGATCGGCGCCCGCAACCTCGATCCGCCGGAGGTCGAGTTCGTCGCGGCCGCCGGGATCCAGGACACCGCCGAGGCCGTGCTGGAGCGCGTCGACTGCGTCTACGTGGCCCTCGACTGCGACGTCTTCGAGCCGAGCGAGCTGGCGGCCTTCATGCCGGAGCCGGGCGGCCCCACCGTCGCCGAGGTCGAGAAGCTCCTCTGCGGGCTGCGAGACCGCGGTGCGGTCGTGGGCGCCGGGCTGACCGGCCTCGCCCCCGACCCGGCGAACGTCGAGAAGCTGGAGCGCCTCTGCACGGCGTTGGGTTTCTGAGGGTGCTGCAACCCTCGAGTGGTAGGACCGGTCTAAGCTAGCGCCGTGGCAAAGATCGACGTCTCGATCGAGACCGACGAGCAGCCTGTTCCGCCGCCGAAGCACCCGAACACCTGCCCGGTGTGCCATTCGCACTACCGGGACGACGAGCTCGAGCAGTCTCTCTGGGTCTGTGCGCATTGTGGACACCACTTCACGATGCGCGCCCGCGCGCGCATCGACTCGCTCGTCGACCCCGGCTCCTTCGTCGAGGAGTCGGCCGACCTCCATTCCGAGGACCCGCTCGGCTTCTTCGACCTGCGGCCCTACGTGGAGCGCCTCGCGGAGGCGGAGATGTCGACGGGGCTCGCCGACGCGATGGTGACCGGCCAGGCGGCGATCGAGGGGCGCGGCTGCGAGCTCGCGGTGATGGACTTCTCGTTCATGGGCGGCTCGATGGGCAGCGTCGTCGGCGAGAAGTTCTCGCGCGCCTGCGACTCGGCAGCCGAGCACGGCATGCCGCTGGTCACCGTCACCGGCTCGGGCGGCGCGCGTATGCAGGAGGGAATCCTGGCTCTCATGCAGCTGCCGAAGACCGTCTGCGCCGTCGAGGATCTCCGCGACGCGGGGCAGGCGATGATCTCCGTGATGGCCCATCCGACCACCGGTGGCGTCCTCGCGAGCTTCGCCACCCTCGGCGACGTGCTCCTCGCAGAGCCCGGAGCCTTGATGTCCTTCGCCGGCCCGCGCGTCGTCGAGAGCATCACCCGTGAGAAGCTGCCCGACGGCTTCGGACGTGCGGAGCAGAACCTCCGCTTCGGCCACGTCGACGCGATCGTGCCGCGGCCCGAGCTGCGCACCACCCTGTCTCGCCTTCTGAGGTTGTTCGATGCCCCCGAGTGAGCACGAGCTCCGGCTGCGCGAGCGCCTGGGGCGCCTCCGCAACATGCCCCTCCTCGGCGGCGCGAAGCTCTCCGGCGAGCTCGACCGCCTGCAGCGCCAGCTCGACCGGATCAGGCAGCAGCCGACCGACGAGGACATCTGGCGGTCGGTTCAGCTCGCGCGGCACGAGGAGCGCCCCTACACGCTCGACTACGTCGAGCGGATCCTGGACGACTGGTTCGAGCTGCACGGCGACCGCGGGAGCGCAGATGACGGCGCCATGGTCTGCGGGCTCGGCAAGCTCGACGGCCGGACCGTCGCGCTCGTCGGCCAGCAGAAGGGCCGCGACATCCAGGAGCGCACCAGCCGGCGGTTCGGGATGCCGAATCCGGAGGGGTATCGCAAGGCGATCCGGGTGATGGAGCTTGCCAACACGCACGGCTTCCCGGTCATCTCGCTCGTCGACACGCCGGGCGCATACCCGGGCGTCGCCGCCGAGCAGCATGGACAGGGCGGCGCGATCGCGAGCTCGCAGGCCGCGATGGCACGGTTGACGGTCCCGACGGTCGCCTGCGTGATCGGCGAGGGCGGCTCGGGCGGCGCGATCGCGATCGCGCTCGCGGACCGCGTGCTGATGCTGGAGCACGCGATCTACTCGGTGATCTCGCCCGAGGGCTGCGCGCTGATCCTCTGGCGCGACGCCGGCGAGGCGAAGAAGGCCGCCGCCGCGTTCAAGCCGGACGCGGCCCACTGCCTCGAGCTCGGCGTGATCGACGGGATCGTGCCCGAGCCGGAGGGCGGCGCCCACACGGATCCCGACGCGGCGGCCCGCCTGCTGACCGAGGCGCTCCGGGACGCCCTCGACGATCTCGTCGACGTGCCGGGCGAGGAGCTCCGCCGCCGCCGAGCGAAGTTCCGCTCGCTCGGCGTCTTCGCCTGAGCCTTAGCCTTAGATAGATTTACATAGAATATGACAGGCTGATCGGGCGGCTGTCCACAGCGTCCACAGGCTTATCCCCGGATGCTCACCCTGCTTGCAAGCGGTCTCGGCACGACTCGAGGCCGGCAAATGCCGGCCTCGAGGACGACCCCCCGCTGGGTGGAGAAGCGGATCGGAGCGGTGGACTGCTCCGCAAATGGCTGTTTCACACCGCCGGAGATCCAAACCTGCATCGTTTCGTCGGGCATCGACCAGGCAAGCTAGGACCGTGACCGAGAAGCTCCGCGAGTACAGCGCCAAGCGCGATCCGAAGCAGACGCCGGAGCCGTTCACCTCGAAGCCGACGCGGGCCAAGGCGCCGACCTTCGTCGTCCAGCGGCACGACGCGCGGCGGCTGCACTACGACTTCCGGCTGGAGCGGAACGGCGCGCTTGCCTCCTGGGCCGTCCCCAAGGGCGTGCCGCTCGAGCCCGGCCAGCGGGCGCTCGCGGTCCACGTCGAGGACCATCCGCTCGACTACGCGAGCTTCGAGGGCGAGATCCCGAAGGGCAACTACGGCGCCGGCACCGTGGAGATCTGGGACAGCGGCACGTACGAGCTTCTGGAGGAGAAAAAGGACGGCGGCCTCACCGTGCGCCTGCACGGCTCGCGGCTCGAGGGCACCTGGACGCTCGTCCCGGCGAAGCTCGACGGCGATCCGAAGAACTGGCTGCTGATCCGGAAGCGCGACGACACGGCGCCTGCGCCGGGCGCGTTGCGGAACGACTACAAGCCGATGCTCGCGACGCTCGCCGACGCGCTGCCGAGGGGCGCCGACTGGCGCTACGAGATCAAGTGGGACGGCTACCGCGCGCTCGGCTACGTCCGTGCCGGCACCGCGCGCCTCGTGTCGCGCAACGACAACGACCTGACGGCGCGCTTCCCGAACGTCGCGAAGGCGCTCGCCAAGGCTGCACGGTCGCCGTACTGCGTCGTCGACGGCGAGGTGTGCGCGCTCGACGAGGAGGGCCGGCCGAGCTTCTCCGCCATGCAGCAGGGAAAGCCGGACACGCCGATCGTCTACGCGGTCTTCGATGTGCTCGAGATCGACGGGGTGCCCGTGCTCGACCTGCCGCTTGCCGAGCGGCGCGAGCGCCTGGAGGCGTTGCTCGACCCGCGGCAGAAGTCGATCCAGATCTCGGCCCTCTTCGACGACGGTGAGGCGCTCTACGCGGCCGCGCTCGAGCGCGGCCTCGAGGGCGTGATGGCGAAACGCCCGCAGTCGCCCTATCTCGAGGGCAAGCGCAGCCGCGACTGGCTGAAGATCAAGACGCACCACCGCCAGGAGTTCGTCATCTGCGGCTGGACGAAGGGGCAGGGCAAGCGCGCCGGCAGCTTCGGGGCGCTCGTGCTCGGCACGTACCGCGGCGACGAGCTGCACTGGGTCGGCAACTGCGGCACCGGCTTCACGGAGCGCGACATCGACATGCTGCTCGAGAAGCTCGAGCCGTTGCGCCGTGACACCTGCCCGTTCCCGGTGGAGCCGAAGATGCCGAAGGTGCGCAAGGG
>JAOPYX010000236.1 GCA_025964535.1 Actinomycetes bacterium | reverse complement strand
TACCTCGAGGTGGACGCGTTGAAGTAGCGGCGGGTGGGCTCGAACCACCGACCTCTGCATTATGAGTGCAGCGCTCTGACCAGCTGAGCTACGCCGCCCCGCGCCGCGGGAGTGTAGCGAAAGTCTGAGCCGGTTCCCGTACCCCGAAAGGGTTCACGCCCGTTTTTCCGTCGGCGAAGAAGCCAGATCCGACAAAAGGGGGCGAACGTGGCAAGCGGGCAGCTCGGGGTTACCGGCGGTACCGGGAGGACGATCACGACGAATATCCCGGCCCGGCTCGACCGGCTGCCCTGGAGCCGCTGGCACTGGATCGTGGTCGTCGCCCTCGGAGTGACCTGGATCCTGGACGGGCTCGAGGTGACCCTCGTCGGGTCGATCGCGGGCGTCCTGACGCAGAAGAACACCCTGCACTTCTCGACCTCGCAGGCCACGGCCGCGGGGAGCTTCTACCTCGCCGGGGCCGTCGCCGGGGCCCTCCTGTTCGGCTATCTGACCGACCGGTTCGGCCGGCGCAAGCTGTTCATGATCACGCTCGGCGTCTATCTCGTCTTCACCGTGGCGACCGCGCTCGCCTGGAACTTCTGGTCGTTCATGCTGTTCCGCGTCCTCGCAGGCGCCGGCATCGGCGGCGAGTACTCGGCGATCAACTCCGCCATCGACGAGCTCGTGCCCGCGCGCGTGCGCGGCCGGGTCGCCCTCGCGATCAACAGTTCCTGGTGGATCGGCACGGCGGTTGCGGCAGGCTTGACCGTCGTCCTGCTGAACACGCTCGGGCCGGCCGTCGGCTGGCGGGTCGGCTTCGGCCTCGGCGCGATCCTCGCGATCGGGATCCTGTTCGTCAGGAACGCCGTGCCGGAGAGCCCCCGCTGGCTGCTCACGCACGGGCGCGGCGAAGAGGCGGAGGAGGTGGTGCGCCAGATCGAGGCCGAGGTGCAGAAGAGCCACCCGAACCTGCCGGAGCCCGAGGGCGAGCCGCTCGAGATCGAGCAGCGCAGGTCGATCGGCTTCATCGAGATCGCGAAGCACGTGGCGCGGGAGTACCCGGAGCGCGGCGTGCTCGGCTTCGCTCTCATGGCGTCGCAGGCGGTGCTCTACAACGCGACGCTATTCGGCATGACGTCCATCCTCACGACGTTCTTCCACGCATCGAAGGCGAATGCGCCGCTGTACATCATCCCGTTCGCGATCGGCAACCTCGTCGGGCCGTGGCTGCTCGGCCCGCTCTTCGACAGCGTCGGGCGCAAGGTCATGATCTCGAGCACATACATCGCCGCGGGCGTGACGCTACTCGTGACGGCATGGCTCTTCCACGCGCAGGTGCTGTCGGCGACGACGCTGACGGTCTGCTGGTGCGTCTGCTTCTTCTTCGCCTCCGCCGGCGCGTCGGCGGCGTATCTGACGGTGAGCGAGATCTTCCCGATGGAGACGCGTGCGATGGCGATCGCGCTCTTCTATGCGTGCGGGACCGGCGTCGCAATCGCCGCGCCGTGGACCTTCGGGAAGCTGATCGAGACAGGCTCGGTCGGCTACGTGACGATGGCGTTCGTAATCGGCGGCGTGATGATGGCGATCGGCGGCGTCGTCGAGATACTCATCGGCGTCGAGGCTGCCGGCAAGGCACTCGAGGCAGTTGCGCGGCCGCTCAATGCCGTGCGGCGGCGGGCGTCGCCGGCACCGGCGTCCTCGCCCGCGCCGGCACGAGCGCGGTAGATACAGCCCTTCCTAGCGGGCGGCCGGCGCCTTCTCGCGCCGGCCCTCGCGCAACCAGGCGGCGGCGAAGAGCGCCACGAGCATCGCAACGAGGGGCACGAGCGAGCCGGCGAGGAGCAGCGCGACGAGCACGGCTCCAGGTTCGCTCCGGACTACGCCGGGCGCAATGGGCCGTTCGGCCCAATCGACGGGGCTGCGCGACCCACGAGGCGGAGCCCGATCACGCGTAGCGCTCGATGAACGCGAGCACCTTCCGCCAGGCGTCGTCGGACGCGTCGGCGAACTCCGCCTGCTTGCGGTCGAAGAAGCTGTGCGGCGCGCCGTCGTAGGTGACCACCTCGTGCTCGACGCCCGCGTCGGTGAGTGCCGCGTCGAAGGCGGCGTTGTGCTCGGGAAGGATGTTCTGGTCGGCACCGGCCTGCAGCGCGAGGATCGGCGCCGCGATGTCGCCTGCCCGCGCGGTCGGCCCGGCGACGCCGTTCCGCTCGGCCGGCATGCCGTAGAAGCCGACGGCGCCGGCGAGGTCGTGGCCCCCTGCTGCGGCGAGCCAGGAGTGACGGCCGCCGAAGCAGAAGCCGACGGTGAACACCGAGGTGCACCCCTGCGCGCGCAGATGCTCGACCGCTGTGGCGACGTCGGCCTGCACTCCCTCCGGCGTGGTCTGCGCCACGTGCGGCATGTACTCGAAGTCGTCGTCGCGCTTCTCGACGCCGGCCGTCCGTCCGAAGTAGTCGAAGGCGATGGCCGGGTACCCGCGCTCGGCGAAGCGGAGCGCGAGCTCCTCGTAGAAGCGATAGAGGCCGCGGACGTCCGGGAGGATCACGACGCCGGTCGTTGCGGGCTCATCCGGCGCAGCGGAGAAGGCGGCGAAGCGGTTGCCGTCCGCCGCCTGGAGCACGCGATCGTCGTGGGAGACCGCAGCGCCCGAGATGACCGGGATCGGCGGCAGCGAGTCGCTGTCGAAGCACATGGCAAGAGCCTAGACCGTTGACGACCGGCAGGAGCCCAGGCCCCAGTGCCTAACATGTCCGGGCGATGGCGGAGCAGTCTCACCGCGACGAGATGAACGCTGCGATCCGCGCTCAGCGCGAGCGCCAGGCGGCTCCGCGCACGATTGCGCCCGCCGACGAGCCTGCCGCGGCCCCCGAACCGGAGCAGGTTGCCGAACCGGAGCAGGTTGCCGAGCCGGAGCAGCACCCGCAGGAAGCCGCGCCGCGCCGCAGGAGCATGTTCGACCGTCTGCGCGGCCGCTGACGCACTGCCAGCATTAGAGTCTCACCGATGAGACGCGGTATCACCTGGCTCGTCGCGGTGCCCCTGCTCGTCGCGGGCTCGCAGGCTGCTCATGGCCTGACCTACCGGCTGATCTACCCCGGCGCGCCGGTTCGCGTCCACGCGCTCGCCCTCACAGGCCACGGCTATCTCAGCCAGCTGCCGCTCGTCCTCGGCGTCGCGATCGCGATCGCACTCGTCGCGCTTCTCGTGACCGTCGTGGACGCGTCGCGCGGACGCTCGGCGCGCGGGCTCCCGGCTTGGGCGTTCAGCGCGCTCGCACCGGTTGCGTTCGCGACCCAGGAGCTGCTCGAGCTGTCGTTGCATACAGGCACCTTCGCGTTGCATGCCTTCGCCGCCCCCACGTTCCTGCCGGGGCTGGCGCTCCAGTTGCCGTTCTCGCTGCTCGCCTGGCTCGCGGCGCGACTCCTGCTACGGGCGGCAAATCAGGCCGGCCGTGCGCTCGCCGCCCGGCCGCCTGCAGTCCGACCTGTCGCAGTGTCGGCGGTCGCCCCTGTCGCGGTGTCGCTGCCGCGCCTCGGCGCGCTCGCCTACCGCCTCGCAAAGCGAGGCCCACCGCTCCCCTTCGCCGTGTAACGCAGGCCGGACGCGTGCGCGCGTCCGAACCGACCGTTCCGACGAAGGAGTAGAGACGACATGACGACCTGGAGTCGCATCACCGCGTTCGCAGTCATTGGGCTGTCGGCGCTCACGGCCACGACGGCCGCATTCGCTCACGCACACGTGAGCCCACCCGTCGCGCTCGCCAAGGAGGGACAGGTGTTCACGCTCGCCGTCCCGACGGAGAAGGCAGGAGCGACGACGACCACGATCGAGCTGACGCCGCCGTCTGGCTTTTCGATCGACTCGTTCGTGCCGGCGCCCGGTTGGAAGCGCACGGTGCAGAAGACCGGCTCAGGCGACTCGGCCGTGGTCACGAAGGTGACCTGGAGTGGAGGCGCCGTTCCCACGGGTGAGGATGCAGCCTTCTCCTTCCTCGCCAGCACGACCTCGTCGGGGAGCTACCGGTTCGGGGTGCGCCAGACGTACTCCGACGGCTCTGTCGTCGATTGGTCCGGCAGCGAGTCCTCTGACACGCCTGCGCCGGTCATCGAGGCCAAGGCGTCGCTCGGCGGCGGAGGCTCCTCGACGCTCGCGCTCGTCGGTGTCGCGCTCGGTGCGCTCGCGCTCGTCATCGCGGTGGCCGGGCTCGCGCTGCGGGGAGGCCGTTCGGTCGCATGAACGCGGCGTGGCTCAAGCTGCTCGTGTCGGTGGCGGCCCTCGGCGCCGGGGTCGCAGCCGTGGTCGTGGTCGTGCTCCTGCTGCACTCGACGTTGGGTCCGGGATGAGGATGTCAGCGCGGAGGGAAGCGAAAGCTGCGGTGCGGCGCGACGGCCGGGCCGACCTCGAGCACGATCTCGTCGCGGTCGCGCAGCCGCAGGCTTCGCGGGTCGAGACGGCGGCGGACGCCGTTCACGTACAGGCGGACACTGCCACGGAAAGCCAGGAGCCGCGCGGGACCGAGCGCACGGCCCCAGATCGCGAAGAGGTCGCCGAGCGTCGCTCCGCGCTCGAAGGAGACGACGCCGGACGGATCCGTCGTCCAGAGCGGCGCGCGACAACGGGCGTGGGTGACGCGGCCGAGCGCAACGCGCTCACCGCGCAGCCCGATCGCGGTGGGGACGATCACGACGCGGCCGCCGGCGAAGAGCTCCACGTGCACGCGCGGGCCGCGGTCTATCGGCGCCGCAACGCACGCGCCGTGCGCAGCAGGTTGCGGGTGGTAGCTCGCGCCGACGCCGATCGGCGTCGGCACGAGCGCAAGAGCCGCGGCCACCAGAAGCATCGCCGCCACGCTATCCCGCTCGTCGTGCTCGTGGCACTGCTCGCCGGCTGCGGCGGAAGCAGCGGCGCGAAGCAGGGCGGCGGCATCACGGTGCAGCCGGCACGCACGTACCGGCTCGAGCCACTGCGGGTCGTGCATCCCGCAGCCGGGAAGCCTGCGACGCTCTCGTTCCGGATCGTCCAGCCCGACGGGACTCCGCTCACGGACTACCGGCACGGTGCGGGGCCGCACACGGGCGTGCACCTGATCTTCGTCCGCCGCGACCTGTCGACGATCGTGCACCGCCATCCGCCGATCCGGCCCGACGGATCCTTCACCGAGCCGATCGCGTTCCCGTCACCGGGGCCGTATCGCATCGTCGTCGACGCGTATCCGCAGCACGCAGCGCAGACGAACTTCCAGCTCTTCTCGACCATCGACGTCGCGGGCGGTTACCGGCCGCAGCCGTTGCCTCCACTGCGGCGAACCGAGACCGTCGGCGGCTATCGGTTCGTGCTGCACGGCACGCCACACATGCGCGCGATCGAGCCTGCCTTCCTCCGCTTCACGGTCACGCGACCTGACGGCACACCGGCGTCGTTCACTCCCTGGTACGGCGCGCTCGCGCACGCGATCTTCTTTCGCAAGGGCTCTCTCGACTACTTCCACACGCACGTCTGCGCACCCGGCGCGTCGGGCTGCACGAGCGCGCTCGGCACGGCGAAGGTGACGGGCACCTCGGCGAGCCCGGGAACGCTGAACGTCGGAGTGCTCGTGCCGCTGCCCGGCACGTGGCGGCTGTTCCTCCAGTGTCGCGTCGACGGGCGCGTGATCACGGCGCCCTTCACGCTCGTCGTGACGTGAGACGCACGCTCGTCGTCGGCTGTGTCGTCGCGGCAGCGCTCGCCGTGCCGGCCGTTGCGTGGTCGCACGCAGCGCTGCTGCGCACGGTCCCGGCTGCGAGCGTCGTGGTGAACGGGTCGCCGAAGGCGGTTCAGCTCGTCTTCAGCGAGGCGGTCGAGCCCCGGTTCGCGATCGTGTCGGTGACCGACGCGGGCGCGCACCAGCTCGCTGCCGGCCCGGCGCGCCGCTCTGCGTCGAACGTGAACGAGCTCGACGTTCCCGTGAGGCCGCTGCGCGAAGCCTGGTACCTCGTCGTCTGGCGCGTGATCTCGGTCGACGGGCATCCCGTTCGAGGGGCGTTCACGTTCGCGGTGGGCCCGAATGCCGGACCGGCGCCGCAGTTCGTCATCCCATCGCTCTCGGAGACGGCGGCAACGCCGACGCTGGTCGCCGCACGCTGGGTCGCACTCCTCGCAATGCTCGCTGCAATCGGACTCTTCGTGCTGCGCACCGTCATCGCGCGACCGCTCGTCGCGCGAGTCGCGGGGACGCGGTTACGTGCAGTCTCCGTCGCGTTCTGGTCGGCACTGGTGGTCGCGCTCATCGCGATCCCCGTCTACGTGTTGCTCGCGACCGCACAGTTCGCGCTGCGCTCGTTCTGGTCGTTCGGGGAGCTCGTGCCGCTGCTGCGCGTGTCGGCGTTCGGCCGCGGCTATCTCGA
>JAOPYX010000203.1 GCA_025964535.1 Actinomycetes bacterium | reverse complement strand
CGGCCTCGTGCTCGCGCCGTGCGACCGCAGCGCGATCTGGCTTGCGAAGTCGCTCGCCACGCTCGCGTTCCTCATCGCGGCCGAGCTCGTTGCGCTGCCCGTGTTCGCGCTCTTCTTCCACGGGTTGCGCGGCTCCACCGTGGCCGGCGTCGCCCTTGCCGACATCGGGATCTGCACCGTCGGCACCCTCGTCGGCGCCATGGCCGTCGTCACTCGCGCCCGCGACCTCCTGATGCCGCTGCTCTTTCTCCCCCTCGCGATCCCGATCGTGATCGGCGGAGTCGGCGCCAGCGTCGCCGGCAACCCGGGCCGCTACCTCGGCTTTCTCGGCCTCTACGACGCCCTGTTCGCGCTTCTGTGCTGGGCGGCGTTCGAGTACGTCGTCACGGAATAGCCCTCTCCCGCGGTCGCCTTGGGAGGACCTGCGACACTTCCGGCTGTGGGTCGGTCGTACCGGATATCGCTACCGGCGCTTGCGGCGTCCTCGCTCGTGCTCGTGACGCTCGCGCTCGCCCTCGTCTTCTTCGTCGCGCCGACCGACGCCAACCAGGGCTTCTCTCAGCGCATCTTCTATTTCCACGTCTCGATCGCCTTCACCGCCTATCTCTGTTTCGGTCTTGGCGCCTGGAAGGCGCTCGTCCATCTCTGGAAGCGCGAGCCGAGCGCCGACCTCGAGAGCTACGTCGCGATCCACCAGGGCGTGATCTTCGGCTCGCTCGTCCTCCTCACCGGCTCGATCTGGGCCAAGATCTCGTGGGGACACTGGTGGCTGTGGAGCGAGAATCAGCTCGTGCTCTTCCTCGTGCTGTTCCTCTTCTACGCGGCGTACTTCATGCTCCGCTTCTCGGTCGACCCGGGCCCGCAGCGCGCGAACCTCTGTGCGGTGTACGCGCTCTTCGGCGTCATCCTGGTGCCCGTCAGCTTCTTGGCGATCCGCCTCGCGCAGCAGTTCATCCATCCGGTCGTGTTCACGCGCAACGGGCCGGCGTTCGGCGGCTGGATCCTCGTGACCTATCTCGTCTCGCAGGTGGCGGTCGTCGTGCTCGCGTACACGCTCTACCGGGTCGAGCTCTCGGGCAAGCGGCTCGA
This sequence comes from Actinomycetes bacterium, assembly GCA_025964535.1. Lineage (GTDB taxonomy): Bacteria > Actinomycetota > Thermoleophilia > Gaiellales > Gaiellaceae > Palsa-739. The sequence goes on along the minus strand of JAOPYX010000203.1, from coordinate 5,097 downwards.
CCTGCGCCTGCGTGAGCTGCGGGGAGCGACGGCATGACCAGCGCGGAGAAATACGTCACCGCCGCGTACTGCGTGATCTTCGCGCTCGTGCTCGTGTACGTGCTGATCATTGCGCTGAAGCTGCAGCGACTGGAGCGGGAGGTTGGGGCACTCGAGACGGAGCAGCACGAGCCGGGCTCCGGCGGCGAGTTGAAGCTGCAGCGGCTGGAGCGGGAGGTCGTGGCGCTCGCGCCGGAGCACGACCCTGGCTCCGATGGCTGAACTGCTCTTCTGGCCGACGCTGCTGCTGTACGGCGAGGCCGCGTTCGGCTACTTCGGTTACGCGCGTCGCGCCGGCGCCGCCGGCCGCGCCGCCATCTGGGGCGTGCGCCTCGGCTGGCTCGCGCAGACCGCTCTGCTCGCCGTGCAGGCGACACGCGAGGGCGGCTTCCCCTGGGGAACCTGGGCCGGCTCGCTCAACCTCTTCGTGTGGCTCGTCGTCACCGTCTACCTCGGCGTGCGCAGGCCGTATCGCCTCCTCGGCCTCGCAGTCATGCCGCTCGCAGCCGCGCTCCTCGTCGTCTCGCGCGCCGGCGGCGGCACCGGCACCGGCGCGCGCAGTCACTACTCGAACCTCTTCCTCGTGCTGCACGTCGGCCTCGTGCTCGCCGCCTTCGCGGGCTTCACGCTGGCGGCCGCGCTGTCTGCGTTCTACATCTGGCAAGAACGGCGGCTGAAGCGCCGCGAGGTGACGATCCTGCGCCGCCAGGCGCCGTCGCTCGCGACGCTCGACCGGCTCGCGTCCCGCGCAGTCCTGTTCTCGCTTCCGGCGCTGACCCTCGGCCTCGCCGTCGGCCTCGTGCGGCTGTTCGCCGACGGCAGGCGCGTCGACGCCGTCGTCGTGGCGACCGCCCTCACCTGGGTCGTGTGGTCCGCGTATCTCGTCCTACGCGCCGCTCGCGGCTGGTCCGGGCGTCGCGCGGCGTACGTCGCGCTCGCCGGATTCGCGCTCGTGATCGTCGTCCGTCTCGCCCTCCCCGCCGCCCACTTCGCCTGATGCGCCTCGTCCTCGTCGGCACCTCGCACCATCACGCTCCGGTGGAGCTGCGGGAGCGGGTCGCACTCGATCGCGAGCGGGGCTCGACGCTCGCGGAGCGCCTCGCGGATGGCGGCGGCGAGGCTGTCGTTCTCTCGACGTGCAACCGAACGGAGCTCTACGTCGCGGCCGTCGACATCGATGCAGCTGAGCGGGCTGCCGTCGCAGCGCTCGCCGAGCTCGAGGCGGAGGTCGAGCCCGCGCTCTACCGGCTGCGCGACCACGCGGCTGCGCTGCATCTCTTCCGCGTTGCGGCCGGCCTCGACTCGCTCGTCCCCGGCGAGGGCGAGATCCTCGGGCAGGTGCGCACGGCACACGACGCCGGCACGACGCGCACCCTGCTCGACCGTGTGTTCCGCCAGGCGCTGCACGCCGGCCGCAAGGTGCGTGCGCAGACAGCCATTGGCGAGACCCCGGCATCCGTCTCGTCCGCTGCGGCCGCGCTCGCCGAGCAGGTGTTCGGCGATCTCGACGGCCGCTCGATCCTGCTCGTCGGCGCGGGGAAGATCAGCGAGCAGGCGGCACGGAATCTCCTCAGCCGCCGCGCGCGCATCGCGTTCGTCGCCAACCGCACGCTCGACCATGCCGCCGATCTGGCGGAGCGCTTCGGCGCCGAGCCCCTGCCGCTCGACCGGCTCGAGGAGCATCTGGCGACGGCCGACGTCGTCGTCTCGTCGACGAGCGCTCCCGGCTACGTGCTCGATGCGCCGGCGGTCGAACGTGCGCTGCGCACCCGCCGCGGGCGGCAGCTCCTGCTCATCGACCTTGCGGTGCCGCGCGACCTCGATCCGGCGATCCACGAGCTCGACGGGTGTTACCTCTACGACATCGACGACCTCGAGGCGATCGTCTCCGAGACCCTCGTAGGCCGGCGCGGCGAGGCGGAGCGCGCAGAGGCGATCGTCGCCGCCGAGGCCGAGAAGTTCCGCGAATGGCAGGCGTCGCTCGACGTCGTGCCGGCGATCGCGTCCCTGCGCGCCCGCGCCGAGGAGATTCGCGAGGCCGAGCTGCGCAAGGCCGAAGGCCTGCTCGGACGGCTCGACGAGAGCCAGCGGAATGCCGTCGAGGCGATCACCTCGCAGATCGTGAACAAGCTCCTGCACCTGCCGACTGTGCGCATGAAGCAGGCGGCCGCGGCAGCCGACGGGGTGATCTATGCTGACGCGGTGCGGCACCTGTTCGGTCTCGGTGAGGACGAACGCTGAAGCTCGGAAAGCTGACCGGGCGACCGCTGCCGCTGCAGGTCCCGACGGCGTTCGTGCGCGTCAGGCCGCGCGGTGCGTCCCTCTGTGGCCAGCCCGTGCGGAGGCGTTCCCGCTGTGCTGATCCGCGTCGGCAGCCGCGGCAGTAGGCTCGCGCTCACGCAGGCCGAGCTCGCCTCGACGCGCCTGCGGGCGCCGGGGATCGAGATCGCCCTCATGCCGATCACGACCGCTGGCGACCGCGACCGGACGAAGCCGTTCGGCGAGATCGGCTCGCGCGGCGTCTTCGTCAAGGAGCTCGAGGAAGCGCTGCTCGAGCATCGCATCGACATCGCGGTGCATTCCGCGAAGGACATGACGTCGTCGGATCCCGAGGGCCTCGTCGTCGGCGCCTACCTCGAGCGAGACGATCCGCGTGACGCGCTCTGCGGTGCGACCGAGATCGCTCCCGGCATGCGCGTCGGCACCGCCTCCGCGCGACGGAAGGCGCAGCTGCTCGCGCTGGAGCCGACGCTCTCGATCGAGCCGTTGCGCGGCAACATCGACACCCGCCTTCGCAAGCGCGGGGAGCGCGGGCTCGACGCGGTCGTGCTTGCGGCCTGTGGTCTCGACCGGCTCGGTCTGGGCGCCGAGATCGGCCACCGCTTCGACCCGGACGAGCTCCTGCCGGAGGCGGCGCAGGGGGCGCTTGCTCTGCAGGTGCGTGCCGGCGACGAGCATCTCGTCGCTGCCGCCGACCACGGCGAGACGCGCCGGCGGGTGGAGGCGGAGCGGGAAGCCGTTGCAACCGTGGGGGGTGGCTGCCTTGCCCCGGTCGCGGCGTATCACGACGGCGCGACGCTCGTCGCGTTGATCGCAGCCGAGGACGGCTCGTGGATCGAGCGTCGCAGCGGCGACGACCCTGTGGCGCTCGGGCTCGAGCTCGTGCGGCTCTCGCAGCGGTGAGGATCGTCGTCACGCGCTCGGCGGCGAAAGCGGAGCCCCTCGCGGAGCGGCTCACGGCGCTCGGCCACGAGGTCGTGCGCTGCCCGCTCATCCGCATCGAGTCGCTCGGAGACGAGCCCGTCGATCCGGCGGGCTACGACTGGGTCGTCGTGACGAGCCCGAACGGCGCCGCCGAGCTCGCCCGCCGGCTGACCGGCACGCCGGCGCACATCGCGGCGATCGGCCGCGGCACGGCGGACGCCCTGCGCGAGCACGGCCTCGAGGCCGACCTCGTTCCGTCCGTCGCGACGCAGGAGGGGCTGCTCGCCGAGCTTCCGCCGGGCCGTCTGCTGCTCGCAGCGGCGGAAGGCGCACGCCGTCTTCTCATCGAGGAGCGCAACGCCGACTTCGTCGCCCTCTATCGCACGATCGAGCTGCGCCCGGAGACGCCGCCCGACGGCGACGTCGCGCTGCTTGCCTCGGCATCGGCCGCACGCGCGTTCGCCGCGACGGGCGCCACGATGCCGGTCGTCGCGATCGGCCCGCAGACGGCCGCCGCGGCGCGCGAGCTGGGGCTCGACGTCGCCGCCGTTGCGGAGTCACACGACGTCGAAGGCCTGCTCGATGTCGTAGCCTCGCTTACATGATCCACCGCGCGATGCCTTGTGGCTTCTGGAACGCGATCACGCGGCGCGCTGCCGCGTCCTCGGTCGAACCCAGAACAACCAGTCTGGATTCTCCCTGCGTCCTTGCATCGCTTGGTGCTCGCGCCCCAGAAGCTCACAAACATCACCCGGCGGATCATTGATGTTCATCACGTTCCTCACCGACTTCGGGCTGCAGGACGACTTCGTCGGCACGTGCCACGGGGTGATGAAGCGCCTCGCGCCGGACGTCCAGATCATCGATCTGACCCACGGAGTGCGACCGGGGCGCATCCTCCAGGGCGCGCTGACCCTTGCGAACTCGCTTCCGTACATGCCGCCGGGCGTGCATCTCGCGGTCGTCGACCCGGGTGTCGGCGGCGGGCGGCGTCCGCTCGCCCTGCGTGACGCGGAAGGGCGGCTGTACGTCGGTCCCGACAACGGGCTGCTCCTGCCGGCGGCCGATCGCTTCGGCGGCGTCGTGGAGGCGCACGAGCTCGCGAACCCCACGTACGCGCTCCAGTCGGTGTCGCGAACGTTCCACGGCCGCGACCTGTTCTCGCCGGCGGCGGCCCATCTCGCGCTCGGCGTGTCGCTTGCAGAGCTCGGGCCGCCGGTCGACCCTGAAGGCCTCGTGCGCCTCGACCTGCCCGAGCCGGAGGTGGGTCACGCGCGAATCCGGGCGACGGTGCTGGGGATCGACCGCTTCGGGAACGTCGCGCTGAACCTGACGCGCGAGCATCTCGATCAGGCCGGGGTCGTCCCGGGCACACAGGTGGAGATCCGGAGCGGCGGCGACCGCTATTTCGCTGTCGCGGCGAGGACGTTCAGCGACGCGCGCCCAGGCGACCTGATCCTCTTCGAGGACAGCTACCGCAGCCTGGCGGTCGCCGTCGCCCAGGGCAGCGCGGCGGCGCTCCTGCGCGCCGAGGAGGGCAGCGACCTGATCATCCAGGTCGACACCCTCTGAGAGCGATCGCGGCCTACGGCCGCGAGCAATGCGAAGTGGCGAGGGCCGGACTCGAACCGGCGACACCCCGGTTTTCAGCCGAGTGCTCTACCAGCTGAGCTACCTCGCCCCACACCTACGGTAACGCGGCGCCCATCGTAGCGCTGTGGCGCGGCCGGAGTGTGGCCAGCGCGGCTGCTTCAGGTGCGGGGGGCCGTCCGCACGGCGGCGAGGCGGTCGACGAGCGTCTCGACGAGGTCGCCCTTGAGGAGGACGGCGTCGGCCCCGGCGTCCGTCACCGCC
>JAOPYX010000161.1 GCA_025964535.1 Actinomycetes bacterium | reverse complement strand
CCGATGAGCGTGAGAAGCCCCTCTTCCACGGCTGGGAGGAGCGCGTCCTGCTGCGCCTTGTTGAAGCGGTGGATCTCGTCGAGGAAGAGGATCGTGCGCCGGCCCGAGATGCCGAGCCGCTCGCGCGCGCGGGCGAGCACCTCGCGCACGTCCTTGACCGTCGCGGACACGGCGGAGAGCTCCTCGAACTCGGCGCCGGTCGTCGTCGCGACGATGCGCGCCAGCGTCGTCTTCCCCGTTCCCGGCGGGCCGTAGAAGATCGAGGAGCGGACGCGGTCCTCGGCGATCGCGAGCCGCAGCGCGGAGTGCTCGCCGAGCACGTGCTCCTGGCCGACGAATTCGTCGAGGCTGCGCGGCCGCAGGCGCTGGGCGAGCGGCGCTGACGCTCCCGCGCGCTCGGAGGCGGCATCCGAGAAGAGGTCTCCCACGGCACAAGTATGCTCCGCGCGTGGCCGTGACCTCCCTGCGCGGCGAGGTGACAGACCTCCTCAGCCGGCTCATCCGGATCGACACGACGAATCCGCCGGGCAATGAGACGGCGGCGGCCGAGCTGCTGCGCGAGTACCTCGAGGCGAGCGGCGTCGAGTGTGAGCTCTACGCGCGCGTGCCGGAGCGGGCGAATCTCGTCGCCCGGATCCGCGGCACCGGCGACGGGCCCACGCTGCTCCTCCTCTCCCACACCGACGTCGTCCTCGCGGATCCGCGCGAGTGGTCGGTTCCACCCTTTTCGGGTGAGGTGCGGGACGAGGAGATCTGGGGGCGGGGTGCGCTCGACATGAAGAGCCAGGTGGCTGCGAACGCCGTCGCGATCGCGTCGCTTGCCCGTGAGGGATTCCAGCCGGCGGGCGAGCTGATCTTCGCCGCCACCGCCGACGAGGAGGTCGGCGACGGCTTCGGACTGCAGTGGCTCTGCGCGCAGCATCCCGAAGCCGTGCGCTGCGACTACGCGATCAACGAGGGCGCCGGCGACCGGCTCGACCTCGGCGGCAGCATCTACTACCTCTGCTCGACGGCCGAGAAGATGACGGCGCCTTTCAACGTGCGCGTCCACGGCCGCTCCGGGCATGCGTCGATGCCGGGCATCGCCGACAACGCGCTCGTGAAGGCGGCACGGCTCGTCGAGCGGCTTGCTGCGTACCGGCCCGAGCCCGAAGTGCAGCAGGAGGTCGAGGCGTTCCTGCAGACCGTGCTCGGCGAAGTGCCGCCGGCGACGTCCGCTGTCGAGCGGGCGCGCGCCGTGCATCCAATCGCCGCGGAGCTCGTGGAGCCGCTGCTCGTCCCGACGTTCGCGCCGACGATGATCTCGGCGTCCCAGAAGCGGAACGTCATTCCCGCGCTTTGCGAGATCGTCGTCGACTGCCGCCTCCTGCCGGGGCAGAGCCCGGAGGCCGTCGCGGGGATCGTCCGCGAGGTGCTGGGCTCCGACGTCGCGTACGACTTCGACTGGCTCGAGGCGCAGGGCGGCACACGCTCGCCGCTCGACACGCCGCTCTGGGACGCTGTCGACTCGTTCATCGAGGAAAGCGAGCCCGGTGCGCGTGCGGTGCCGATCTGCACTGCCGGCTTCACCGACAGCCACTGGCTGCGCGAGGCGTTCGGTGCGGTCGCGTACGGCTTCTTTCCGATGCGCACGATGCCGCCGGAGGTGGCGGCGCAGCTCATCCACTCGGCGGACGAGCGCATCCCCGTCGACGACCTCGAGCTCGGGCTCGACTGGCTGCGCTTCGCCGCCCGGGCCGTCTGCGGTTGACCGTCGAGCTGGAGTCGCTGGCGGAGCTCGAGCCCGCGCTCGCGGCGGAGGGCTTCTTCGGGCGCGACGACGTGTTCGCGCAGGTGTACGTCGGCTATCGCGACTCCGACGCGTTGCGCCGGCTCTCTCGTGCCGCGCCGCCGGAGCCGTGCGCGCTGCCGGCTGTCGCGTACTCGATCGAGCCCGTGGGCGCGCGGCCGCGCCCGGCGGCGAGCTTCACCGTCGGCGAGTGGCGCAGGAGCTGGACAGAGCCGGAGTACGCGGCTGCCGTGGAGTCGGTGCGCTCGGCGATCGCCGAGGGCGACGTCTACCAGGTCAACCTCGTCCAGCACCTCTGCGCCGACTTCGAGGGCGACCCCGTGGGGCTCGCGCACGCGCTCGCGCCGCTCCGGCCGCTCGAGCCGCTGCCGCTCACGGGCGACGGCTGGACGATCGCCTCCGCCTCGCCCGAGTTGTTGCTCTCGCGACGCGGGCGGATAGTGCGCACCTCACCGATCAAGGGGACGCGGCCCGCGGGCGTGCCGGTGGAGTCGGCGAAGGACGCGGCCGAGCACGTGATGATCGTCGACCTCGAGCGGAACGACCTGTCGCGCGTCTGCGTCCCGGGCAGCGTGCACTGGCCCGAGCTGCTTGCCGAGCGCCAGCTGGCCGGCGTGTCGCACCTCGTCGCGACGGTCGAGGGTGAGCTGCGCGGGGACGTGACGCTGACGCAACTGCTCGACGCCGTGCTGCCCGGTGGCTCCGTCACCGGCTGCCCGAAGATCGCCGCGCTCGACCTGATCGCCGCGCTCGAGCCCGTCGGGCGCGGCGCGTCGATGGGCGCGCTCGGGCGCATACATCCGAACGGCGACCTCGATCTGGCGCTCACGATCCGCACGTTCGCCGTGGTCGCGGGGCAGATCCACCTCTGGGTGGGCGGCGGCATCGTCTGGGATTCCGAGCCGGACGCCGAGGTCGAGGAATCGTGGGTGAAGGCGCGGCCCCTGCTCTCGGCGATCGGGGCTCCGCTGCCTGCGGCGGCTATACGGTGACGCTCCTCGCCGTCGCCGAGGTGGGCCGCGGTCCGCTGGATCCGAATGCGCCGGTGCTGCACGCCGACGACGGGGGCGTGCTGCGCGGCCGCGCGGTGTTCGAGACGATTCGCGTGTATAGCGGCCACCCGTTCCGGCTCGACGCGCACATCGACCGGCTCGGTGCATCGGCGGAGCGGATCGGGCTGCCGCCGGTCGACGGCG
>JAOPYX010000133.1 GCA_025964535.1 Actinomycetes bacterium | reverse complement strand
CCGGTGTCGCAGGTGCGACGCCGGTCGACCACTCGTATGCATACGTCGGCCCCGACCTGCAGGACATCTTCGGGATCGACGCGGCGACCTTCAAGCAGGGCTCGACGCTGCGCGACAGCTACTTCCTTGGCGGCTCTGCGAGTCAGATCCTCTCGCGGCTGCATACGACACGCGACGGCGTGATCGTCTCGAAGGAGACGATCGCCGACTACTCGCTGTCGCTCGGAGACCTTCTCCGGCTCCGCGTGCTCGATCACACGACCGGCACCTTCAAGGTGGTTCCGTTCCATGTGATCGGCATCGTCCAGGAGTTCCCGTCGGCGCCGAAGGACTCGTTCATGGTGACGAACCTCTCCTATCTGCAGTCCGTCACGCACGACCCCGGCCCGAACGTCGTCTTCGCCTCCGCGAAGGGCGACCCGGTTCCGGTCGCGAGCCGGATCAAGGCGCAGACGAGCCAGTACGGCACAGCGGTGCGGGACCTGCGGCAGCAGCTTGCCCAGACGACGAGCTCGATCACGACCGTCGACCTGCGCGGGATCAGCCGAATCGAAGAGGTGTTCGCACTGCTGCTCGCTGCGGCCGCGATGGCGCTGTTCGTCGGCGTGGGTCTCGCGGAGCGGCGCCAGGAGCTCGCGACGATGGCTGCGCTCGGAGCCTCGCTGCGCCAGGCTGCGGCATTCCTCTGGACGGAAGCGGCACTCGTGCTCGCGGCCGCACTCGCACTTGCCGCCGTGCTCGGCTGGCTGCTCGCGAAGATGCTCGTGACGATGCTCCAGCACGTGTTCGACCCGCCGCCCGACCATCTGGCGGCGCCGTGGGCCTTCCTGCTCGGGCTCGGCGGCGCTGCGATCCTCGGCGGCTTGCTGGCCGCGCTGCTCGCCGCGTTCGGCATCCGGCGGCTCCCGCTCGGCGCGATTCTCCGCGAGGAGTGATACTCGGACAATGCTCGGCCCGAGAGTGCTCATCGTCGAGGACGACGCCGACCTGCGGGGTGTGCTCGGTCGCGGCCTGCGCGAGGAAGGGTTCGAGGTCGAGACGGTGTCGACCGGGCACGAGGCGCTCGAGCGCGTCGATCACGTAGGGCCTGACGTAATCGTGATCGACATCGGGTTGCCGGACACCGACGGACGCGATCTCTGCCAGGCGATGCGTGCCCGCGGCGTCCAGACGCCGGTGCTCTTCCTCACCGCCCGCGACGCGCTCGTCGATCGCATCGCCGGGTTCGATGCCGGCGGCGACGACTACGTGGCCAAGCCGTTCGCGCTCGTCGAAGTGGTGGCGCGTTTGCAGGCTCTCGTGCGCCGCGGCGGCACCGAGGCCGCGGTCGAGGCGGTCGGTCTTCGGCTCGATCCCGTCACGCACTCCGTCAGTGCGAGCGGCGTCGAGGTTCCGCTGACGCCGACGGAGTTCCGCCTGCTCGCACGGCTGCTCTCACGGCCCGGCGAAGCGGTGCGTCGACGCGATCTCGTGCGTGCCGGCTGGCCGCACGGCGCGATCGTGCGTGAGAACACGCTCGACGCCTACGTGGCGCGGCTGCGCAGGAAGCTGCGCGAGCTCGAAGCACCACCCGAGATCGGCACCGTTCACGGTGTCGGCTACCGCCTCCAGTGAGCCCCCTCGGAGTCCGACGCCGGCTGTTGATCGTGATCGTCGCGGTCGTCACCGCGGCGGTTGCCGCGATGCTCGTCGGCTTCAACGTCCTGCTCGCCAAGAGCCTCGACCAGAACTCCCGCGATCTCCTACGCTCGCGCGCGACCCAACAGATCGCGCTGCTCCGCGACGATCGCGGCCACCTGGCGTTCCAGGAGGCCCCGGACGCCGCCGGACCCGACGCAAACGTCTGGGTCTTCTCACAGGGGAAGGTGCTCGAGCGCCCGCGCGCCGGGAAGCGCGTGAACAACCTCGCGCGTAGCCTCGCGAGCGGTCCCCAGCGCTTCGTGGACGTCCCCGGCTCCGACACCCGTCTGTACGCGACGCCTGTCGTCTTCAACAACCATCGGCTCGGAACCGTCGTCGTCGCGGGCTCGCTTGCGCCATATGAGGAGACCCAACGTGTAGCGCTCATCGGGTCGTTGATCCTCGGCGGCGTCGTCCTCTTGCTCGTAGCGGTTGCGTCGCGCTGGCTGCTCGCAGCGTCGCTTCGCCCGGTGCGCCGCATGACCCGCCAAGCCGCAACGTGGAGCGAGCGCGATCTCGATCAGCGCTTCGCCCTCGGCGAGCCGTACGACGAGTTGACGGAGCTCGCCGGCACGCTCGACCAGCTTCTCGATCGTCTTGCGGCGAGCATGCGCCACGAGCAGCGTTTCTCGGCCGAGCTCTCGCACGAGCTGCGCACCCCGATCGCGCGCGTGCTCGCGGAGTCGGAGCTCGCGCTGCTGCGGGAGCGTCCCCCGGAGGAGTACCGGTCGGCGCTCGAGGTCGTGCATCGCAACGCGCAGCAGCTCGCGAAGATCGTCGACGCGCTCGTTGCGGCCGCGCGGCACGAAGCCGGCGCTGTGCGTGGCACGGCCGACGCGTACGAGGTGGCCGAGGACGTCTCCGAGGCGTGTGCCGGGTTCGTCTCGGATCACCAAGTCGAGCTCGAAGTGGAGAAGCCGGACCGGCCCGTGCGCCTGGGCATCGACGCCGACCTCGCCGAGCGGATCCTGCAGCCGGTGATCGAAAACGCGTGCCGGTACGGCTCGACGCACGTCCAAATCTCGATCGAGCGGCGCGACTCGACGGTTCGCTATGTCGTCGCCGACGACGGGCCCGGCGTCTCGCCCGACGAGCGGGAGCGCATCTTCGAGGCGGGCGTTCGCGGCCGACTCGGCGAGGCGGGAGGGCCCGACGGCGCCGGACTGGGGCTCTCACTCGCGCGGCGACTCGCCCGCAGCACGACGGGCGACGTCGAGGCGCTGCCCGGCACGCGCGGCGGCCGCTTCGTCGTGCGGCTGCCTGCCGCCTGACGCGTGGCTTGACCAAGGTAGATTGCCGTCGTGGGCGGTACCGACCTGCGCGGGATGCTGAAGGGGCGAGGCGACGACCTCGACCGCTGGGCGCGCACGATCAATCCGCAGTTCATACGTGTGTTGCGGACGATCGACTTCGATCGCACGTGGGAGCGCGCCGAAGGCGCCTATCTCTGGGATGCCGACGGCCATCGCTACCTCGACATGCTCGGCGGCTTCGGGATGTACAACGCCGGCCGCAACAACCCGCGCATCCGCGATGCGCTCATCGAGGCGCTCGAGCTCGACACGCCCGGCTCGGTGCAGATGGGCGCAACCGCGTTGCCGGGGCTCCTCGCCGAGGCATTGCTCGCCCGTACGCCGGCTCGGCTCGAGCGTGTGCAGTTCACGAGCTCGGGGACGGAGGCGATCGAGGCCGCGTTGAAGCTCGGCCGGGCCGCCACGAAGCGCAGCCGCGTCATCTCTCTCGACCACGGGTTCCACGGCCTCACGCTCGGCTCCCTGTCGGCGAACGGCAATCCCGAGTTCACCGCACGCTTCGGCCCGCTGTTGCCCGGCTTCGAGCAGGTGCCGTTCGGCGACCTCGACGCGCTCGAGGAGCAGCTCCGCCGCGAGGACGTCGCCCTCTTCCTCGTCGAGCCGGTCCAGGGCAAGGGCGTCAACCTGCCGCCCGAGGGCTACCTCCAGGGTGCGCAGGCGCTCTGCCGCCGCTACGGCACGCTTTTCTGCGTCGACGAGATCCAGACGGGCTTCGGGCGCACGGGCAAGCTCTTCGCGTTCGAGCACTGGGGGCTCGAGCCGGATCTCGTCCCGGTCGCCAAGTCACTCTCTGGCGGCTACGTCCCGGTGGGCGCGCTGCTCATGTCGCGCGCGGTGCACGAGGCGGTGTATGACTCGATGAAGAACGCGGTGGCGCACGGCTCGACGTTCGCACCGAACGAGCTCGCGATGGCGGCCGGCCTCGCGACGCTCCAGGAGATCGACGATCAGGGGCTCGTGGAGCAGGCAGCGCGCCTCGGTGAGAAGTTGCTCGAGCTGACGCGGCCGCTCGTCGACGAGCTCGACGTCGTCCGCGAGGTGCGCGGGCTCGGCCTCATCTGGGCGATCGAGTTCGGCGAGCCGGAGTCGCGCAAGCTCTCGTGGAAGATGATCGAGAAGATGCAGCCGGGATTGTTCGCACAGTTCGTCGTCGGGCCGCTCTTCTCGCAGCACCGCATCCTCAGTCAGGTGGCCGGGCACAACATCCCGGTGCTGAAGGCGCTGCCGCCGCTCGTGGTCACCGACGCGGACATCGAATACTTCGCCGAGTCGCTCGCGTCGGCGATCAAGCGCGCGCAGCGCACGCCGAGTGCGCTCACGCGCTTCGCGCTGACTGCAGCCGGGATTCGCTAGATGGCTCGCTAGATGGCTGTACCGAGCTCGCCGAGCTCGGAGCGCGACGCGATGCAGGCGGCAGCCCAGCGGTTCGCCGTCTCGACGACGCGCTCGCATGCCACGTCCGAGAGCGCGGCCGCGTTCTGGTGGTCGACCTCGATCACGACCTGATGCAGAGCCGTCTCGACGTCGTCGCCGAACTGGTGCCGTTCCTCCGCGACGATCGAGAACGCCGGTAGCTCGGTGCGCAGCGTGCGCGCCAGGTCGTCGATTTCGGCGGCGGTCGCGTTGCGTCCCGCGTACATGCCGAAGTTCACCCTCACCTCGAGGGAGGGCCGTTCGTGCGGCTGAACGCGGAATGCGATTGCGGGATCCATGATGAGCTCCATCTCCCAGGTCCTACCTGGGGCTGCGGAATCTAACCTTCGCGAGGCTCCCAGCGGAACTTGAACACCGCAACGAGCAGCCCCCCGAGGCCCCATGCCGCCAGAATGACCAAGGCAAGCGGCTTCGTCCAGATCGCATGACCCTTGAGAAAGATCGCGTTGACCAGGTCGACGAAGTACTTCAACGGGAGCACGTCGCCGATCGCGCGCAGAAACGATGGGTAGTGCCGCGTCGGTCCGTACGATCCGGTGAGAAACGCCATCGGCAGGAGGATGAAGTTGACGACGGCGGACGATCCCTCGCCCGAGCGGATGTGAGATGCCGTCGCCACGCCGAGCGCGGCGAACGCTGCAGAGCCGACGATCACCGCCAGGATCAGCGAGCCGATCGCGGTCGGGAACGGCGTGCCGTAGAGGCCTCGGCCGAGGCAGAAGAGCGCCGCGGTCTGGAGCGCGAACACGAGCAGCGTCTACACGAGGATGGCCGCGACGTACGTCGACGCGGGCAATGGCGTTGCGCGGAGGCGCTTCAGGATCGCTTGCTCACG
>JAOPYX010000109.1 GCA_025964535.1 Actinomycetes bacterium | reverse complement strand
GCAGCGGGTGCTCGTCGTCGTAGGTCGGAGCCGGGATGTGCTTGAGGATCGCATCGAACAGCGGCTCGAGGTCGTCGTTGTCAGGCAGCTGTCCGTTTTCGGGCTTGTTCCAGCTTGCGGCGCCATTGCGGCCGGAAGCGTAGACAACGGGCACGTCCAGGATGGCGTCAAGGTCGAGGTCGGGGTGCTCGTCGGCCATGTCGCTGGCGAGACCGAGGAGAAGGTCCTGGCTCTCGGCGACGACCTCATCGATGCGCGCGTCGGGGCGGTCGGTCTTGTTGACCAACAGGATGACGGGGTGCTTGGCTTCGAGGGCCTTGCGGAGGACGAAGCGGGTCTGCGGCAGCGGACCCTCGCTCGCGTCGACCAGCAGCACGACGCCGTCAACCATGGACAAACCGCGCTCGACCTCGCCGCCGAAGTCCGCGTGGCCCGGCGTGTCGATGATGTTGAACTTCGTGTCGCCGACCGTCACCGCCGTGTTCTTGGCGAGAATCGTGATGCCCTTCTCCCGCTCCAGGTCGGTCGAGTCCATCACGCGCTCGGCGACGTCCTGGTTCTCGCGGAAGGAGCCGGCCTGCCAGAGCAGCGCGTCGACGAGCGTCGTCTTGCCGTGGTCGACGTGCGCGACGATCGCGACATTCCGCAGGTCGTTGCGGGTGGCTGTGAGATTCGGCTTGGTCATCGGCCGTCCACCGTAGCGGCGAAACGGCTTTCGACCGCGCAGAGCCTACGTCGTGTCAGTCGTGAAGACCTTCTTGAAGGTCTGGCCCTGCAACGTCACTGACACTGTCCCGGACACCACCTTGTGCTTGAACGACTTCGGTATCGCGAAACCGCAGACGGCGGCCGTCCCCTTGCCTCCTCCTCCGGAGATGAAGGCATGCAGGGAGGTGACGAGCTTCGTCGACCCGGATGACCCTTGGCAGGAGATCATCCCCTCCGACCCGACGCTTGCGCCGGTGTCCGATCGGTTCACGACGACCGCGACGACCCACGGCTTGCCGGCTTTCGCGGTCCCGGCACTCGCGGTGCCGAGCGAGAGCGTCAGGGTCGGCCGAAGGGTGTACTCCAACATGCCAGTTCCGGAGGGTGCATCGTCGTAGTGTCCGGCGCTGCCGTCCCCATCCACTGAGTACACGACGAAATTGAAGCCGCTCGCGCCGCTCAAGTCGGATCGATTGAGGGAGACGGTCAAGCTGGTGCCCCCCGGAGCGACGACCACAGAGACGGTCGAGACCGACGGCGCGGGAACCCACCTGCTGCCGTCCCATTTGTTGAGGTCGAACGAGTGCGTCGCGTGATCGTCGAAGAGGGAATAGTCGGCGCCGGCCTCTGCGGGGTCGCCGGTGGACGCATTCCGGTCGGTGTCGAGGTAGAGGTAGAAATACGCGCTGTCGCCGTAAGGCGTCGCGAACGCAACGTCAAAGGTGTATTGGCCTCTGTCGTCGTTCGAGACCTTGACGGCGCTGATGTCCGCAGCCGTGCCGCCGTCCCCCAACGGGTCGGTGAACGTCGTCGGCGTCGTGGTGGCGGACGAAGCGGCCGGCGCGGACGCCGCGATAACAAGCATGGAGAGAGCAGCCAGAACAGCTGCTACGACGACACGGCGCACGGTTGACGACCCTCGTTCCTCGTATTTGACGGCCGGAGACTACTGCTTCCTCCGGGCAACAGCAAGGGTGAGACGTGTCCCGAAACCGGAACGACTCTCGAAGCCGAAAACGTCGCTACGCGACGGCGGCTTCGCCGAGCAAGGCCTTCACCTCGGCGAAGAAGTCCGGCACGGGCTGCACGCGGTAGCTCGGTCCGAGCTCGAGCAGCTTCGGCCCCATCGACGTCACGAGGTCGACGTAGACCGGCGCCTCGCCGGGGAAGTCCTTCACCAGCGCCGCCAGCTCGCGCACGATGCCGGCCGCGGCGATGCGCGCGTCGACCTTCAGCCGCACCTCGCGCCGCTCCGGCGTCGCCTCGAACGCCGTCACCTCGATCGCGACGAGCTTCGTCTCCCCCGCCTGCTTGTGGTCGACGCGGCCCTTCACGATCACGATGCGGTCCTGCACGAGCAGGTCGCGCGCGTGGACGTAGACGGAGCTGAACGCGACGACCTCGCACGAGCCGGTGACGTCCTCGAGCCCGGCGAACACCATCGGCTCGCCCTTTTTCGTCGTCATCTGCTTCAGCGACGCGACGATCCCGCCGACGATCACGACCTCGCCATCGCGGCGGCGCTCGATCTCGTTGACCGCACAGTCGGTCTTGCGCCGCAGCTGGTCGCGGATCGGCGTCAGCGGATGGTCGGAGACGTAGAGCCCGAGCGTCTCCTTCTCGAGCTTCAGCAGCTCGTTCTTCTCGAACTCACCCGCCGGAATCGTCGGATGGTGACGCGGAGCTGCGTCGCCCATCGCCTCGCCGAGGTCGAAGATCGAGCCCTGGCCGAGCAGCTTGTCGGACTGCTGCTTCTGCCCCCAGGCGAGCGCCTGCTCGAGGCAGCCGAGCATGCCCATGCGCGATGAGCCGGTCGAGTCGAGCGCACCGCACTTGACGAGCGACTCGAGCGCGCGCTTGTTCACCGTCTGCGGGTCGACGCGCTCGGTGAAGTCCCAGATCGACGCGAACGGCCCGCCCTCCTCGCGTGCGCGCACGATCGAGCGGCATGCCGACTCGCCGACGTTCTTGACCGCGTTCAGCCCGAAGCGGATCTTCCCCTCGACGACAGCGAAGTCGATCATCGACGTGTTCACGTCGGGCGGCAGCACGTCGATGTTCAGGTCGTGGCACGCGGCGACGTAGAACGGCACCTTGTCCTTCGTGTTCATGACGGAGGAGATGAGCGCCGCCATGTACTCCTTCGCGTGATTCGCGCGCAGCCACGCGGTGCGGTAGGCGATCAACGCGTAACACGCGGCATGCGACTTGTTGAAGGAGTAGTCCTGCGCCTGCTCGAGATCCGCCCAGAGCTGGTTGGCCGCGCCGCTCGAAACCCCGTTTGACGCGCAGCCCTCGAGGAACTTCCCCTTCAACGAGGCCATCAGGGAATGGATCTTCTTCCCGATCGCCTTGCGCAGATCGTCGGCTTCCGCGGGGGAGAAGCCGGCGATCTGCTTCGCGATCTCCATCGACTGCTCCTGGTAGATCGAGATGCCGTACGTGGAGCCGGTGATCTCCTTCAGCCTCGGGTCGACGTAGGTGACCTGCTCCTGGCCCGCCTTCCGCTTCGCGTAGGTCGGGATGTACTGCATCGGCCCCGGGCGGTAGAGCGCCACGAGCGCGATCAGGTCCTCGAAGAGGGTCGGCTTCACCTGGCGGAGCGCCTCGCGCATGCCCGACGACTCGAACTGGAAGACGCCGGTCGCCTCGCCGCGCGCGAGCATCGCGTACGTCTTCTTGTCGTCGAGCGGGATCTTCCCGATGTCGAGGCCGCCGCCGATCAGCTTGACCGCCTTGTCGATCACGTCGAGGTTGCGCAGGCCGAGGAAGTCCATCTTCAGCAGCCCGAGCGCCTCGATCGTGTTCATCGAGAACTGCGTCACGATCTCCTGGTCGGCGCCCTTCTGCTGCAGCGGCACGACCTCCATCAGCGGCGCGGCGCCGATCACGACACCGGCGGCGTGGATCGAATCCTGCCGCGTCAGCCCCTCGAGCGGCCGCGCGAGGTCGACGATCTCGCGTGCGACCGGGTCGGAGTCGTAGGCGCCCTTCAGCTCGCCGCCCGGCTTCAGGCACTCGTCGAGCGTCTGCCCCGGCCCTTCCGGGATGAGCTTCGCGATCTTGTCGACGACGCCATAGGGCACCTCGAGCACGCGGCCCGCGTCGCGCACCGCCGCGCGCGCCGCCATCGTCCCGAAGGTGATGATCTGCGCGACGCGGTCGTTGCCGTACTTCTGGCGCACGTAGTTGATGACGCGCTCGCGGCCTTCGACGGCGAAGTCGATGTCGATGTCCGGCATCGACTTGCGGCCCGGGTTGAGGAACCGCTCGAACAGCAGGTCGTAGCGGATCGGGTCGATGTCGGTGATGCCGAGGCAGTACGCGACGAGCGAGCCCGCCGCCGAGCCGCGGCCGGGGCCGACGCTGACGCCGTCGCGGCGGGCGAAGTCGATGAAGTCGGCGACGATGAGGAAGTAGTCGGCGAACCCCATCTCCTTGATCGTCTTCAGCTCGAACTTGAGCCGCTCGTGCAGCTCCGGCCCGATCTTGTCGTAGCGGCGGCCGAGCCCCTTCTCGCACAGCTCGACGAGATAGTCGAACGCGTCGCGGCCGTCCGGCGTGTCGAACTTCGGCAGCAGGATGCGGCCGAGCTCGATCTCGACGTTGCAGCGCTCCGCGACCTCGAGCGTGCGGCGCATCGCGTCTTCCTGGCCCGGGAAGTCGAGCGCCATCTCGGCGGCCGTCTTGAAGTAGAAGTGGTCGGTGTCGAACTTCCAGTGGTTCGGGTTCTTCAGCGAGTCGCCCGACTGGATGCAGAGCAGCGCCTCGTGTGCGCGCGCGTCCTCGTGCTTGAGGTAGTGCACGTCGCCGGTGGCGACGAGCGGCATGCCGCGCTTCGTCGCGAGCTGCTGGAGCAGCGGGTTGATGCGCTGCTGCACGTCCAGATGCGCGTTCTGCATCTCGACGTAGACCTGGTCGCGGCCGAAGATCGTCGTCATCCGGTCGAGCTCGGCTTCTGCGTCGGTCGCGCGGCCTTCCTCGAGCGCCCTGCAGACGCGCCCGGAGAGGCAGCCCGAGAGCGCGATGAGCCCCTTGCCGTGGCGCTCGAGCAGCTCCCAGTCGACGCGCGGCTTGTAGTAGTAGCCCTCGAGGTAGCCGAGGCTCGAGAGCTTGATCAGGTTCTGGTAGCCCTCGGTCGACTCGGCGAGCAGCGCCAGGTGCGCGTAGCCCTTCTGCTGCGCCCTGCGGTCGTCGGCGACGTAGACCTCGCAGCCGACGATCGGCTTGACGCCGTGCTTCTTCGTCTCCTTGACGAGCTCGACCGCGCCGGCGAGGGAGCCGTGGTCGGGGAGCGCGACGGCCGGCATCTCGAGCTCCGCGGCCCGCGCGGCGAGCGCCGGAATGCGGCACGCCCCGTCGAGGATCGAGAACTCCGAGTGGACGTGGAGGTGAACGAATGGAGTCGCTTCGGGCACGGGAACGCCATCGTACAAGGGGGTCCCGACGTGGCCCTTTTGGCGCCCGGCGGTAGGGTTGG
>JAOPYX010000105.1 GCA_025964535.1 Actinomycetes bacterium | reverse complement strand
CCCGAACGTGTAGGCGAGCAGCCCGGGTGTCGAGGAACCGAACCCGAGCAGGATGAGCGTCACGCCGGCGACCACGGCGAAGAAGGCCGGTACGAGGAACGTCTTGCCGAGCGCGCGCAGCGATGCGCGACGCCACGCGACGAGCGGGCCGATGCCCATCAGCAGCAGCAGCGGCAGCCCGAACGAGTGCAGGAAGAAGTTGTAGTACGGCTTCGAGACGGAGCGGGTCTCGCCGTTCACCGCCTGCGTCACGAGCGGGTACATGACACCCCAGAGGATCGTCAGACAGAGTGCGACGAGCAGCAGGTTGTTGTAGAGGAACGTCGCCTCCCGCGAGACGAGCGATTCGAGCTTCGTCTTCGTGCGCAGCAGCGGCAGGCGCACGTAGATGAGCCCGACGGAGAAGGCGACGCAGATCACGATGAAGCCGAGGAACCAGCCGCCGAGCGGGCTCTGCGAGAACGAGTGGATCGAGTTGATCACGCCCGAGCGCGTGAGGAACGTCCCGAAGATCGAGAGGCAGAAGGCGAGCGCGACGAGCACCAAGTTCCAGACCTTCAACATGCCGCTCTTCTCCTGGATCATCACCGAGTGCAGGAACGCGGTCGCCGCGAGCCACGGCATCAGCGCCGCGTTCTCGACCGGGTCCCAGGCGTAGTAGCCGCCCCAGCCGATCTCGACGTACGCCCAGTGCGACCCGATCAGCTGGCCGACACCGAGGAACGTCCACGCGGCGAGCGTCCAGCGCCGGGTGACGACGATCCACCGCTCGTCGGTCCGCCGCGAGAGCAGCGCTCCCATCGCGAAGGCGAACGGAACGGTGAGGCCGACGTAGCCGAGATAGAGCAGCGGCGGGTGCGCGAGCATGTACGGGTTCTGAAGGCTCGCCACCATTCCCGCCCCGTCCGCCGGCGCCGGCGCGGTCGCGAACGGACTCGAGATGAAGCAGAGCATGAAGACGAAGAACGTCGTTACGCCGGCGAGCACCGGCACCGCCC
The DNA here is from genome assembly GCA_025964535.1 of Actinomycetes bacterium. Lineage (GTDB taxonomy): Bacteria > Actinomycetota > Thermoleophilia > Gaiellales > Gaiellaceae > Palsa-739. The sequence continues at coordinate 12,332 of JAOPYX010000105.1, read as the reverse complement.
AGACGACGAGGTCGCGCGTGCGCCGGTTCAGCCACACGGCGAGTGCCGCGTATCCGGTGAGGATCAGCAGCCAGAGGAGGAGCGAGCCCTCCTGCCCGCTCCAGAGGCCGGCGAGCCGGTAGCCGAGCGGTAGCGCGCGGCTCGTGTGATCCGCGACGTAGACGAACGAGAAGTCGCGGCGCCAGAGCGCGCTCCAGAGCACGATCGCCGCGACCGCGGTCGAGACGAACGCGGCGATGAGCGCGTTCTGCGCCGACAGCGCGAGCCGTCGGCGGCGCTGCCACGCGGCGAGCGAGCCCGCGACGAGCGCGTACACGACGAGCCCGAAGCTCAGGAAGAGCGCTGCGCGGCCGAGGGCTGCCATTAGGTCTTCTTGGCGGGCGCGTACTTCGACGGGCACTTCGTCGAGAGCGATCCCTGCTTCGCGACGAACGTGCCGTTCTGCAGCGAGCCTTCGACGACGACCTCGCGGCCGGTTCGGAAGAGCTCCGGGACGGTGCCCTGGTAGCTCACCGGCACTCGCGTGGTGTTGTTGCTGCCCTTGGCGTCGCGCAGCACGAAGTGGAGGCCGCGGGTCGCGTGTGCATCACCGCTGGGCTGTCCGACGACGCGACCGACGAGCATCACGTTGCCTTTCGGATGAACCATGAGCCCACTCGGCTGGAGCTGCGGCGTGCCCGCCCCTGCGACCGACGTGTAGAGGATGAAGACCGCGAGCACCGCCGCTACCGACAGTGCGATCACGAGCCTGGCCGGGCTCCTTCTCACAGCCCCGATCATACCCGGGGCACTGAGGCCTTAGCCCTAGTGGTGTTCGGACGGCTGCGGCCGACGCGCCGGAATCCGGTACCCGTGGTCGTGGCACAACGAGCCGGGCAGATCCTCGGTGAGGGCGTCGCAATAGCCCTTGCCGTAGGCAGCCCGCATGAAGGCTGCGACGACGTCCAGGTTCCACTCCGAGATGTCGGCGGCCTCGCGCCAGAGGTCGGTCAGGCGGAGGTCGATGTCGAGCTCGAGCAGGTCGATCCTGGAGGGCTGCTTGGCCATGCGGACAAGGTAAAAAACGCGTCGGACGGACTGCCCGAAGCCCACTAAGCTGGCGCTGTGGGCGCGATCCGCATCGGTCCGGCCGGACTGCCGGCGGAGGGCTTCGAGGAGGCGGCGGAAGCGCTCGCGGCCGACGGCTACAGAGCCTGCGAGATCGGCTTTGCCGGCGGATTCTGGCTCGACTACGAGAGCGCGCCGCTGCTCGGCGAGACGCTTCGATCCCACGACATCCTCCTCTCCGTGCACGCGCCGCTGGCGGCGTTCATGGGCCACGTGGACCGCGGCAAGAAGTTCAAGATGGCACTAGGGATGCTCGACCACACCGCGGGGCTCGCGAAGGCCGCCGGCGCCGACGTGATCGTCTTCCACCCGGGCTTCCTCCTCGGGCGCGAACGCGAGCAGGCGATCGCCGACGTCGTCGACCAGCTCGGCGACCTACGCGCCAGGCTCGAGTCGAAGGACCGCCTCGTGCCGTTCGGCGTCGAGGTGATGGGACGCGTGCGCGAGCTCGGCACGATCGACGACGTGGTGGCAATCGCGTCTCAGGTCGACTTCGTCCGGCCGGTGCTCGACTTCGCACACATGCACGCGACGAGCGACGGAGCGTTCACCGACGTCGACGCATTCGCCTCGGCACTCGCGGCGGCCGACGCCGTCATGGAGCCCGAGGCGCCGTTCCACATCCACTTCAGCGACATCGCGTACGCGAACCGCAATGAGAAGAACCACCTGCCCTATGGCGAGGGGACGCTGCGCGCCGAGCCGCTACGCGACGCGCTTGCGCGGTTCGAACGGCCGGCGACGGTGATCAGCGAGTCGCCCGACGACGCGTCGACTCAGGCGATCGGTGCGGTGCTGCTCGGCGAGAGCTCGGCGCGCCGCGCCTCGTAGCGCGCAGCCTCCTCGTCCCGTCCCCGCTCGCGGTAGAACCGGATGAGGAGGCCCAGCGCCCAGCGCTCGATCGCGCGGAGCCCGTACAGCTCGAGCCCCTCGACCGCCTCCCGCATGAGCGCCTCCGCCTCGTCGGTGCGCCCTTGTGCAGCGCGCACCTCTCCGAGCGCGAGCTTCGTCGTCGAGATCGAGGCGCGGTCGTCCGGCCCCACGGTCTCGCGCGCCTCGAGGGCGAGCCGCTCCGCCTCCTCGAGACGTCCGAGCTTGACGAGTACCTGCGCGAGGCCGCGTTGCGCCTCGCACAACGTTGCCCGGTCGCCGAGACCCTTGAGCGCGCGCATGGCGTCGCGCAGACGCTTCTCCGCGCGTTCGTAGTCGCCCTGCGCTGCGGCGATGCGTCCGAGCATCATCGTCGTGCCTGCCTCTCGAGCCGTGTTGCCGATCTCCGCGTACAGCTCGCGCGCGGCAGCGAACGCCTCTTCGGCCTCCGGATCCCGAGTGCGGTAGTTCTCGAGCGAGCCGCGCACCGAGAGCGCGTTGGCCTGGCTGAAGAGGCTCCCGCTCTCGGCGGCGAGCGCACCCACCCGTTCGACGAGCGGCTCGGCCTCGTCGAGCTCGAGCCGCACGAGGTACGAGGCCGCAAGGCTGTGCGTCACGATCGCTTCGAGGTCCTTGCGCTCCGCGGCGCGCGCCGACTCGAGACCCAGCTTCGCCCACCGCTCGAAGGCGGTGCTGTCGCCGAGCCAGGTCGCGATCTGCGACGCAACCCAGAAGGCCTCGAAGCGAATGTCCGGCGGTGCGTCCTCGAGCACGTCGAGCGCCTGCGTGACGAGGCGCTGGGCGGTGAGCGCGTCCGCGCGCTGGTGGAGGACTGCCTCGGCGAGCGCCGTCAGCGCACGCCCTTCGAGCTGCCGCTCGCCTGCCTCGCGAGCGCCCTTCGCGACCTCCTCCATCTCGACGATCACGGCCGTCATGTCGGCAAGCCGCCAGGCCGCCCGGGCGGCGAAATAACGGCGGGTCAGTGTCGGTCCGAGATCCACCGCGCGCAGGAGCAGCTTGCGCGCACTCCTGAACGCCTCACGCGACAGCGCGCGGCGGCCGGCGCTCGTCAGCGCCTCTGCAGCCTGCTCGGCGAGCTCGGCCGGCACGACGCCGTCGAGCTCTTCGATGAGGCGGGCAGCCTGGTCGAGATGGAACGCGCGGATCTCGAGCAACTCGTCGCCGGCGCGCTCGCCGAGCCACGCAGCGAATGCGTGATGCAGGTCGGCGCGCGAGCTCTTCGCGAGGCCGCCGTACGCGACCTCACGGATCAGCACGTGCTTGAACTTGAACGCGTGCTCGCCGCTGATCGTGGCCCGCGCCTCGCGCACCACGAGATCGCGCGCCACGAGCTCTTCGAGCGATTGCGCGACGTCGTCCATCTCCGGCGAGAGATGCTCGAGCGCGCCGAGCATGAAGAGCCGGCCCATCGCCGCCGCGCGCTGGAGCAGGGTGCGCTCCCTCGGCGGCAGCCGGTCGATACGAGCCGCAATCAGCGCCTGCAGGGTGTCGGGGATCCGCTCGGTGCCGGCCCGCGGCCGTTCCGCGAGCATCCGGATCGTCTCCTCCACGAACAGGGGGTTCCCCTCGGTCTTCGCGAGCACGGTCGCGGTGTCGATCGGGAGCTCGAGATCCGCCGTGAGCGCCGCGACGAGCGCCGCGCTCTCCTTCGGCTGCAGCGGCTCGAGCTCGATCGCCGTCGCCCGGACACGGCCGCCTCCCCATGACGGGCGAATGTCGAGCAGCTCCGGCCGCGCGAGGCAGAGGAGCATGAGCGGCGCCTCCCGCACCGAGGCGGCAAGGTGCTCGACGAGCTCGAGCAGCGGCTCCTCGCCCCAGTGGACGTCTTCGAAGACGAGAACGAGCGGCTGGGCCTGCGCGAGCTGCTCCGCCCAGGCGCGGGCCGCCCAGGCGATCTCCTGCTGGCTGCGCTCGCCCTCGACGGCCGCGAGGACGCCGACAGCGAGCCCGAGCAGGTCGGCGACCGCCTCGTCCTCGCAGCACGCCCTGAGCTTCGCCTCGGCCTCGTCGAGCGGGTCGTCGTCCGTGATGCCCGAGGACGCCTTGACCATCTCCGCGAGCGGCCAGTAGGTGACGCCCTCGCCGTACGGCAGGCAGCGGCCGGAGAGGATGGTCGCGCCTTCGAGGCCGGCGACAAACTCGCGTGCGAGTCGGCTCTTCCCCACGCCCGGGTCGCCGTAGACGGTGAAGAGCGATGCGCGGCCGTCGCGCACGGCGCGCGTATACGTGTTCTCGAGCAGGTCGAGCTCGGTCTCGCGGCCCACGAGCGCCGAGGAGAGCCCGCCGACGGGTGCGCCGTGCTCGACGGCGCAGACGACGCGATGCGCGGCGACGGGCTCGCGCCAGCCGCGCAGGTCGAGCGGAGCGACGGGCTCCAGCTCGATGCGGCCGCCGACGAGGCGGAAGGCTCCGGGGCCCACGAGGATCTCGTCCGGCTGCGCCTCTTGCTGGAGGCGTGCGGCGAGATTCACGGCCTCGCCGGTGGCGAACGTCGACTGGGCCTCGTCTTCGGTCACCACTTCGCCGGACTCGATCCCGACCCGTGCGTGCAGGCCGAGCTCCTTCACACGTTCGAGCGTCGCGAGCGCCGCGCGGACCGCGCGCTCGGCGTCGTCCTCGTGCGCGAGCGGCACGCCGAACGCCGCCATCACTGCGTCGCCCGCGAACTTCTCGACGGTGCCGCCGTGCGTGACGATGCAGTGCGAGACCTGATCGAAGAAGCGCGAGACGCGGCGGCGAACGATCTCGGGGTCGACGCCGGACAGTTGCTCCGTCGACGAGACGAGGTCCACGAAGAGCACGGTGGCGAGCTTCCGTTCCACGACTGAATGGTAATCGCCCGGCAGCCGCCTACCGGGTGCGCGAACAGGCTGCTTTCCATAGCATCAAGCACGATGCTCGACCCCAAGGTTTTCAAGGCATACGACGTCCGCGGGATCTACCCCGACGACCTCGACGAGGCAGGCGCGTACGCGATCGGGCGCGCGTACGTCGAGGAGTTCGAGCCAAGCCGGATCGCGGTCGGCCGCGACATGCGCAGCTCGAGCCCACAGATGGCGGCCGCGGTGATCCGCGGGGCGGCGGACGCCGGCGCGGAGGTGCTCGACCTCGGGCTGGTCGGCACGGAGATGGTCTATTTCGCGGTCGGCGAGCTCGGTCTCGACGGCGGCATCGAGGTCACGGCATCGCACAATCCGAAGGAGTACACCGGCATGAAGATCGTCCGGCGCGGTGCGCTGCCGGTCGGGGGCGAGTCCGGGCTCCTCGACGTGCGCGACCGCGCAGTGACGATCGGGGAACCGGCGAGCGGTGTTGCCGAGGGCCGCGTCAGCGCCTACGACATCTGGCCGGCGTACGTCGATCGAGTGATGTCCTTCATCGACGTGTCCTCGGTGCGCCCGCTGAAGGTCGTGATCGACGCGGCGAACGGGATGGCGGGCGCGATGCTTCCGCCGGTGCTCGAGCGCCTGCCGATCGAGGCGGTGCGCTGCTACTTCGATCCCGACGGCTCCTTCCCGAACCACGAGCCGAACCCGCTGCTTCCCGAGAACCGTGAGTTCATCGTGCGCAAGACGCTCGAGGAAGGCGCCGACCTCGGGGTTGCCTTCGACGGCGACGCCGATCGCTGCTTCTTCGTCGACGACACGGGCGAGTTCGTGCCCGGCGACTTCGCGACGGCGCTGCTCGCCGAGTCGTTGCTCGCGAAGGAGCCCGGCGCGAAGATCATCTACGACGTTCGCGCAAGCTGGGCCGTCCCCGAGACGATCGAGCGGGCGGGCGGCGTACCGCTGATGAACCGTGTCGGGCACGCGTACATCAAGCACCGCATGCGCAAGGAGGACGCGGCGTTCGGCGGCGAGGTCTCGGGCCACTATTACTTCCGCGAGTTCTCGCAGGCGGACTCGGGCGTCGTGCCGTTCCTGCTCATGCTCGAGCTGGTGTCGAAGCGCGGCCAGAAGCTGTCCGAGATCCTGAAGCCCTACCGCGACACGTTCTTCATCACCGGCGAGATCAACACGCCCGTCGCCGACGTGGCGCTCAAGCTGCAGGAGCTGAAGGAGCACTACTCGGCGGAGGGCACCGTCTCCCACCTGGACGGGGTCTCCGTCGACGCGGACGACTGGCACTTCAACGTGCGCCCGTCGAACACCGAACCGCTACTGAGACTGAACCTCGAGGCGCGCTCCCAGGAGAAGATGGAAGCGAAGCGCGACGAAGTGCTGTCACTGATCCGCTCGTGACGGACAAGCCGCCGTTCACGTTCTCGGCGCGAACGCGCGTCGGCTTCTCCGACACCGACGCCCAGGGGATCGTCTACTACGGGCGCTACAACCCCTACTTCGATCTTGCGCGCGTCGAGTACCTGCGCGCACTGGACCTCCTGCACCGTGACGGGCCTGGCGAGTTCGTCATGCGGGCGAACGACGTCGAGTACTTCGCGCCGGCCGTCTTCGACGACGAGATCGATGTATTCGTCCGCGTCTCGCGCATCGGCAGCACGAGCATCACCTTCCAGTTCGCCGCGTACCGAGAGCCCGACGACGTGCTGATGGTCACGGCGCACCAGACGATGGTCTACATCGATCTCGCAGAGCGGAAGAAGCGTGCAGTGCCGGACGACTTCCGGGCGAAGGTCACAGCGCTCGAGGGGGACGATGTCAACCGCTAGCGGCGCGCTCGAAGCCGTGGAGCAGATCCTCGACAAGGGCGGCGACGCCGACGACGTCTTGCGGCGGGTCGTCGCCGCGCTGCACGAGCGCGCCGGTTACGCGTGGGCCGGGCTCTTCTTCGTCGAGGAAGGCTCGCTGACGCTCGGTCCCGAGGCCGGCACCGCCGACGAGTCACGGCGCACCCGCGTACCGGTGCTGTGGCAGGGCGTCGAGATCGCGGAGCTCGCCGCCGACGGCCCGGCCTCGGCGGAGACGGCGCTCCTCGAGCGCGTGGCGGCGCTCGTCGCCGGACATTGCCTCGTCGGCTGGGACACCGGCGGCGAGCAGTGGGAGCCCTGAACGGCGTCCGTCCCGTCTGAGGGAAGCGCGGGAGCGGCGCCCTAATCCCTCGTTCGAGTGAACGCCTCGAGTCCCTGAGCGGCCTCGGAGCGGCGATCCCTCGATGGGGGTACCCCGCTCCGCCGATCGAGTGTCCCTCGATCGAGCGCGGGGTACGCTCCTCTCGTGGCGACCTGTCAGGCGTGCGGCTCTACGAATCCGGCCGACAACCGATTCTGTCGCGATTGCGGGGCGTCGCTCACCTCGCCGTGTCCGTCGTGCAGCTCCGCGACGGAGCCCGGTCAACGCTTCTGCGGGTCGTGCGGCCACGCTCTGGCCGGGCACGCGCCGTCCGCACACGTGGACTCCCTCTCCGAGCCCGTCGTCGCGCAACGCCGCGTCTGCTCGGTGATGTTCTGCGACCTGGTCGGCTTCACGCTGCTGAGCGAGTCGCGCGACCCGGAAGAGGTACGCGAGCTGCTGTCGCGCTACTTCGACGTCGCGCGCACGGTGATCGAGCGGTACGGCGGCGTCGTGGAGAAGTTCATCGGGGACGCGGTGATGGCGGTGTGGGGAACGCCGGTGGCGGCGGAGGGCGACACGGAGCGTGCCGTGCGTGCCGCACTGGACGTGGTCGCCGCCGTGGCCGAGCTGGGCGCCGATGCCGGAGTCGCCGACCTCGCGGCGCGGGCAGGCGTGGTGACCGGCGAGGTCGCGGTCACGCTCGGCGCCACGAACGAAGGAATGGTCGCCGGAGACGCCGTCAACACCGCGGCGCGCGTGCAGTCGGCCGCGACGGCGGGGACGGTGCTCGTCGACGCGACGACGCAGCGGCTGGCATCGACCGCCATCCAGTTCACCGACGCCGGCGAGCACAGCTTGAAGGGCAAGGCGGAGCCCGAGCAGCTGTGGCGAGCGCTGCGCGTGCTCTCGGGCATCGGCGGCTCGCAGCGGGTCGACGGCCTCGAGGCGCCGCTGACCGGCCGCGACGCGGAGCTGCGGACGATCAAGGAGCTGTTCCACGCCACCGAGGAGCGGCACGTGCCGCGGCTGGTGGTCGTGGCCGGTCCTGCGGGGGTCGGGAAGTCACGACTCGGGTGGGAGTTCGAGAAGTACATCGACGGCCTCGCCGGCACCGTGCTCTGGCATCGCGGCCGGTGCCTGTCCTACGGCGAGGGCGTGACGTTCTGGGCGCTGGCCGAGATCGTTCGGCAGCGGTTGGGGATCGCGGAGGAAGACCCGACCGAGACCGCGGCGGCAAAGCTCCGCGGCGGTCTGGAGAAATTCGTGCCTGATCCGGACGAGCAGCAGTACGTCGGGGCCCGTCTCGCTCGGCTGCTCGGCGTCCCGTTCACCGGTGGCGTCGAGACCTCCCTCGCACGAGAGGAGCTGTTCGCAGGTTGGCGACTGTTCCTGGAACGGCTGGCCGCAACCCATCCGGTCGTGCTGCTGATCGAGGATGCGCAGCACGCCGATGCAGGGCTTCTCGACTTCATCGATCATCTCGTCGATTGGGCACGTGACCTACCGATCTTCGTGCTGGTGTTCGGCCGGCCGGAGCTGGAGCACGGACGAGCTGGATTCGGAACGGGGCGTAACCGCACCACCTTGACGCTCGACCCGCTCGACGCCGCGTCGATGGACTCCCTGGTCGACGCGCTCGTGCCCGAAATGTCCGCGAGCGCACGGCAAGCGATCACCCGTCAGGCGCAGGGCATCCCGCTGTTCGCGATGGAGACGGTGCGCTCGCTGATCGATCGCCAAGTGGTCCAGCCGGTCGGCGGCGCCTACCGGCTCGTCGGCGACGTCGGCGAGCTCGCGGTGCCCGACAGCCTGCACGCGCTGCTCGCATCCCGCCTCGACGCGCTGGCCCCCGATGTACGACAGCTGGTGGCGGACGCCGCGGTACTGGGGTCGACATTTCCGGCCGAAGCACTCGTCGCAGTCTCGGGCCGGGATGAGCATCCGGTACGGGAAGCGTTGGCCGAGCTCCTCCGCCGTGAAGTCCTGGAGGTCTCTGCCGACAGGTTGTCGCCGGAGCGCGGGACATACCGGTTCGCCCAGGAGATGCTGCGGCAGGTCGCGTACGACACGCTGTCGCGCCGGGACCGCAAGGCGCGCCATCTGACGGTCGCCGCGCACCTGCGGGCGACGTTCCCCGGCGACGGTGACGAGGTGATGGACGTCGTCGCGCGCCATTACCTCGACGCGCTCGCGGCCGTTCCCGACGACCCCGACGTGGACGAGGTTCGCGAGCAGGCCGTCGCCGCACTGACGCGAGCCGCCGACCGCGCCGATCGCACCGGCGCACCCGCGCGGGCCGCTGCGAGCTATGCGCTGGCCGCGGGGCTCACGGAGTCTTCGGCGTCGCCGGATACCACCGCAGCGTTGTGGGAACGCGCAGCGGTTGCCGCCGGCCGGGGCTCCGAATATGCCGCGGCGATCGAGCACGCCGAACGTTCCTACGACCGGTACCTGGCGTGCGGCCGGCCGCGGTCGGCCGCCCGGGCGCAGACTGCGGCGGGGGACGCGCTGCGCCAATTGGGTCGGCTTACCGAGGCGCGCGAGCAACTCACCAGCGCATTGCACGTCCTTCATCCCGACCCCGACACCGACACCGTTCGCGCCCTCAATCAGCTTGCGTCGGTCGAAGTATTCGCCGGCGCACCGGAGGCCGATCGGCTCACCACAGACGCGCTCACGCTGGGCCAAGTCCTCGATGTGGACCCCGACCTGCTCGCGGAAGCGTTCATCAGCCGCGGGATCTGGCTCGGCTCCACCGGGCGGGTGTCGGAAGCGGCGGCGTACTTCCGGGAGGCGGCGCGCCTCGCCGAACAGGGAGGCAACAGCGGAACGTGGGGCAGGGCCCTGCTCAACCTCTCCGACGTGCTGTCGGTCGACGATCCCGTCGCAGCCGCGGACGCGGCTCGTATCGCCGTCGGTCACCTGCGCCGAAACGGAGAGCGGTTTCGCGTGGCCGTCGCGCTCGGGAACTTGGCCTTCGCGCTGCTCGCGGTGGGCGACTGGGACGCTGCCGCCGACACGCTCGCTCAAGGCGTCGAGGCCGACGGATTGCACGATGTCGAGTTCCTCATGCTCCAGCGCGCGTGGTTGGCCGCGTTACGAGGTGACGCCGACACCGCCGACGGGCTGCTCGGGCACCTGGACGAGAAGCGGGCCAGCGAAGACCCGCAGGACAAGGCGAACGTCGAGCTCGCTGAGGCCTTTGCAGCGAACACCCGTCGGCAACCTGCGGCCGTGCTACGGCACACGCTCACCGCTCTCGGCCACATCGACGCGCTGGGGATCAACTCGGACCATCTGCGGTGGGCATGGCCGCTCGCCGCCCGCGCTTCGCACGAGCTGCACGACACCGATGCCTCCCTCGAGCTGCTCGGCATGCTCGACGCTCACCAACGTGGCCATCTGGCGCCGATGCTGCGCGCCGAGCGCGACCTCGTCCGCGCTCGCCTGGGCGCCGAACGGGGCGATCCGGACGCCGCGGCGTCGCTTCCTGCAGCGATCGACAGGCTGCGTACGCTGAGCACCCCGTACCACCTCGCCCATGGACTGCTCGACCACGCCGAGCACCTCATCGCCCTCGGGGACACCGTCCCCGCCACGCTCGCCGTCGACGAAGCCCGGTCGATTGCCGCGCGCCTGGGCTGCCAACCGCTGCTCGACCGAGCCGCGCGCGCGACCGCGTCGTCACTACTGCCGGCGGATTCCGTTACTGAGCCCGCTACGACGGGGTGACGCGATAGGCGTCGAAGACGGCATCGACGTTGCGAAGCGCGGTGAGTAGCGCCCGCAGCGCCTTCACGTCGCCGACCTCTGCGACGTACCAGTTCTTCGCCATCTGATCCTCGACCACGCCGCCGTACGACACGATGTTCGCGCCGTGCTCCGCAAAGGTGCGCGCAACGTCCTCGAGCAGGCGCGAGCGGTCCCACGAGTCGACCGCGATCTGAACGCGGAAGCTCTGTGTCGTGCCGCCTTCCCACTCGACCGGCGTGAAGCGCTCGGGATTGCGCATCAGCGCGCGCACGTTCGGACAGTCGCCGCGGTGGATCGTGATGCCCTTGCCGAGCGAGATGTACCCGACGATCTGGTCGCCCGGCACCGGCGTGCAGCACTTCGCGATGCGCACGAGCACGTCCTCGACTCCGACCACGTTGATGCCGTACGTCGCGCTACCGAGCGCATCGCGCGCCCGCGGCTTCTTCCGCGGCTGGAGGGTCTCCTCCGTCACGACTTCTTCGACCTTCAGTTGCTGGAGCACCTTGTTGACGATGCTCCCGGCGGTCAGCTTCCCGGAGCCGAGCGCGATGTAGAAGTCCTCCGCCTTCTTGAACCCCGACTCGCGGATCACGCCGGCGAGCACCGCGGAGCCCGCAAGCTTCCGGTACGGGAGGTTCTGTCCTTTCAGGGAGTGCTCGAGCAACTCGCGGCCCTTCGCCTCGAGGTCTTCCTTCTGCTCGCGTGAGAAGAACTGGCGGATCTTGTTCTTCGCACGTGACGAGGCGGCGAGCGAGAGCCAGTCGCGTGACGGGCCGCGGCCCGCCTTGGAAGTGAGGATCTCGACCCGGTCGCCGCTGCGGAGCTTGTAGTGCAGCGGGACGATGCGCCCGTTCACCTTCGCGCCGACGGTGCGGTGGCCCACGTCGGTGTGCACCGAGTACGCGAAGTCGATCGGCGTCGCGCCGGCGGGCAGCGTCTTGACCGCGCCCTTCGGCGTGAAGACGAAGACCTCCTCGTCGAAGAGGTCGGTACGCAGTGACTTGACGAACTCGCTCGCGTCCACGTCGTCCTCGTGCGCGTCCATCAACTGCTTGACCCACGACATCCACTCCTCGTCGGCCGCGCTCTTCGTGCCGCGCTTGTACGCCCAGTGCGCGGCGATGCCGAGCTCCGCCGTCTCCTGCATCTCGCGGGTGCGCACCTGGATCTCGAGCGGCCTGCCCTCAGGCCCGATCACCGTCGTGTGCAAGGAGCGGTAGCCGTTGAACTTCGGCATCGCGACGTAGTCCTTGAAGCGGCCCGGCATCGGCTTCCACAACGAATGGATCAAGCCGAGCGCGCCGTAGCAGTCGCGGGTGCCCTCCTCGCCGTCGCGCTCGACGATGACGCGCATCGCGGTGAGGTCGTAGATCTCGTTGAACTCTCGACCCTTCTTGGCCATCTTGTCGTAGATGGAATAGAAGTGCTTCGCGCGCCCGGAGATCTCCGCCGGCACGTCGACCTTCTCGAGCTCGCGCGCGAGCACGTCGGCGGCTTCGGCGACGTGACCCTCGCGGTCGTCGCGGCGTTCCGCGACCATCGCCTTGATCTCCTGGAACTTGCGCG
>JAOPYX010000100.1 GCA_025964535.1 Actinomycetes bacterium | reverse complement strand
CGTGCCGCGGCGGATCGTCACGATCGTCCAAGGCGAAAGCTTGATCAACGACGGCGTCGCTCTTGTCGCGTACAAGTCCGCCGTTGCGGCAGTCGTCACGGGGAGCTTCTCCCTGTGGCATGCCGGCCTGAGCTTCATTGCCAACATCGCCGGTGGAGTCGCTGTTGGCGTGGGAGTCGGCTACGTCGTACGGCACGTTCGGCGGAGGCTCGATGACCCGCCCGTCGAGATCACGATCTCGCTTCTCACCGGCTACCTGGCGTACCTTCCTGCCGAGTTGCTGGGTGTCTCCGGCGTGCTTGCCGCAGCCACCGTCGGCGTTTACGTGGGCTGGTACGCACCTGAGCTCAGCTCGCCGCAGCAGCGCCTTCAAGCAGCGGCGGTCTGGGAGATCGTCGTATTTCTGCTCAACGCTCTTCTCTTCGTGCTGGTCGGCCTGCAGTTCCCGGCCGTGCTCTCCGGGCTAGGGGCAACGTCGACAGAGAGGCTGGTTGCGTACGCAGTCCTCGTCGCCGGCACCGTCGTCATTACCCGCCCGGTGTGGATCTTGACCGCCGCGCACGTCCCCCGGCTGCTCTCACGGCGGTTGCGCGGGCGCGTCTCGCATGACCGTCGGCACGAGGATGCCGTCGTCTCCTGGATGGGCATGCGCGGCGCGGTTTCGCTTGCGATGGCTCTGGCGCTCCCGAGCGCGACCGACGGCGGTAGGCCGTTCGAGGGTCGCGACCTCATCGTCTTTCTCGTCTTCGCAGTCATCCTCGCGACGCTGGTGCTCCAAGGCCTCAGCCTTCCGTTCGTGATCCGCGCGCTCGCGCTCGAGGACGACCGCTCTGCGGAGGAAGAGGAGCTGCAGGCGCGCCTTCGCGCTGCGGACGCGGCGATGGAGCGCCTCGAAGAGCTACTGGAGACGGAGGAGGTCTCGCCGGAGGAGGCCGAGCATGTCCGCCGCCTCTATGCGTCGCGCCGAGATCGCTTTCGCAGCCTTCTCGAGGGCACGGCGGTGGACGGCGCAGACACCGTGCGCAATCCGCGCCTGCGGCGCGAACTACTGCAGGCGGAGCGCCAAGCCCTCCTCGAAATGCGCCGAGCCGGAGAGATCGACGATGCAGTCATGCGCCGCATCCTGCGTGACCTCGATCTCGAGGAAGTTCAGCTTCAGGGCTCTCCCACGGAGATGGAGTGAGCTGCACGTCGACAACGACGGCTGCTCGTGCGCGTGGCCGGTCACCGGGTCTTGGCGAAGCGCTGCACGGCCTCGAGGAGCTCGCGGCTCTTCTCGTTGGCCTCTTTCGCATCGCCGGACGCGAGCGCGCCCGCGACGCAGTGCTGCACGTGGTCTTCCAGCACCTTGATCGCAACCGCCTCGAGGGCCGTGTCGACAGCGCCGAGCTGCGTCAGGATGTCGATGCAGTACCGGTCGTCCTCGATCATCTTGGCGATGCCTCGCACCTGGCCCTCGATGCGGGCGAGACGCTTGAGGAGCTGATCCTTGTCGTCCGTGTAGCCGGGCGTGGGGGAGTTCTCGGTGGTTGCCATGGTGCGACGATAGCATACCCCCCTGCGGTATTTGACATGGTGGACGGGCAACGCTAGAGTCGGCGACGACATACCCCTAGGAGGTATCACCGATGAGTGCCGACAACCTGATCTACAGCGTCCCCGGGATGACCTGCGAGCACTGCCGGACAGCGATCTCCGAGGAGGTCGGCGCCGTCCCCGGCGTCGAGTCCGTGAACGTCGATCTGACGGCGAAGGTCGTGACTGTTCACGGTGCGGAGATCGACGACGCGGCCGTCCGCCGAGCGATCGACGAGGCCGGTTACGACGTGGCAGAGGCGCCCGCCTGATGCGGACGCGTCTCCGTGACCTCGGCGCGCCTGCGCGCCTCGCTCTCTTCGCGGTCGGACTTGCGCTCGTGGGCGGCATCGCAGCCCTCGCCGGCGCGGCCGTCGGCAACGGGCGCGTCGCGGCGCAGGCACACGCCGACGAGGGCATGGGAATGCACATGAGTGCAGCGGCGCAGAGCCGCGCGAGCGGTCTCGCCTCGACAGTCGCCGGCTACACCCTCGTGACGGAACGGACGACGTTGCCGCTCGCGAAGCAGATCGCCTTTCGGTTTCGCATCGTCGACACGCGCGGCAAGGCGGTCCGCAAGCTCGATCTCGACGGCGGAGTGCGCCTGCACCTGATCGTCGTGCGGCGCGACTTCGTCGGCTATCAGCATCTGCACCCGGCGCTCCAGTCAGACGGCAGCTGGTCGGTGCCGATCACGCTTTCGGCCCCCGGCGCGTATCGCGCATTCGCAGACTTCGACGTGGCCGGCAAGAAGACGGTGCTCGGTCACGACCTGTTCGTGCCCGGCAACTTCGCGCCGGCCAGCTTGCCCGAGCCGGTCTCCACGACCTCCGCCGACGGCTTCGACGTCGCGCTCGCGCACGCCGACCTCCACGCCGGGAAGGAGATCGCGCTCCGCTTCTCCGTGACGCGGAATGGTCGCCCGGTGCCGGCATTCCAGCCGTACGTCGGGCATCGCGGGCATCTCGTTGCGCTGCGTGACGGAGACCTTGCGTACTCGCACGTGCACCCACTGCCGGACGGCGCGCCGGGCGAGATCGTGTTCCACACCGAGCTCTCGTCTGCGGGCCGCTTCCGGATCTTCCTTCAGTTCAAGACCGCCGGCGTCGTGCACACCGCTCCGTTCACAGTCCAGGTAAAGCGATGACGCTCGCCACTCCCGAGCACATCGAGCTGCCGATCGAGGGCATGACGTGCGCGTCGTGCGCGTCGCGCATCGAGCGCACGCTGAACAAGCTCGACGGTGTCACCGCTTCGGTGAACTACGCCACCGAGAAGGCGACGGTCGAGTTCGACGCCGCGCGCGTGAAGCCCGACGCGCTCGTCGAGGCGGTCGAACAGGTCGGCTACTCCGTACGTGTTCCCGCCGCCGAAGCTGCTGAGGTCGCGGATGACCCCGCCGCTGCGCTCCGTCGCCGCCTGATCGCCTCCGCCGCGCTCTCGCTGCCGGTGCTGCTCATGGGGATGATCTCCGCGCTCCAGTTCACGTACTGGCAATGGCTGGCGCTCCAGCTCGCAACCCCCGTCGTCCTCTGGGGCGCGTGGCCGTTTCACGTGGCCGCATGGAAGAACCTGCGTCACGCGGCCGCGACGATGGACACGTTGATCTCCCTCGGCACGCTCGCCGCGTGGGGATGGTCGGTCGTCGCGCTCTTCTTCCTCGGCGCCGGGGCCACCGGAATGAAGATGCCGTTCCAGCTGACGCCGTCCCGAACGGGGGCGAGCGACCAGATCTATCTCGAGGTCGCGTCCGTCGTCGTGACGTTCCTGCTCGCCGGGCGCTACTTCGAAGCCCGCGCCAAGCGTCGCGCCGGAGCTGCGCTGCGCGCGCTCGCCGAGCTCGGGGCGAAGGATGCAACCATCGTCGACGCCGACGGCACGGAGCGGCGCATTCCCATCGAGCAGCTGGCAGAAGGCGACGTGTTCGTCGTACGTCCCGGCGAGAAGGTCGCCACCGACGGCGTCGTCGTCGACGGCCGGTCGGCAGTCGACCAGTCGCTGCTGACCGGAGAGAGCGTTCCCGTCGAGGTCGGCCCGGGCGACGACGTCGCCGGAGCGACGGTGAACGCCGGCGGAAGGCTGGTCGTCAGGGCACGGCGCGTGGGCGCCGACACGGCGCTCGCGCAGATCGCTCAGCTCGTGACGCAGGCGCAGTCCGGCAAGGCGCCGGTGCAGCGGCTCGCCGACCGCGTCTCGGCGGTCTTCGTGCCCGTCGTGATCGCGATCGCCGTCGGCACGCTCGGATACTGGCTCGGCAGCGGTGCGGGCGTCACGTTCGCGTTCTCGGCGACCGTCGCCGTCCTCATCGTCGCCTGCCCGTGTGCGCTCGGTCTCGCCACGCCGACGGCGCTGCTCGTCGGCACGGGTCGCGGCGCTCAGCTCGGCATCCTCATCAAGGGCCCGGAGATCCTCGAGTCGACCCGCCGCGTCGACACGATCGTTCTCGACAAGACGGGCACCGTCACGCAGGGCGCGATGTCGCTCGCCGAGGTTGTCGTTGTCCCGGGCGTCGACCGTCTCGAGGCACTTCGTCTCGTCGGATCGGTCGAGCACGCGTCCGAGCACCCGATCGCGCGCGCGATCGCTTCGGCTGCGCAGCGTGCGGGCGACCTCGCTGCCGTCGAGTCGTTCCGGAGCCGCGACGGTCTCGGCGTGGAGGGCGTCGTCGAAGGGCACGCGCTCGTGGTCGGGCGGCCGGCGCTCCTCTCGGAGTGGGGGCTCGAGCTCGGGCCCGAGCTCGAACGCGCCGTCGCCGATGCGCAGGCTGCCGGCAGGACGGCGATCGCCGCGGCGTGGGACGGGGAGGCGCGCGCGGTCTTCGTCGTCGCCGACTCGGTGAAGCCGTCGAGCGCGGAGGCGATCGCCGAGCTGAAGCGCCTCGGCCTGCGTCCGGTGCTCCTCACGGGCGACAACGAGCCCGCCGCGCGTGCCGTCGCCGCGGAAGTCGGCATCGACGAGGTGGTCGCCGACGTGCTTCCGGCCGACAAGGCAGCGGTCGTGCGCGGCCTCCAAGAGCAGGGAGCGGTCGTGGCGATGGTCGGCGACGGCGTGAACGACGCACCGGCGCTCGCGCAGGCGGACCTCGGCCTCGCGATCGGCACGGGCACGGACGTCGCCATCGAGGCGAGCGACCTGACGCTCGTGTCGGGCGACCTGCGCGCCGCCGCCGACGCGATCCGGTTGTCGCGCCGCACCCTCGCGACGATCAAGGGCAACCTCTTCTGGGCGTTCGCCTACAACATCGCGGCACTACCGCTCGCCGCTGCCGGGTACCTCAACCCGCTGATCGCCGGCGGGGCCATGGCGTTCTCCAGCGTCTTCGTCGTGTCGAACTCGTTGCGGCTGCGAGGCTTCAAGCCGCGCAGGCTCTGATTGTCGATCCGTCGAAGTAGTGTGCAAATCGGGCAATCCGGTCACCCAGCGGGATGAACGCGCCGCTTGGCGCGTCGCACACGACCGTTGGGGGGAACGACTTTGCATCGATCGAATCGCTCGTTCGCGCCTGCCGCCCGCGTACTGGTGGCGCTGGTCACGACCGCGCTCCTGGTGGGGGCTCTCGGCGCCTCGACCGCGGCCTCTGGGCCGCCGCTGACGAACCCGAAGCACTTCTTCTGGGCGTTCGCCTACAACATCGCGGCACTACCGCTCGCCGCTGCCGGGTACCTCAACCCGCTGATCGCCGG
>JAOPYX010000041.1 GCA_025964535.1 Actinomycetes bacterium | reverse complement strand
GTGTGGAGCGAAGACCTGAAGTACCGGATGTCGCGCGTCAAGGCGCGCATGAAGTTCATGGTGGACGCGATCGGCGCCGACGGAATGCTCGAGCGCGTCGAGGAGAAGCTCGGCCGCACGCTCGAGCGCTTCGAGTTGCCGCCGATCGACGCGCAGCCGTCTGCGCACATCGGCGTGCACGCGCAGAAGCAGGACGGTCTCTCGTACATCGGCGTCCCGGTGCAGCTCGGGCTCACCTCAGGCGACCAGCTGATCGCCGTCGCCGACCTTGCGGACTCTCTCGGCGGCGACATCCGGCTGACGCGCCAGCAGAACCTGATCGTCACCGGCGTTCCGAACGAGCAGGTTGACACGGTGCTCGCACAGCTCGACGAGCTCGGCCTGCCGCTGACGACGAACGAGATCTGGGCCAACTCCATCGCCTGCACCGGCGAGCCGCACTGCAACTTCTCGGTCGGCCCGACCAAGGACAGGCTGCGCGACCTCGTCGACCACCTCGAGACGACGTTCGGCGAAGCGGTCAGCGAGCTGCGCATGCATCTCGACGGCTGCCCGCACGCGTGCGCGCAGCACTGGGTCGGCGACCTCGGCTTCCAGGCGACCACCGGCAAGGACGCGGACGGCCAGCGCATCTCGGCATACGACATCTTCGTTCGCGGCTCCCTTGGCCCGACCCCGGAGATCGGCCGGTCGCTGTTCCGCCGTGTCGGGAGCGAGCAGCTCGAGCCGGCGGTCGAGGGGATCGTGCGCGGCTGGCTCGCGCAACGCGAGGACAACGAGAGTTTCACTGCATTCCAGCGCCGCCTGTCCGATGACGAGCTCGGCGAGCTCGCCGGCCTCGAGCCGGCACGCAAGCGGCCCGGCAGAGAGGAGACGGTCGAAGCATGAGCACTTACGAGTTGATCGACGAGCTGGAGGCCGGCGAGCTGTCGGTGGAGTTCGAGGGCGAGGAGCCGCAGGTCGTGCTGGAGTTCGCGATCGAGCGCTTCAGCCCGAGGCTCGCGATCTCCGCGGCGTTCCAGGCCGACGACGTCGCGCTCATCGACATGGCGTACAAGATCGATCCGTCCGTCCGGATCTTCTCGGTCGACACGGGACGCCTGCCTGAGGAGACGCATCAGCTGATCGCGCAGCTGCGCGAGCGCTATCCCGATCTCAACCTCGAGGTGCTCGAGCCCGACGCCGGCCAGGTCGAGCGGCTCGTTGCGAAGAAGGGCCTCGACCTGATGAAAGACTCGGTTGAGAACCGCCTCCTGTGCTGCAACGTGCGCAAGGTGCAGCCGCTGACGAAGCAACTCGACGGGCTCGACGCGTGGGTCACCGGGCTGCGGCGCGACCAGTGGGCGACGCGCACGAACATCCGCAAGATCGAGATCGACCACGACCACGGCGCGATCGTGAAGCTGAATCCGCTCGCCGAGTGGACGAAGCGCGAGGTCTGGGCGTATCTCCGCGAGAACGACGTGCCCGTGCACGCGCTCTACGCGAAGGGCTACACGTCGATCGGCTGCGCGCCGTGCACGCGCGCGATCGGTCCGGACGAAGACGACCGTGCCGGGCGCTGGTGGTGGGAGAGCAACGCCCCGAAGGAGTGCGGCATGCACTGCTCGATCGAGCACGGCGGCTTCGAGCACGAGTTGAAGGCGATCATCGGCAAGGACACGCTGAAGGAGCACGCGTGATCGCAGTGCACGGCGAGGCAGCGGAGGTCGCGCTCGGCGAGGCGCAGGCAGTGCTCGCGATGGTGCAGGACGACGAGCGGCGTGGCCGTCTCGCCGACCTCGTCGCGGCGGTGCAGGAGGGTGAGCTCGGCGACGACGAGGCGCAGGCGCTCGAAGAGCTGATCGAGCTCGGCCTCTCGACCGGCCGCATCCGCAGTGTGTACGGCCCGGAGGGCGAACAGGCCGCGCTGAAGACGTATCGCCGGCTGCCCGGCGGCCGCGCGCTCTCCGACAGCGCGAAGGAGGTCAGCTCGGCGCTCGACGCGCTCGAGGGCCGAGTGCTGGAGAGCGTCAAGGTGCAATCGGCGGGGCCTGGGGCGTACGTCGTCTCGGTCGCGGTCGAAGGTCTCGAGCTGAGCGTCAAGCTCGATCGCGCGGGCGCGCGCATTCACTCCGTCGGCGTCTGATGGACGACCACTATTTCGCCTGTCTCGACCTGAACGGCCGCGACTGCCTCGTCGTCGGTGGAGGCACGGTCGGCCACGAGAAAGTGTCGGGCCTGCTCGCCTCGGGTGCACGTGTCACGGTCGTCGCGCCGGAGATCTCCGAGGAGGTCGCCGCGCTCCCGGTCGAGCTGCTCCGCCGCGAGTACCGCGCCTCCGATCTCGACGGCCACCGCCTCGTGATCGCAGCAACGTCAGTGGAAGAGGTGAACCGCCGCGTGTTCGCCGACGCGGAGGAGCGCAATCTCTTCTGCAACGTCGCGGACGTCCCCGAGCTGTGCTCCTTCATCCTTCCTGCCGTGCACCGGCAAGGGCCTGTCGTTGTCGCGATCTCGACGGGGGGTGCTTCTCCCGCGCTCGCGCAATGGCTGCGCGACCGATTCGCGTCGCAGATCGGCGTCGAGCACGAGTCGCTTGCGCGTGAGCTGCGCCGCCTGCGCCCGTGGGCGAAGAAGAACCTCGGCACGTACGAAGAGCGCCGCGACTACTTCCGCAACCTCGTCACGCAGGCTCTCGGATGAGCGTCGCTATCGTCGGCGCCGGCCCGGGCGACCCCGAGCTGATCACCGTTCGCGGGCTTGCACGCCTGCGCGAGTGCGAGGTGCTCGTGTACGACCGGCTCGTCGCCGAGGAGCTTCTCGACGAGGCGCCTTCCGACGCGCTGCGTATCGCGCGCGACGACTTCAAGCAAGAGGACGTGAACAAGCTCCTCGTCATGCACGGCCGCAACGGGCGGCGTGTCGTCCGCCTCAAGGGCGGCGACCCGTTCGTCTTCGGACGCGGTGGGGAAGAGGTGCTCGCGCTTGCCGACGCAGGCGTGCCGTTCGAGCTCGTGCCCGGCGTCTCGTCGATCGCTGCGGTGCCGGAGTCGGTCGGCATTCCCGTCACGCACCGCGGCGTCTCGTCATCCGTGACGGCATTCGCGGCGAACGACGTCGAAGGGCTCGACGCCGCTGCGCTGGCCCGCGTTCCCGGCACGCTCGTCGCCTTCATGGGCGGCGCGGTCGTCGATCGCCTCGCCGAGCGGTTGATCGAGCACGGGCGTCCTGCCGGAACGCCTGCCGCCGTGATCTCGTGCGGCACCACCGACCGCGAGCAGGTCGTGACTGCACCGCTCGGCGCGATCGGCGCCGCGGCCCGCGACCTACCGACGCCGGCTCTCGTCGTGATCGGCGACGTGGTTGCTGTTCGCGAAGCGCTCGGCTTCGCGGACTTCGAAGCGCTTCGCACCGTGCGACGATCCGCAGCGTGACGCAGTTCCGCCGCGTAGACGCTCTCCCTCCATACGCATTCGCAGAGGTCGAGCGCCTGAAGCTCGAGCTGCGCCGCGAAGGGGAGGACGTGATCGATTTCGGGTTCGGCAATCCCGATGTTCCGCCGCCCGACGTCGCCGTCGAGAAGCTGCGCGAAGCTGCGCTGCTGCCGCGCAACCACCGGTACTCCGCGAGCCGCGGGCTGCCGAACCTGCGTCGTGCGGTCTGCGAGCTGTACCAGGACCGATTTGGAGTCGAGCTCGATCCGGAGACCGAGGCGACGATGTCGCTCGGCGCCAAGGAAGGCCTCGTGCATCTCCTGTGGGTGCTGCTCGGGCCCGGCGACGTCGCGCTCGTCCCCAGCCCGAGCTACCCGATTCATCTTTTCGCGCCGGGATTTGCCGGCGCGGCGGTGCAGCGTGTGCCGGTCGGCCCGGACGTCGACTTCGTCGCAGGCGTGAAGGAGGCCTGGGAGCTTTCCCAACCGCGTCCGCGCGTGTTGCTGTGCTCGTTCCCTCACAACCCGACGACTGCGATTGCCGATCGCGAGCAGATGCAGCAGCTCGTCGACTTCGCGCGCGAGAAGGACATGGTGCTCGTGCACGACTTCGCGTATGCCGACCTCGCGTTCGACGGCTACCGCCCGCCGTCGATCTTCGAGGCGGAGGGAGCGCGGGAGGTCGCCGTCGAGCTGTACTCGCTCACCAAGGGCTTCTCGCTCGCCGGCTGGCGGATCGCGTTCGTGCTCGGTCGTGCCGATGTGGTCGGCGCGCTCTCGCGGCTGAAGTCGTACCTCGACTACGGAACGTTCCAGCCCCTGCAGATCGCCGCCACCGTCGCGTTGCGCGAAGCACGGGAGCGGCCCGCCGAGGTCGCGGAGATCTACCAAGGACGCCGCGACGCTCTGTGCAGCGGCCTGCAGCGGATCGGGTGGGACGTGCCGCCGCCGCCGGCGACGATGTTCGTGTGGGCGCGGATCCCGACGGCGGAAAAGGCGCAAGACTTCGCCGTGCGCCTCCTGCGTGAGGCGCACGTCGCAGTCAGCCCGGGGAGCGGGTTCGGCGTCGACGGCGAGGGCTACGTGCGATTCGCGCTCGTCGAGAACGAGCAGCGGATCGCCCAGGCCGTTCGTGGGTTGCGCAGCGTGCTCGCCTAGCTAGGCCGCCATCGCGCCTCGTACCGCGTAGCGGCCGCGAGCGACGGTCTGCAGTACCGGAGTCCGTGTGAGATAGAGGCCCGCGCTCGTCGGGTTGATCCCGGCTTCGGCGGCGAGCTGCACGGCGCGGGTGAACGCCAGCACGGGACCGTCGGTCCGGAAGATGCGGATGAGCTCACGCTCGAGCGGGCTGAGCGTTCGCGCCGGATCCAGGGGCACGGTTGCCGTCACCGCGTCCGAGCGACGGTCGACCGCGATCCAGTCGAACGTCTCGCACATCGAGCGCAGGATCGAGCGCGGCAGCGTGACGGGCCGGGCGCTGCGGCGCAGCCCTTCGTCGACATCGGCCAGCGAGAGCGAGCGGGCGATCGAGAGCATCTTGCGTAGCCCGGTTCCTGCTCTGCTGCTCTTCGAAGGCACGACGAACCATTCGCGACGCGAGTCGAGCCACGTCACCTCGCCCCGATGCTCGAGGAGCCGGCGCAAGGACGCCGACGAGAGCCCGCTGCCCGAGAGCCGCCGCGTCAGCTCGCTCACGCTCGTTGCACCGTGGCGAGCGACGAGCGCACGCGCGAGCGACATCGCACGGTCCGGGATCGCGGCTCCGTCCCGGCTGACGACGAGCCCGTCGAGCTCGAGCACGTTCACCTGCAGCCCTCCGAGCTCGGCCGCCGTGAGCACGCCCGCCGGGTCGAACGGGCGGGCCGAGATGCCCTCCTCCGTGAGCATCCGTGCGAGATCCGGCCTGGGGGATGGAGCCGCAGCCTCGACGATGCGAAGCGCCCGCTCGGTGATCGGCAACGAGGTCTCGCCGGTCGCGAGGTGTCGCTTCAGGCGGTCCTCGAGCTGGCGGACGCGCTCGCGCGTGTATCCCTCGGCCCCGCCCGCTGCGGCGAGCGTCGTCGGGCCGTGCCCGTCCCAGCCGAGGCGCCGGGACACGACCCGCGCCTGACGGCCGTCGAGCCTGGCGGAAGAGAGAACGTCTGCGAGCTCCTGCTCGAGTGTGGTCATGTTGGGATCGCCTTTCGTCGTCGTTGACAACCGATCGTCGCGGGCGCCGTCGTCGGCGTGGGCAACGGCTCCGCGTACGAGCGGTGACAGGTGGGTGACGCGTCCGAACGCTCGGAGTGCCGCGGGGTGCGGCGGAGAGATCGGCGTCGTCGCCAGGGCCTCGGACGACAGCGTCCAGGAACCTCAGGCCGGCGTCTGAGCCGGGCAGTGCAGCCGGTCGAACAGGCTGATGCGCCGTACCGTATCGCATCACGAGGATGCACAACAACAACGTGCCGATGCGCACGCGCGCCTTGCGGGTACCCGCCGCTGCAAGTACCGTGGGTGCCAGGTCGGTCGCGAGGATGCGGCCGCCGAGGGCGGTGGTGCCTTCAGGAGCGCATGTGCTCCTGGGGGCTTTTTTTGTGGACCCGTGCGTGATCGACAGAGGAGGAGTGCGAATGAACAGCGAGTCGGAAAACGTCGGAACGGGCGCGCTGCGCGTCCTCGTTGCAGAAGACCAGGCGATCATTCGCCTCGACCTGCGCGGCATCCTCGAGAAGCACGGCTTGATCGTCTGTGCGGAAGCAGGCGACGGCGAGCAGGCCGTCGAGCTCGCGCGCACCTCGCATCC
>JAOPYX010000037.1 GCA_025964535.1 Actinomycetes bacterium | reverse complement strand
ATCACCGTGCCATAGATCGGGCTCTTGACGAGCTTCAGCCGCTCCGTGATCGCAAACGCCGCTGCTGTCGCCACGAGGAGCCCGACGAGGGTCGCAGTCGTCAGAACTCGCTGCAAAGCTCGGTGATTCTATGCTCGCCGGCTAAGCAGCGAATGAGTCCGGCGTCTCGACGGCGCGCCGCCAGAGCCCATCGTCGATGTTCCGCCCTGTGACGATGAGCACGACCGGCCGCGGGAGGGTCTCTCGCAACGCCACTGCAAGCGGCGCCGCCGCAGCGCCTTCGGCACGGATCCCCACCTCGGCATAGGCCCCGACCGCGCGGGCCAGCTCCCGCTCCGTGACGAGCTCGAACCGCTGAACGAGCGGGTTCAGCTCCGCCACGGCGAGCGGAATCGCCACGCGAACGGCCAGACCGTCCGCGAAGGTCATGGAGCGACTGGAGTCGGTCGGGCGACCGGCGAGCCAGCTCTCGAGCATGGCGGGCGCGCCGGCAGCCGAGACCGCGACCCGCTCCGTCGAGGGCGCGCGGGCGGCGATCGCACGGAACACGCCGATCGCCAGCGCGCCGTTCCCGACGGGGACGACCACCGAGCCCGGCGGCTCCGTGAGCTGGTCGAGCAGCTCGTCGCCGATCGCGGCGTAGCCGTCGAACTGCGCCGGCTCCGCGCCGTCCTCGAAGAAGAACCAGCCCTCGCGGTCCGCGAGCTCCTTCGCGGCCGCCTTCGCCTCGTCCATGTCGACTCCGGCGCGCCGGAGCTCGGCGCCTTGTGCCTCGATCAGGGCGATCTTCGCAGCGCTTGCTTCCTCGGGCACGAAGACGATCGCGCGAGCGCCGGCGCGCCGGGCCGCCCACGCCGTCGCGGCGCCGTGATTGCCCGTCGACGCGGTGACGACAACGTCAGGCGTCCGCGCCTCGAGCGTCGCGAGCGCGCCGCGCCACTTGAACGCGCCGAGCTGGTGCTCGTCCTCCCGCTTGAGCCAGATGCCGTCGCGGAAGGGATCGAGCGGCGTCACGCCCGCGAGGCTACACCGCGCGGTCGCGCGAGCCAGGCGCGCACGCCGTAGCCCGTGAGCCCGAGGCCGAGCGCGATCAGGCCGCCAAGCAGGATCCACTGCGCCTGCGGCACATTCAGCAGCTTGAGGCCGCTGAGCACGAGGATCGTGCCCAGTGAGATGCGCAGGACGACATCGGGAAGACGCACGGTGAAGCGGCTGGAGATCAACACGCCCGGGATCGATCCCGTGAGCAGCCACACGGTCGCGTGGAGGTCGACGTTGCCGCTCACGAGATGCCCGATTCCCGCGACCCAGAGCAAGGCCGCCGCGTGGAAGATGTCCGTGCCGACGATCTTCGACATCGTCAACGGATAGACGAGCACCATCACGAGCCCGAAGAACGTGCCGCTGCCGACCGACGTCAGCCCGACGACGAAGCCGAAGACGCCGCCGATGATCACCGCGAGGATCTTGTCGCGACGCGAGAGGATGAACGGCCGGTCGCTCGGCTGCACGCCGCGCTTGATGAACGACTTCGCGAGGAAGCCGATCCCGCCCGCGACCAGCGCACCCCCGACGGCGTAGCTCTCGATGCTCTGGGCGGTCTCGCCGTAGTGATGCTTGATCAGCGCCGCAACGCCGACGCCGGCGAGCGAGAGCGGCCCGGAGCCGAGGAACATCCAGAGCGTCAGCCGCGCGTGCACCGTGCCGAGGCGACGGTGGCGGATCGCGCCGAATGACTTGAAGATCGCGCCGTGCAGGATGTCGGTGCCGACGGCGTACGTCGGCTTGAAGCCGAACAGGATGACGAGAATCGGCGTCATCAGCGAGCCGCCGCCCATTCCGGTCAAGCCGACGATCGAGCCGATCAGCAGGCCCGTGAGCGTGAACTGCCAGGTCATGAGTTAAGGAGTGGCGGTGACGATCATCCCGGCGCCGACCGTGTCGTTCGTCGCCTCGTCGATGAGGATGAAGGCGCCGGTCTCGCGGTTCTCGGCGTACGGGTCGACGCAGAGCGGCTCCGAGAGACGCAGCCGGACGATGCCAATGTCGTTCAGGTCGAGCTTCGCTGGGCTCGCGACGTCGTCGAGCGTGTGGATGTCGACGACGGAGACGAGGTCCTCGACGAGGGCGCGGACGGTACGCGTCGTGTGCTTGACGCCGATCTTCGCGCGCGTCTCCAGCGGGCGCTCGCTCATCCAGCAGACGCGCGCCTCGACCTCGCGGGCGACCATCGGCGGCCGCGCCGGATCGGCGAGCATGTTGCCGCGAGAGACGTCCACGTCGTCTGCAAGCCGCATCGTGATCGACATCGGCGGCACAGCGGCCTCGAGCGTGCCCTCGGCGTTCTCGACCGCCTCGACGCGCGTGCGCAGCCCGGACGGCAGCACGACGACCTCGTCACCCGCCTGCCAGATCCCGCTCGCGACTCGGCCTGCGTAGCCTCGGTAGTCGTGGTGGTCGTCCGACATCGGGCGGATCACCCATTGCACGGGAAAGCGGCGGTCTTCGAGATTGCGGTCGGTCGCGATCTGGATCTGCTCGAGGAACTCGAGCAGCGGCGGCGCGTCCCACCACGGCATCGACTCCGCGCAGCCCTCGACGACGTTGTCGCCGCGGAGCGCCGACATCGGGATCGCCTTCGGATCGTGCGTGCCGAGCTGGGCGTTGAGCTCTTCGAGCTGCGTGACGATCTCGTCGAAGCGGTCCTGCGAGAAGTCGACGAGGTCCATCTTGTTCACGGCAAAGACGACATGCGGGATCTCGAGGATCGACGCGATGTACGCATGGCGGCGCGTCTGCTCGACGACTCCCTGACGCGCGTCGAGCAGGATCACGGCGACGTCTGCGGTCGACGCGCCTGTGACCATGTTGCGCGTGTACTGCACGTGTCCCGGTGCGTCCGCGAGCTGGAAGCGGCGGCGTGGCGTGACGAAGGAGCGATAGGCGACGTCGATGGTGATGCCCTGCTCGCGCTCTGCGCGAAGCCCGTCGGTGAGGAGCGCGAGGTCGACGTAGTCGTGCCCACGCCGGCGCGAGGCGTCTTCGATGTGCTCCATCTGGTCGACCATGATCTGCTTCGAGTCGTAGAGGAGCCGCCCGATGAGGGTCGACTTGCCGTCGTCGACGGAGCCCGCCGTGACGAGCCGCAGCAGGTCGGTCGCGTTAGAAGTAGCCGACACGCTTGCGGTCCTCCATCGCTGCTTCGCTGACGCGGTCGTCGGCGCGCGTTTCGCCGCGCTCGGTGATGCGGGTGGCGGTGATCTCGGCGACGACGTCCTCGAGCTTCGCCGCCTCGGACATCACGCCGCCGGTGCACGTCATGTCGCCGACGGTGCGGAAGCGCACGGTCGCCTTGAACGGCTCCTCGTCGGGAAAGCGCTCGACGTGCTCGGAGACGGCGTAGAGCATGCCGTCGCGCTTGAAGACCTCGCGCTCGTGCGCGAAGTAGATCGACGGCAGCTCGAGCTGCTCGCGCGCGACGTACTGCCACACGTCGAGCTCCGTCCAGTTGGAGATCGGGAACGCGCGCACGTGCTCGCCCTTCCGTACTCGCGCGTTGTAGAGATCCCAGAGCTCGGGACGCTGCGCGCGCGGGTTCCACTGGCCGAAGTCGTCGCGGAAGCTGAAGATGCGCTCCTTCGCGCGGGCGCGCTCCTCGTCGCGGCGCGCGCCACCCATCGCGGCGTCGAACTGGTGCTCCTCGATCGCGTCGAGCAGCGTCGTCGTCTGCAGC
>JAOPYX010000030.1 GCA_025964535.1 Actinomycetes bacterium | reverse complement strand
GAATGAAGGTGTCCACGCCGAGGGGGAGACTAATTGCCGCAAATGGATGGGCGGCCCGGCCGAAGCCGAGCCGCCCACGTCATTCCCTGCAGTTCTAGCCGACGAGCTTGTACGAGCCGTTCGGCTGAATCTGGAAGATGTAGAACTTCGCGTTCGACGGGTCGTTCGACCGCGACGAGAACTTGAAGCTCCCACCCAGGATCCAGTTCTTGATCGTGACCTGCTTGACCTTCTTCAGGACGTCACGCTTGCTCTTCAGGACGCCGTGGTCGGCGACACAGGCGAGCTTGATGGCGTTCAGGAGCACCTGCGTGGCCCCGTAGCTCGGCGGCCCGAACGAGCCGACGGTCTTGCCGGGGTTGTCCTTCTTCCAGCCGGCGATGATCGCCTTGTCGGCTGCGATGCCGGTGATGTCCGGAGCGAAGTTGGACACGTACGAGCCGGGCGCCTTGAACGCCGACGAGTCGTTCGAGCCGTCTCCACCGAACACCTTGGCCTTCTTGCCCTGCTCGAGCAGCTGCTGCGCGAACGTCTGCGCGTCCGGCGGCTTCTGCGTCGGGAAGAACACGATGTCGGCGTCGCTCGGCACCTTCGTCACGTAGGCCGAGTAGTCGGTCGTCGTGTTCGGGGCCGACAGCCGGATCGTGGTCACGCCCGCCTTCTTGAGGGCCGCTTCGGTCGAATCGGAAAGGCCGACCGAATACGGCTCCTGGAAGTCGAGGAGCACGACCTTCTTCACCTTCAGCGTCTTGATCATGTAGTTCGCGTCCGTCGGACCCTGGATGTAGTCGCCGGGAACCACGCGGAGGAACGCCGCAGTCGCCTCACGAGGCGAGCCCTGCGTCAGCGACGTCCGCGTCGCGGACGGCGAGACATGGGCCATGCCGGCCTGGAAGTACGTCTGGCTCGAGGCCGCAACCGCGCCCGAGGTCGACGGGCCGAGGATCGCGACCACGCTCTTGTCGGCCACGAACTTCTGCGCCAGCGCCTGTGCCGGGGCAGGCCCCTGCTCGACGGGCGTGTCGCCCGGGACGATGACGACCTTGAGGCCGAGCGGCTTGGCGAGCGTCTTGACCGCATACTGCGCCCACGTCATCTGCTCGGTGCCGAGGAAGCTCGCACCGCCGGTCAGCGGCGTGACGAAGCCGATCTTCAGCGTGCTCTTGCAGCTGACTGCGCTCGACGCGGCAGCAGCCTGGCGGCCGCCTTGCGCGCTTGCCGCCACGAGTGCCGTGGCGAGTGTTACGAGAAGCAGGGCAACGCCCTTCTTCATGTGTCCTCCTTGGCTGGGAATCTCGAGTTTGGGGATTCGTACGGTAAGACTCCGCGCCGGGTCCCTCGTTAGTCCCACCCCGAGCGCGCATCGTGGTGGTGCCACCGGCGGAGTCTCACACCCCGATTACCGGGGTGTCAATGATCTGATCAAATGTTCGATGCGGCGCTGATCTGATCAAACTTTCAGCGCGTCGACCCAGCCGGCGGTGTCGAGGAACTGCCGGAACCGGATCGCCTTGTCGCCTCGAACCGTCCAGACGTGGACGAACGGCACGTCGAGCACGTTTCCCGTGCCCTTCGCGACGCCGCGGTAGCGGCCGAGAACGACGACGTGCTCGCCTGCGTCGATGAACTCGTCCGGCACCGCCGAGAACTCGTCCCACCACTGCTCGTCGAGCGGATCGAAGACGTTGCGGCGAACCTCTGCAAGGCCGCGATAGATGCCGCCGTGCGGCAGGCCCTGCGCCTGGTGCCACTCGATCTCGGGATGCATCTCGCCCACGACGCCGTCCATGTCGCCGAGCGCGAACGCGTCGTACGAGCGCTTGACGAGGTCGAGTGCCGCCACCGGCCAAGCGTACCCCCGTGCTAGACATAAAGCGCGATGGACTACTGCATGCACGTGCGCGATGGCGCTCCCGAGCGCTCGAGCGATGCGAATGTCGAGACGCGGCGGCTCTTCGACGGCACGAACGGTTGCGGCGTCTTCGAGCAGCGCGTCCTGCGTTTCGACGGCGCGTCGAGCGACCGCTCCGACCCGCAGAGAGACGAGGTGCTGTACGTCCTCTCGGGAAGCGGAGCCGTGACGATCGCCGGCGAACGGCGGCAGCTTGCACCCGGTACGGCCGCGTTTCTCGCACGCGGGACCGCCTGGCATGCCGACGAGGCGGACGAGCTCGAGCTCCTGTCCGTGCTCGTCGAAGAGCCGTTGCCGGCCAACGGCGCGACGCATGCCGTCGTCGACCTCGCCGCCGAGCAGACGCAAGGCGCGACGTCGGGCCGCCAGTTCCGGCTGCTCGCGACGCCGGAGATCGGATGCGGCTCGGTCACGCAGTTCGTCGGCTACATCCCGGTCGGACGCGCGCCGGAGCACTTCCACACCTACGACGAGGTCGTCTACGTGCTCGAGGGCGAAGGCGCCCTGCACATCGGCGGCGAGTCGGCGCCGCTGAGCCCGGGCTCGTGCGTGCACCTGCCGGCACGGCTCGTGCACTGCCTCGAGAATGCGGGCCCCGGCGTGATGCAGGTGCTCGGCGTGTTCCGCCCCGCGGGATCCCCCGCCGAGGCCTATTACCCGGACGGCACGCCCGCCGCCGCACCCCAGGAGGATTGATCAGATGCCGAGAATCGAGCGCACCGCCGAGATCGCGTGGGAGGGGAACCTTGCGCGCGGCGCGGGAGCGATGAGCGCCGGCAGCGGCGCGTTCTCGCAGCTCGGCTACTCGCTGCCGACGCGAATCGGGCAGCCGGAGGGGAAGACGAGCCCCGAGGAGTTGCTCGCCGCAGCGCACGGCGGTTGCCTGACGATGGG
>JAOPYX010000007.1 GCA_025964535.1 Actinomycetes bacterium | reverse complement strand
AGGGCGAGGTCGATGAGCGCGACGTCCGGCCGTACCGCCTCCGCCATCTCCACGGCATCGGCTCCGTTGTGTGCGACCGCGACGACGTCCACCCGGTCGTCGGCTTCGAGAAGCGCCTTCAGGGCTTCGAGGAACATGGGCTCGTCGTCGACGAGCAACACACGAACTGGCTGAGCGGTTCCGCCCACGCGGCGCCGAGTATGACAAGCCTTCTCCACACCTGCGCCGGGCCGGTGAGCACCGGCCCGGCGCGGGCGGTTAGCCGCTTCGCTTCAGCTTGCCGTGCTTCTTCGCATACCGCTCTCCGCGCTTGAAGATCGCGAGACCGAGCGGTATCGCGACGACCGCGATGATCAGGAGCGGCCACACGTCGGCCCACGCGAGCCCTGCACCACGGACGATCGACGCACGGTCGCCGCGCAGCGCGTAGGTCGCGGGCGAGACCTTGGCGATCGCCTGCATCCAGTGCGGCATCACCGACACCGGGTAGTACACGCCGGAGACGACGAGCATCATCCCTTGCATGACGAAGCCGAGCTGCGCGCCCTTCTCCGGCGAGATCAGCGGCAGCACGGACGTCATCATCCCGATGCCGATGAACGAGAACGACGCGATGCCCAGCAGCGCGAGCGCAGCCCCGAAGTTCGCGTCGGGCATGTGGATGCCGATGAACGCCGCGACGACGAAGAACAGGATCGTCGCTCGGATCAGTCCGTAGAGCACGGCGAACACGCCCATGCCGCCGAGATGCATCGACCGCGACAGCGGGGCCATGAACGTGTACTCGATCGTTCCCTCCCAGCGCTCCCAGGCGACCGTCTCCGTGAGGAACTCGAAGATGATCCCGAGGAACGCCCAGATGACCGCACCGACGAGCAGCTCCGTCGCCAGGATGTTCTCCTGTGCTTGCGGAAGGTGCACCGCACGCGCGATGAACACGATCGTGAGCGTGTTCGCGATCGTCCACACCATGAACGCGAGATCCCACAGGAAATACCGCTTCGTGAGGTAGACGTTGCGCTCGACGATCCCGCCGAGACCGATGAGCTCGCTGCGCAACGTCGCTGCGATGGCGGTCATCCGAACACCTCCCTGATCTCGTCGTCTTCGTCCGCCTCTGCCTCGAACTCGCGCCCGGTCGCTGCGAAGAACGCCTGCTCGAGCGTGTCGACGCCGTAGCGCTTCTTCACCGCGTCGACCGGCTCGAGGAAGAGGAGCTCGCCGCGGTCGAGCAAGCCGACACGGTCGGCAAGGCTCTCGGCCTCGAGCATGTCGTGCGTGCACAGCAGGATCGTGGCGTCGTGCTCGATGCGCACCTCCTTGATGAACTCCTGCACCTCGAGCTTCGAGCGCGGATCGAGCCCCGTCGTCGGCTCGTCGAGGAGCAGCAGCACGGGCGACGTCAGCAGCGCCCGCGCCAGCGCGACCTTCTGCTGCATGCCGCGCGACAGGTTCTCCATCGATTCGCCGCGGCGGTCGGCAGGGAAGCCGACGCGACCGAGGATCTCCGGGATCTTGTCGCGCGTCTGCGCCGGCCCGAGGCCGTAGAAGCGAGCCGCGTACGAGAGATTCTCGGCCGCGGACATCTTCTTGAAGAAGCTCGCTTCGACAGAGACGCGGTTCACGAGCCTCTGCACCGCCCGCGTCTCGTGGAACGCGTCGTGCCCGAAGATGCGGGCTTCGCCGCCGTCGTGGATCAGCAGTGTCGAGAGCAGCCGGACCAGGGTCGACTTGCCCGAGCCGTTCTGGCCCAGGATCGCGACGCACTCGCCCCGCTTCATCGTGAAGCTGACGCCGTTCAGTGCAGGCATGCGCCTGCGCACGAAGCGTCCCGCGCGGCGGTCGCGGCGCCGGAACTCCTTGCGGAGGTCGGTGACCTCGACGGCGAGGACGTCGCTAGGGACGGACGTGCTTACAGATGTGGATACGGCACCAGATGACATGAGGCTCCTTGTGAAACGAAGAGGTACAGAGAACGGGGGAAAGCGCGCGCGTGGCGGCGGGCGGACCTAACGGCCGCCCGGAGTGCGCGCCTTCCTGTTCATCGTGTACTGGAGCAACATGACGCGAAGACGATACGTGCAGAACCGAACAACGTCAAATCATTTGGCGTCCGGGAGATCGAACAGGCCGACGATGCCTGGATGCTCTCCCTCCGCGACGGGAGTGAGCGGGTCGCGCGTCGCGACGCCGAACTTCCCGAGCTCGGGGTAGAGCACGACCTCCGGCACCGGCAACGTCGAGATCGCGAGCACGCGTGCGAGCTCCTCGGTCGGGTTCGTGAAGGTGTGCAGTCCCTCGATGCCGCGGGGGCACGAGACGACGTCACCGGGCGCAAGCGCTTCCTCGGCGTCGGCGGTCCGGAGCGTCGGCGTGCCCGAGAGCACGACGAAGAGCTCCTCCATGCCGTAGTGCGCGTGCAGGTTGAAGCCGGGCGAGCCGGGACGGAGCTCGTGCACCGAGGCGCCGAGCTCCTTCGCCCCCGCCGCCTTGCCGACGAGCTGGCTGCGGATCTTCATCTGCTGCGACTCCCTGTCCCAGGGGCCGTCGGCGAAGACGTTCGGCCGGCTCATGCGGCCTGCGGCGGGTCGTCGTCGTCCGGCGCCTCCTCCGGCTCCGGCCGGTGATCCTCGAGCCACGCCACGATCTCCGGCTCGCGCAGGAGCAACTCCACCACGGTTCCGCGCGGTTCCTCTTCCTCGTTCATCAGCCCTCCCGTTCCGCGACGTCTCATGCCGAGACTCTTGCAGACAAAGGGGCCATCTTCTGTCATGTTTAGGAAATGCGTGCGACGAGGCTCGTCTCGCTGCTGCTGCTCCTCCAGACCCGGGGCCAGCTGACCGCTGCGGAGCTTGCGGGGACGCTCGAGATCTCGGTGCGGACGGTGCACCGCGACATGGAGTCCCTCGCCGCTGCGGGCGTGCCGGTCGAGGCCTTGCGCGGCCCGACCGGCGGCTACCGGCTCGCGGGCGGGTACCGCACGAGGCTCACCGGTCTGACGGCGGACGAGGCGGAGGCGCTCTTTGCCGCCGGGATGACCGGCCCGGCGGCGGAGCTCGGCCTCGGCGGCGAGCTCGCGGCGGCCCGGCTCAAGCTCCTGGCCGCCCTTCCGAGCGAGCTGCAGGAGCGGGCGACCCGGGCCTCGCGGCTCTTCCACCTCGACACGCGGGGCTGGTTCCGGGCCGAGGACCGCGTGCCTCACCTCCCTGCGCTCTCGTCCGCCGTCTGGAGCGGCTGTCGCATCAGGCTCCGCTACCGCGAGGGCCGCCGGGTCGTGCAGCGCACCGTCGACCCGCTGGGGCTCGTCCTCAAGGGCGGCGCGTGGTACCTGATCGCGCGCCGCAGCGCCGGGATGCGCGTGTACCGCGTCTCCCGCGTCGCCTCCGTGCGGGCGTTGGACGACGTGTTCGAGCGGCCGCACGGATTCGAGCTCACGGAGTTCTGGGAGGAGTGGTCGCGCGAGTTCGAGCAGAGCCGCGCCCGGGTGGCGGTGACGGTCGGCGTCTCGGAGGAGGTGCGTCGATTCTTGCCCGGCGAGCCGCGCATCCAGGACGACGGCAGCGCCGTCCTCGCCTTCGAGAACCTCGATGCGGCCTACCGGGAGCTGTTGCGCTTCGGGACGGACGTCGAGGTGCTGGCGCCGCCCGAGCTGCGGGCGCGCGTCGCGGAGACGGGACGCGAGATCGCGGCGTTGTACGCTCGCTGACGACGCCCTTCCTCGCGTCGGCGGGCTCGTACTTGACCGGTTCGGGCTTGACGCCGCCTCGGAATCGTCGCTATAACGTCGGCAGGGCGCGGCCTACGCAGGCGGCCCCGAGGCGATGAGGCCTGAGGACTCCTTTGGAGTTCTTGGGCCTTTTTTTGTGCTTTTTTCCGAAGCGAGGAGAGACGAGGATGAGTCAGCTGACCAAGTACAAGCTCGAATACATCTGGCTCGACGGCTACGAGCCGGTCCCGAACCTCCGCAGCAAGACGAAGGTCGTGGAGTTCGCCGGCTTCCCCGCCCTCGAGCAGCTTCCCGACTGGGGCTTCGACGGCAGCTCGACGCGCCAGGCGGAGGGCTCGAGCTCGGACTGTGTGCTGAAGCCGGCCGCCCTGTTCCCCGACCCTGCCCGCACGAACGGCGTGCTCGTCATGTGCGAGGTGCTCTTGCCCGACGGGACGCCGCATCCGAGCAACAGCCGCGCGACCATTCCGGACGATCCCGGCACGTGGTTCGGCTTCGAGCAGGAGTACTTCCTCTACCAGGACGGCGTCCCGCTCGGCTTCCCGCGCGAAGGATTCCCGCCGCCGCAGGGCGAGTACTACACCGGCGTCGGCTACAAGAACGTCGGCGACGTCGCGCGCGAGATCGTCGACACCCACATCGACCTCTGCCTCGAGGCGGGCATCGAGCTCGAGGGCGTCAACGCCGAGGTGGCGAAGGGCCAGTGGGAGTTCCAGATCTTCGGCAAGGGCTCGAAGCGGGCCGCGGACGAGGTGTGGGTCGCTCGCTACCTGCTCCTGCGGCTCTGCGAGAAGTATCGCGTCGACGTGAACTTCCATCCCAAGCCGCTCGGCATGGAGTACGACTGGAATGGCTCGGGCATGCACACGAACTTCTCGACGCAGCACCTCCGCGAGGTCGGCGGCGTGGAGTACTTCGAGGCGCTCATGGCGGCGTTCGACGACTAC
This sequence comes from Actinomycetes bacterium, assembly GCA_025964535.1. Lineage (GTDB taxonomy): Bacteria > Actinomycetota > Thermoleophilia > Gaiellales > Gaiellaceae > Palsa-739. The sequence goes on along the minus strand of JAOPYX010000007.1, from coordinate 2,629 downwards.
AAGCACGACCACATCGCCGTGTATGGCCCCGACAACCACATGCGCCTTACCGGGCTCCACGAGACGCAGTCGATCGACAAGTTCAACTACGGGGTCGCCGACCGCGGTGCCTCCGTCCGCGTACCGCACAGCTTCGTGAACAACGGCCACAAGGGCTACCTCGAAGACCGCCGCCCGAACTCGCTGGGCGACCCGTACCAGATCGCGGGCCGCATCCTGCAGACGATTGCGACGGTTCCGACAGACGCCGCCAAGGCCCCCGAGCGCGTGCGGGAGGAAGTCGCGGCCTAAAACGGTCGACTTGAGTTGCGATCCGCCGTCGCACCGCGTTAAGGTGCGCGCAGGATGTTCGCCGGTGTCGGCAGCGTCCGAGGCAGTGGGGCCTCACGACTTCTTCGGAAGCCGTGGGGCCCTTTTTTATTCGCGTCCAACACCAATCGTGGTCCAACCGGAGGAGGAGCGAGATGGCGCAGATCGACAATGACCCGCTCACCCTTTTCGCCCTCTACCTCGACGCCTGAGTCGCGCGCGTTGACGACACTGACGCGCATGAAGATCCGGGACCTTCGGCCACTGGACTGGCCGGAGGTCGCCCGGATCTACGAGGAGGGCATGCTCACCGGCAACGCCACCTTCGAGACGGAGGTTCCGTCGTGGGAGGCGTGGGATGCCGCTCACCTGGCCGAGCACCGCCTCGTGGTCACGCTCGACGGCGACGCCGTCGGCTGGGCCGCGCTCTCGGCCGTCTCCGACCGCTGCTGCTACGGCGGCGTTGCGGAGCACAGCATCTATGTGACCGAGCGCGTACGCGGGCTCGGGTTCGGCCGGCAGCTCCTCTCCGCGCTGATCGCCTCGAGCGAGGCAGGCGGAATCTGGACGCTGCAGGCGGGCGTGTTCCCCGAGAACGAGGCGAGCATCGCGTTGCACACGGCTCTCGGCTTCCGCGTCGTCGGCGTGCGCGAGCGGCTTGGCCGCCTGCACGGCGTCTGGCGTGACGTTGTCCTGCTCGAACGACGATCGGAGACGAACGCATGACCAAGGTGGAAGTTGTGGTGATCCGCGAGCGGGTCGAGACCGTCATCGACGCCGTCGAGGAAGAAACGGGTCATGTCGGAGTGACCGTGATCGAGGCGGTCGGCCACGGCAAGCAGCGCGGCGTGACGCACGAGTACCGCGGCCGCGTATTCGAGTCGCGCTTCCTCCCGAAGGCGCTGCTCATCTTCATCGTCGCGGACGCGAAGGCCGCTGCGGTCTCCGCCGCTGCACAGGCGGCCGCCGTCAGTGGCAATGAGTCCGGTGACGGCCTCGTGTGGACGACACCGGTCGCAAGCGTCATCCACAACCGCACCGGGAAGGCGCTCTCGGAGGCCGAGGTCGGTGCCTGAGGCCGCGGACGACGCGAGCGTCACCTGCACCTGCGCGAACCCGGTGCCGGTCGAGCGCGCAACGCGGAAGGGGGCAGCGCAGACCGAGTGTCTGCGCTGCGGCAGGCCGATTCCGCTGCGGCTGACGCCGTCTCGCAGGCGGTAGCCGCCGCAGATCCCCGCCGTTAGGGTCGGGACATGCGCTACCAATTCGTCGATTGCCGCTGGGAGCTCGGCTCGCCCGAGCACGGCCGCGAGCTCTACCTCGCGGGGCACGTCCCCGGCGCATCGTTCCTCGACGTGGACGAGGATCTCTCCGATCTGTCGGTGACGGGCGAGGGGCGCCATCCGCTGCCGTCGCCCGAGCGCTTCGCCGCGGCGGCCTCCCGAGTGGGGATCGGTGCCGGGGTCACGGTGGTCGCCTACGGGTCGCTCGGCGGCGCCGAGCGCCTCTGGTGGTTGCTCCGCCACTTCGGCCACGACGACTGCGCGGTGCTCGCCGGCGGGCTCGACGCGTGGGGCGGCGTGCTGCGCTCGGGCCCGGAGGAGATCGAGCCGGGCGAGTTCGTGCCGCGGCTGCGGGCCGACGACACCGTCTCGCGGGACGATCTACTCGGCCGGCTCGGCGACCCGACGCTCGTCCTCGTGGACGCGCGCCCTGCCAACCGCTGGCGCGGCGAGCCGAACCCGACGGACACGACGCCCGGCCGGATCCCCGGCGCCCGCAACGCGCCCTGGGCGGAGCCGCTGCCCGAGCTGCCGGAGGGCGATCTCGTCGCCTACTGCGGCTCGGGCGTCACCGGATGCGTCGTGCTGCACCGAGCCTTCCTCCGCGGGCGCGAAGGAAGGCTCTATCCGGGCAGTTGGAGCGACTGGTCGGCGCGCGGTCTCCCGCTGGAGCAGGGTCGCGTTAGAGGCCCGAGGTGAACCAGCCGCACGCACGGATGGTGTGCCAGACGCGTCGCGCTTCGCCCGGATCCGGCTTGAACGTAGAACCACTATGCCCTGCGCCGGATCCGAACGAATCGCTTGGTCTGGCCCATCCCCGCACGCACGCCTGGTCCCACCTCGAACCTCTACGACGCCGCGTACGTGACGGTCGCGCTCGCCTGAATCTGCTGCGTGCCCGCCTCGACCGGTGTGCCCGCGGCCGACGCCATCTTGTCCGTCATCGGGATCGGCGTGGGCGATCCGCCTTCGGTGATCGACTGGACGGCGCCGAGGCTGACCCCCGCCGCGTCGGCGAGGGCCTGTGCCTTGAGCTT
>JAOPYX010000351.1 GCA_025964535.1 Actinomycetes bacterium | reverse complement strand
CGCACCTTGCACGCGAGCACGGCCGCGCCGTTCATGCGCATGCCGCACGAGCCGCAGATCATCATCCGGCAGCTCTTGCGGTATGCGAGCGTGCCGTCGACCTTGTCCTTGACGATGTCGAGGCAGTCGAGGAGCGTCGCCTCCTCCGGCGCGTCGATCTCGTACTCCTTCAGCGCACGATTGCCGGTGGAAGAGTCGTACCGCCAGATCTTGAGGGCAACCTGCACTCGCTCAGCCTCCCAGTCCAGGAATGATGGAGATGCTTCCGTCGAAGGGTACGCGCATCAGTATTTCCGCTCCTCCGGCTCCCACTTGCCCATGCGGACGTCCTTGTAGGAGAGCTCGGGCCTGCCGTCTGCCCAGCGGCTGATCGAATGCTTGAGGAAGGTCGCGTCGTCGCGCGTCGGATAGTCGTACGGCCGCGCGTGCGCGCCGCGGCTCTCCTTGCGCGCGATTCCCGCCTGCACCATGCACCACGCGGTGTCGAGCATGTTGCCGAGCTCGATCGCCTGGGTCAGGTCGCTGTTGAAGACGTTGCCCTTGTCCTCGACGTGCACGCTCTTGTAGCGCTCGCGCAGCTGCTGGATCAGCTCCTCCTGCCGCACCATCTTCTCCTCGCGGCGGAAGACGCCGAAGTTCTCGAGCATCGACTCGCCGAGCTCGTTGCGGATCTTCCACGGGCGCTCGCCGCTCTCGCGCTCGAGCAGCGCCGCGATCTGCCGCTCGGCGTCACGCTCCACCGACTCCGGAACGTCGACCGTCGTGTGCGAGAGCGACCACTCTGCGGCCGCGGTGCCCGAGCGCCGTCCGAACGTGATCGTCTCCATGAGCGAGTTGCCGCCGAGGCGGTTCGCGCCGTGCACCGAGACGCACGCGCACTCGCCTGCGGCGTAGAGACCGGTGAGCTCGGTCGCGCCGTCGCTGTCGGTCTCGATGCCGCCCATGTGGTAGTGGGCGCCGGGCCGGACGGGGACGGGTTCATAGATCGGGTCGACGCCCGCGAAGGTCATCGATAGCTCACGGGAGCCGGGCAGCCGCTCGATGATCCGCTCCGCACCGAGATGGCGCATGTCGAGCATGACCGAGCCGTTGAGGCCGCGCCCCTCGTCGATCTCCGTCTGCTCCGACCGCGACACGACGTCGCGTGACGCGAGCTCGAGCGCGTTCGGCGCATACTTCTTCATGAAGCGCTCGCCGTCCTTGTTGATCAGGAACGCGCCCTCGCCGCGGCAGCCTTCCGTGAGGAGGATCCCCGACGGGAACAAGGTCGTCGGATGGAACTGCATGAACTCCATGTCCTTCAGCGGCAGCCCGGCGCGCAGCGCCATCGCGGTGCCGTCACCCGTGCACGCGTAGGCGTTCGTCGTCGCCCGGTACTGCCGCCCGGCGCCGCCGGTCGCGAGGATGACCGCCTTGCCGCCGACGGTCTTGAGCCCGCCGTTGAGCAGGTCCCAGCAGACGACGCCCTGGCAGCGGCCGTCGTTGACGACGAGCTGCCATGCGAAGAACTCCTCGTACACTTTGATGTCGCGCTTGCACACCTGCTCGTACAGCACCTGGATGAGCACGTGACCGGTGATGTCGGCCGCGTACACCGTGCGGGGGGAGCCGGCGGCGCCGAATGGGCGCTGCGCGAGCCTGCCGTCGTCGGCGCGCGAGAAGAACGCGCCCCAGTTCTCGAGCTGGTAGATGTCGCCCGGCGCCTCACGCGTGAAGATCTCGATCGAATCCTGGTCGCCGAGGTAGTCGGAGCCCTTGACGGTGTCGAACGCGTGCGTCTCGGGGCTGTCCTCGGCGGCGTTGCCGAGGGCCGCGTTGATCCCGCCCTCCGCCGCACCGGAGTGCGATCGGGTCGGGTGCAGCTTCGAGATCATCACGACGTCGGCACCGGCGTCGTGCGCCGCGATTGCGGCGCGCATGCCGGCACAGCCGGCACCAACTACGAGGACATCGTGCTCCGCGATCACCGCTAGAGGACGCTACCTCAAGCGCCCGGGAGGCTGCGTCAGACCCGCGGCCCGGCGGCGGCGACGGCGGCGCTGGCGTCGGCGGCGAACTTCGTGTCGAAGTTCTCCCGGAAGAGGAGGGCCAACTCGCGCGCCTTCGCGTCGTACGCCTCCGGATCGGCCCAGGTCGACCGCGGGTCGAGCAGCTTCGCGTCCACTCCGCGGACGGCGACGGGCACGTCGAACCCGAACAGCGCGTCGGTCCGATACTCGACGTCGGTGAGCCCGCCCGACAGCGCAGCCTCGAGCAGTGCGCGGGTCGCCGCAATCGGCATCCGCTCACCCTCGCCGAATGGGCCGCCGGTCCAGCCCGTGTTCACGAGCCAGACGGTTGAGCCGTGCTCGTCGAGCTTCTCTCCGAGCATCCGCGAGTAGACGGTCGGAGCCTGCGGCAAGAAGGGGGCGCCGAAGCACGTGGAGAAGGTCGGCTCCGGCTCGGTGACGCCGATCTCGGTGCCGGCGAGCTTGGCGGTGAAGCCCGAGAGGAAGTAGAAGAGCGCCTGGTCGCGGGTGAGCCTCGCGATCGGCGGCAGGATGCCGAATGCGTCTGCTGTGAGGAAGATCACATTCTGCGGGTGACCGGCCATCTTCGACGGCAGCGCGTTCGCGATCACGTCCAGCTTGTAGGCGGCGCGTGTGTTCTCCGTCTTCGACGCGTCGTCGAGATCGAGCACGCCGCGCTCGTCGATTGCGACGTTCTCGAGGATCGTCCCGTAGCTGTGGGAGGCCTTCCAGATCTCGGGCTCCGCGTCAGGCGAGAGCCGGATCGTCTTCGCGTAGCAGCCGCCCTCGAAGTTGAAGACGCCGTTGTCGCCCCAGCCGTGCTCGTCGTCGCCGACAAGTAGGCGCGAAGGATCGGCGGAGAGCGTCGTCTTGCCGGTACCGGAGAGCCCGAAGAAGATCGCGACGTTGCTGCCGTCGTGAGAGACGTTTGCCGAGCAGTGCATGGGCAGGACGCCTTCGAGCGGCAGCTTGTCGTTGAGCACGGTGAAGATCGACTTCTTGATCTCGCCGGCATAGAACGTGCCGCCGATCACGAGCTCGGTTCGCGCCGGGTGTAGGAGAACGAACGTCTCGGTGCGGGTCCCGTCCTCTGCGGGATCGGCGTCGACCTCCGGCGCGTGCAACACGAGCGCCTGCGGGGCGAAGTCCGCGAGCTCCTCCTCCGTCGGGTCGATGAAGAGCGTCTTTGCGAAGAGCGCGTGATACGGACGATGCGTGATGACCCGCACCGCGATCCGGTGCTTGGGATCGGCGCCGCCGAACGCATCGATGACGTAGACGACTTCCTGCTGCTCGAGATACGAGACGACCTTGTCACGTAGCTTCTCGAAGTTCTCTTCGTCGATCGCGTTGTTGCCGCCCCACCAGATCCGGTCCTCGGAGCTCGGCTCGCGGACGACGAACTTGTCCTTCGGCGACCGGCCGGTGTGCTTGCCGGTGTCGACGACGAGTGGGCCGCCCTCGCCGATGCGGCCGTCGCCCCGCAGGACTGCATGTTCGTAGAGCATCGACGTCGTCGGGTTGTGGATCACGCGTCCCGTCAAGTTCAGGCCATGAGCGGAGAGATCCGCACGACCGCGCACATCCATTGCTGTCATCGGATCCGCTCCTTCCACGTCGAGGACAAGGGGTGAAAACCGTTCCGCCGACCCGGCCGAACGCTGCATACATCGTATGCAGCGTGACGGAAACGTGCCGCCACAAGTGACCGCATGACCGCCACCGCTATGCGACGGCCGCCTCGCGCATCAGCGATGCGAGCTCCGCATCGGGCTCCAGCGCGTAGAGACCGCCCCCGATTCGATCCGTTGCCCAGACGAGCCCGGATTCCTCGACATAGATGTCGTTGACCTGTGGCGCGGCCTGTCCGGCGGGGCTCGCGGGAACCCAGTGCGCCACCTCGACCGGCTGCTCCGGATCCTCGAGGTCGTAGACCCGTACGCCGGCGTTGAAGTACGTCACGAAGACGACGCGTTCGCTGCGATAGCTGCCTTCACGATTCTCGTGCAGGTTGTGCGGCCCGAAGCGGAGCGGGCGGTCGCGGAAATCGCCTTCGGGCTCGGGGCATGCGCCGACGACACGGGGGCGAGACGGATCGGCGACGTCGATCACGTGCACGAGCCTGGCCGGCGCGCCGGGGCCGTCCACCAGCTGCTCGTCCGTCGCGACGACGAGGCTTCGTCCCGGGAGCGGCAGGCACGTGTGCGTCTCGCCGCCGGCATTCCACGTGAGCCGTGCGACCTCGCGTGGCCGCGAGAAGTCTGCGACGTCGAGGACGACCATCCCTGCATCGCAGTAGCCGAGGTACGCAACGTCGCCGTCGACGAGCGCGTGATGCGCGGCGTAGCGCGCTCCCTCCGGCTCCGGCTCGTCCAGCACGTAGCGCGCGGCCTCGACCGGTCGCTCCGGGTCGCGCATGTCGATGACGATCCAGATGCGGTCGGTGAAGCCCTCGGGCGTGACGGATGCATGCGCGTAGCGGCCGCCCGTCCAGACGATCCGGTGGACGCCCGCGCCGCCGGAGTCGAAGCGACCGATCCGCCGGGGCTCGAGAGGATCGCTGACGTCGAAGACGAGCATTCCGGCGGTGAACGGATCGCCGCCGCGGAACTGCTCCTGGTTCACGAGCAGCAGGTCTTCCGCGACCTGCACCTTGTGCGTGTGCGAGCCGGGCGGCGACGGCCACTGATCGACGAGTCGAGGACGTGTGGGATCGGCGACTTCGAGGATCGACGTCCCCATGCCCGAGATCCCGAAGTGGCCGACGTAGAGGGCGTCGCCATGACGAAGCACCTGCATGCCGTCGCCGCAGCCGCCGAGGTCGGAATGGCCGACGAGCCGGAGGCCGTGCGCGCTCTCGGTGCGCGGGCTCAACTGAGGCTCTTCGCTTCCTGCATTGCCGTCCAGACGCGCGATGCGGTGAAGGGCAGGTCGACGTGCCGGATCCCGAGCGGCCCGAGAGCATCCGCCACCGCGTTCGCCACGGCAGCCGGAGTGCCGATCGAGCCGCCCTCCCCCACGCCCTTCGCGCCGAGCGGATTCCACGGCGACGGCGTCTCCCGCAGCGCGCCGACGATCGGCGGAACCGACTGCGCCGTCGGCAGGTGGTATTGGTAGAGGTTGATCGCAAGCGGCTGGCCGTTCTCGTCGTAGCCGACCTGCTCGTGCAGGCACTCGCCGACTGCCTGCACGGCGGCGCCCACCACCTGCCCCTCGGCGAGCAGCGGGTTGATCACGCGGCCGCAGTCGTCCACGGCGACGATGCGGTGGATCTCGACCTCGCCGGTCTCGCCGTCGATCTCGACCGACGCGACGTAGCAGCCGAACGAGAAGACAGGCCCGGGCAACTCGAAGCGCGCGCTCTCCTCGAGCGGCGGCTGCTCGCCCGCATCGAGGCGTAACCGCAGCTCGCGGCAGGCGAGCAGCAATGCCGAGCCGCCCACGGTGACGGAACGACTCGCGAAGGTGCCCATCCCCTCGGGGATCTCGAACGAGTCGCCCCAGCGCACCTGGACGTGCCCAGGATCGATTCCGAGGGCGTCCGCGGCGATCTGGGCGAACGTCGTCTCGTGTCCCTGCCCGTGCGGGGACGAGCCCGTACGCACGACGAAGCGTCCGTCGGCCTCGGCGCGCACCGCGGCGGTCTCCCAGCCCGGGCCGACGCGCTCGACGTACATGGCGACGCCCACTCCGGCCAGGCGACCCTCCGCGCGCGCCCGCCGCTGCGCTTCACGCAGCGAGCCGTAGTCGGCCAGCTCGAGCGCGGCATCGAGCGCTGCCTCGTAGTCCCCCGAGTCGTAGGTGAAGCCGAGCGGTGTCTTGTACGGGAATGCGTCAGGGGCGAGCAGGTTGCGCCGGCGCAGCTCGATGGGATCGATGCCGAGCTCTGCAGCTGCGAGGTCGACGAGGCGTTCGATCACCAGCGCGGCCTCCGGCCGGCCTGCGCCGCGATAGGGACCGGTAGGCACCTTCGTGGTGCAGACGCCGACCACCTCGACGTCCGCGGCCGGGATCGCGTAGCACCCGGTGAGCAGCATCCCGGCGGTTTGCGGCGCGACGGCCGTCGTCGCATAGAGGTACGCGCCCAGGTCGCCGAGGTAGCGCGCGCGCAACGCGAGCATCCGCCCTTCGGCGTCGAGCGCGAGCTCGGCGTCGACGTCCGCGCCCCGCCCTTGATAGACCGCGAGCGAGCTCTCCGTCCGCGACTCCGCCCATTTGACCGGCCGGCCGACGAAGAGCGCGGCGAGCGCGAGCGCCGCGGTCTCCGCCTGCGGCACGCCCTTGCTGCCGAACGCGCCGCCGACCTCGGGGACGACGATGCGCAGCCGTTCGGGCGGGCGGCGCAGAACCTTCGACAGACCAGAAAGTTGTCGGTGCTGGTCCTGAGCCGAGAGCCAGAGGGTCAGCACGTCGCTTTCCACATCGTGCGACGCGAGCACCGCGCGGGCCTCGATGGGCGCTGCGATCAGTCGCGGTGCGAGCACCCGGGCTCGTACGACCGCGTGCGCGTCGGCGAATGCGCCCTCCACGTCGCCGTTGCGGCCTCGCCAGCGCAAGAGCACGTTGTCCGGAGCCTCCTCGTGCAGTGCCGGCGCCGTCTCCGCCTCGCGCAACTCGAGGAGCGGGGGCAGCTCTTCGAGGTCGAGCATCACGTACTCGGCTGCATCGGCGGCGAGCTCGGCTGTGTCGGCGATCACGAGCGCGACCGGCTGCCCGACGTAGCGAACACGGTCGGACGCGAGCACGGGGTGCATCACGGGAACGACGTCCATGTCGTCCCGCGTCACCATCGGGAACGGATCGACGAGCCCTTCCACGTCAGCGGCGGTGAACACGGCGTGCACGCCGGGCATTGCGCGCGCAGCGTCCGTGTCGATTCCGACGATGCGTCCGTGCGCGTAGATGCTGCGCACGAATGCTGCGTGCAGCATCTCCGGCAGCTTCATGTCGCCGACGTACACCGCCTCGCCCTTGACGAAGCGCTCGTCCTCCGCGCGCGCGAGCGGGCGGCCGACCCACGGGACGGCCGGAGCGAGAACCGAGCTCATCCGACTGCGAGCAGCGGCTCGAAGGGAAGCTCGTGCAAGGACTTCGCACCGTCGTCGGCAACCACGGTGAGCGCGCCGAGCTGGAGGCCCATCCGCTCGTCGGGAGTGATCGGGTTCGGCTGGACGACGATCGTCATCCCGCGTTCGATCACCCGACCGGGCGGTGGCTCAGTCGCGTCGCGCCAGTGCGCGACGCAGGAGCGGTCGACGAGCGGCGGGCCGTAGTCGGTGCCGTAGCCGTGGATGAGGTCGTCGTAGATCGCGTAGCCCGCATCCCCGATCACCGACGCGTTCCGGATCACGTCGCCCTCGGTCGATCCGGGAGTCATCCCGGCGGTGACGCGCTCGTACGCATCGCGCGCGACGTCGAACATGCGCAGCCAGGCTTCGGTCGGCTCGGCGCCGACGAACACCGGGCGGTGCACCTGCCCGGAGTAGCCCCAGAGCGAGGCACTGAACTCGGTGATGATCACGTCGCCGCGCTCGAGCCGGCGGTCGGAGGGATTCTGCGCCGGCAGACAGCCGTTCGGCGCGTCCATGGGCATCGAGCGGAGAAAGGTGATGCGCGTCGTCCCGCCGCGACGGCGGTACGACTCCTCGACGAGCGCGACGAGCTCCGTCTCTGCGATACCGGGCTTCGCCACCTCCTGGAGCGTGCGGATCGCGAGGTCGGAAAGCTGGGCCGCACCTCGTAACCGCTCGATCTCCTCGTCCGACTTGATCCGCCGTAGCGCCGCGTACTCCGCTGTCGCATCGACGAGCTCGACGTCGGGCAGCAGCTCGCGCAAGGCCAGGTAGTGCACCCACGGCATCCCGATGTTCCACGTTGCGTCCACGCCGACGAGCCCGACGCGGCCGCGGTCTATCCCGAGCGACGTAAGACGTTCGGCGATCGTCCGGCCCGGCTCGTAGCCGCCCCATTCGACCGTCGGAACGTCGCTCGTCTCACGCGCATTGGGCACGTGATTCGCGAGCCCGACGAAGAGCGCAGGCTGCTGGTCCTCGGCGCGCGGTACGACGAGATACGCATGGTGCAGGTCCTGCCACTGCGACAGCCAGAAGCCATTCGCGTGGTTGTGGCGGTTGACCCCCGAGTTGCCGAAGACGACGACTGCCTCGAGCTCCTGCGCGTCCAGCATCTGCTGCACGAGCGCGTACCGCCGCTGCATCTCGGCGGCCGAAAACGTCCGCGAGAGCACTAGCCGAGCTTCTCCTTCAACCAGTCCGCCGTGAGGGGCCGGTACTTGTAGCCGATGTTGTTGCAGACGTGATTGCCTTCGTCGTAGAGCACGAACTCTCCGTTCTGGGCCTCGTCGGCCTGCCGCTTGGTCTGCTCCCACGGGATCAGCCGATCGAGCCGGCCGGTGATCGCGAGAAACGGCTGGTCGATCTGCGAAGCCGCGTCGCGCAGGTTGAGCTCGGACGCCTTGGCGCGGGCCTCCTCGTCAGTGGACGCGCCCGTGTGGTGCGCCACGGTCTCTCTCGTCTGCTGCGGCAGCGACGGCCAACACTCGCCGAAGTCGAACGCGCCGCTGATCCCCACCGCCGCCTTGATCCGCTTCTCGTACGCGGCTGCGCGCGGCGCGTAGTAGCCGCCGAGACTCACGCCCGCGACCCCGATCCGGTCGAGATCGATGTCGTCGCGCGCAGCGAGCGTGTCGAGCGCAGCGGTCGCCGCGACCTCGTAGTTCGGATAGATGCGTGTCGTGAGGCCGCTCTCGCCCTGCCCCGGCCCGTCGAGCGAGAACGTGGCGAGCCCACGCGCCAGGAACACGTTCTCCCAGCCGAAGAACTCTTCCTTCGTCGAGTCGAGCCCCGGTAGGAGCAGCACGAGCGGCGCCGGATCCCCAGCAGGGCGACGCAGGTTGCCGACGAGCTGCGTCCCGTTCTCGAATGGAATCTCGATGCGCTCCGCCGTCGGGTCGAGATGCCCGTGCGCGTTTTGCAGTGCGTCGACGGCGAGCTTCGTCGCCTCCGCGTAGAGAGCCATGTCGAGCATCCAGACGAACTTCGCGAAGTGGTACGAGAGCGCTCCCTGGTTCCACGCTTCCCCGGCACTCAGCGTCCTGCCCCGCGCCTCCGCGTCGCGCGCGAGCTCAGCATGCCGATGGCCGTTCTCGACCCAGGCCGGGAGCCACTCGGCCCAGGTCTCGACGCTGCTCGTGACACGCTGGAAATCGCCGTAGTCGACACCGTTCGTGACGAACCGCGGCGCCCAGTGCGCAATTGCCGACGCGACGCGCTCGTCACGCTCTGCTTGCAGCTGCACCTGCCATCACCTCCTGTGGATCGTGGCCGAGGTCGTCGAGGAGCACGACCGCGCAATTGCGCCCCGGCCCGCCGGTGATCGAGCCTCCGGGATGCGTGGTGGCGCCCGTCTGGTAGAGGCCCGCGATCGGCATCCGGTGCTGCGCCCATCCCGGCGCCGGGCGGCGCAGTCCGTCGTTCGCATAGCTGCGGTCGCCGCCGTGGATTGTCCCGTGCCACATGTGCTCGTTGTGGTGCTCGATGTCGACCGGGCTCTTCACGTACTCGGAGAGGATCGTGTCGCGCGTCATGTTGGGCGCGGCACGCAGCAGGGCCTGGTAGTTCTCCTCGGCAACCTCCTGCTTGAGCGTCTCCCACTGCTCCGGCCCCTCGCCCGGGTCCCACGGGCACATCGTCAGCAGCTTCACGGTGTGATGCCCCTCCGGCGCCCGGTCCGGGTCGACGAGGGTCGGTGTCGCGACGAGCATCCAGCGTGCGTGCAGCAGCCTGCCCTCGCGCACGTCGCGGCCGGCAGCGAGCACATCCTCGGGCCAGCCGACGACGCCGGCGGACACCGCGGTCTGCGTGCCGCCGGGCGCGACGAACTGCGGCGCCTCGGTGGTCGCGTAGTACTGCGCGAAGCTCGACATGCCGGCGTCGAACGTGTCGATGCCGTAGAGAAAGTCGTCGCCCCACGCCTCGCTCGGCGCCATCTCGACGAGCTGCTTCACGTGGATCGTCGACACGACGGCGCGCCGCGCGAGGTAGCGCTCGCCGTCCTCGGTGACGACGCCCGAGCAGCGTCCGTCCTCGATCACGAGCTCGACGACGCGCTTTCCGCAGACGATCGTCGCGCCCTTGTCCTCGAGGCAGCGAACCAGTGCATGCGCCAGCTCACCGGAGCCACCGAGAGGGAGCGTCCAGCTCTGTGCCTGCCGTCCCGCGACGATCGAGTACGCCAGCAGCCCCGAGCCGGGGGAGTCGATGGCCTGCGCGGTCTGGAACGCCTGCCAGAGGATGTACGCCTGGACATGTGGATCCTCGTACTCGTGGCGCACGACGTCCCACGCGGTCATTGCGATCCGCCGCAGCCAGCGCGGCTTGTCGCTCAGCAGCTCGTCGAGGGGAGGCGCGTAGCCGATCGGGTTGAAGCGGTAGCGGCCGAGCGGTGCCCGGATCTGCGCGAACTCGTCGAGGTTCCGCCGATACGCGTCCGCGTCACGCTGCGAGAAGCGTGCGATCTCGTCGCACGCGCGGTCGAGGTCGAGCCAGTGCGTGAACGACTCGCCGTCCGGGAAGACGACATGCGCGATCGGGTCCGGCTGCACGTACTCGAGGCCGTAATCGCGCTTGAGCCCGAGCTCGTCGTCGCGGAGCACAGGATTCGGCTGGATCAACGTGTGGCCCGTGGAGCAGGAGTCGAACTTGAAGCCGGGCAGCGTCAACTCCTCGGTCACCGCGCCGCCGCCGGCGACCGGCCGCGCATCGAGCACGAGCACCTCGTAGCCCGCCTTCGCGAGATATGCCGCAGTGATCAGGCTGTTGTGCCCAGCTCCCGCGACGACGACGTCAAACGTCTGGCTCACTTCGATACGCTCCTCTCGTGGCACGGATCAGCTACATCGATCCCGCGTCGATCGCGGACCCCGAGCTCGCTTCGGACATGGAGCACTCGCGGCTGCACGGGACGCCGCGGCCCGAGACGCAGGCAATCCGCTTTCACGTGCCGGCGGTCGCCAAGGCGTTCATGCGGCCGTGGAAGAGCATCTTTCGCGAGGGGATCGTCGATCACCCGCTGAAGGAGCTCTGTCGCGTCTACGTCTCCAAGACGATCGACTGCGACTACTGAGGGTCGCAACGGTCTCTCCGGGGCGGAGAGCAAGGCTTGACCGAGGACGACTACAGCGAGCTGCTCGAGTTCGAGCGCTCCGACCGCTACGACGCGCGCCAAAAGGCTGCGCTCCTGTACACGAGCATGCTCGTCTGGAATCCGAGCGGCGTCGACGAGGCGCTCTGGGCACGCCTGCGTGAGCAGTTCAGCGAGGAGGAGATCGTCGAGCTCGGCTCGTTCGTCTGCCTGACCTTCGGGCAGCAGCGCGTGATCAAGACGTGGGGCGTCGGGCACGGAGAGCTCCTCGCCGACACGACCGGCGGATTGGCGAGCGCATAGATGGCGCACGTCTCCGGCAGCGCGGACGAGATCCGCTCCCGCGTTCCCGCGGTGCTCGACGCCTGGGAGTACATGCGCGACAACGTCTTGCGCGAGGGGATCGTCGAGCCCGATCTCAAGGAGCTCTGCTTTCGCTTCCTCGCCGAGGACCCGGACACGATGGATTTCGTACGTTTCTCCGAGCGGGAGCAGCTCGCTCTGCGCTGGGCTCAGGCGATCGGATGGGATGCCGACCTCGCGGACGACGCGCTGTGGGAGCGTCTGCACGCGGAGTTCACCGAACCGGAGCTCGTCGAGCTCGGCTGCGCGATCGGCTTCGAGCTCGGCCAGCAGCACTTTCGCGGCACGCTCGGCCTGCAGCCCCGCGACTAGCGCAACGGTCACGCCGCCACCTCGCGGCCGAGCAGCCGCAATGCGTTCGCACCGAGGACGGCGGACTCCTCCTCGGCAGCGAGCCCAAGCGCACGGACGATCTCCGCGGGACGCTCGACACCCATGTCGAACGGGTAGTCGGACCCGAGGAGCACGCGCTCGGCGCCGAAGAAGTCGACGAGACCGCGAAGAACGTCGGTGTCGTGCACGACGGTGTCGACGTAGAAGCGCCCGATCGCGCCGAGGACGTCCCGTCCCGGAGGATGGATCGTCTGCTCGTGGGCGAGACGGCCACGCAGCGAGGGGAGCACGCCGCCGCCGTGCGCGAGCAGCACGCGCAGCTCGGGGAAGTCGTCCATGATCCCGGCGCCGACCATGTGCGCTGCCGTCACCGTCGTCTCGACCGGATTGCCGACGGTGTTCCACATGTAGTGCTCCTCGAGCACGGGCAACCCGAACCCGTGCGTGCTCGGGTGGACGAACACGAGCGCGCGCGCCTCCTCCGCCGCTGCCCAGAAGTCCCGGAAGCGCTCGTGCCCGAGATAGTCGCCGCCGGGCGCCGCGGGAATCTCGACGCCCGAGAGCCTCCCGTCGCGCATCAGGTCGACGAGCTGCTCCGGCTGGTCGAGGTCGACGGTCCCGAGCGCGGCGACCCGCTCGCCGACCATGCCCGCAAGCGCCTCGTTCTGCCGCTCGACCTCGACGCCGCACAGGTTCACCCAGGGAGCGAGCACGACGACGTCGACACCGGCGCGGTCCTGCTCCTCGATGATCCGGTCGAGGTCGCTGAACTCTCGCAGCGCGGCACGGATCTCGCGTCCGCCGTAGCGCACGACCTGTCCGCGCTCGTCCCACGCGACCTCCGCTCCCAGGCCCGGCACGACCACGTGCGCGTGCGCGTCCACGACCACTCGACCCACTCCCCTCGCTCGTAGTGATGCGGCGGGCGCCGCGAAGAAGGCGACGCCCGCCGCGACTTCGTTCCTACTTCTTCTTGTTGACCTGCGCGAAGGCTTGCTTCCAGAGGGTCGTGTCGACCACGTCCTTCCACTTCGGCGGGTTGCCGTTCGAGATGTTGCCGAGCTTCACGTTCTCGAAGATCGTGCGCGTGATCCCCGCGACACCGAGCCCGCTGCGATCGAGCGGCCACCATTTCAGTGCCAGATACTCCTTGATCGCGACCTTGCTCACGTTCGCGTCGTGCCCCGTAACGGTGGCAATCTGCGAGACCTTGTCGAGCGCCTTCGGGTTGTACATGTAGCGCGTCGCAGCGATGTCGGCGGCGATCATCTTCACGAACGCCGCGCGCTTCGCCGCCACGTTGTCCTTCGTCGCGACCAGCATGTCGTAGTGCTGGAACGGATCGACCTGCGTGAGCGTGAGGATCTTCCGTACCGGCTCACCCTGCTTCGACGCCTCGGCGAGGTCGTCGAGGTGCAGCACGGACGCATGGATCTGCCCCGCAAGCATCGCGGCTATGGCCGTGTTGCCAGGAAGCACGATCGGCTTCACGTCCTGGATCGTGAGCTTGCACTTCGAAAGCATTCCCTGCAGCGCCGCGTAGCGGGCGCCGCCGATCGAGTCGACACCGATGTTCTGCCCCTTCAGATCAGCGCACGACTGGATGCTCGAGCTGTTCACGCCGACGAGCCAGTCGACCTTGTCCATACCTTCGATCCCGACGAGTGGCGTGCCCTTCGAGATCAGCGTGAGCGCGAACGGCGTCGGCGACCACGCCGCGTCGATCTGCCCGGCCTGGACCGCGCGAACCGCGTCGGTGCCCGTCGCGAATCCCTTGAGCGTCACGTCGACGCCCCACTTCTTGTAGTAGCCCCCCTGTAATGCGAGATACGGCCGCACGCCGAGGAACACGGGCGGAATGCCCGGGAGGCCGATGACGAGCGAGTCGGCCTTCTTCGACGCATGCGCAGCCGGGGTGGCAGACGCAGTCGCAGCAGACACGAGCAGCGCTGCCGCTGCCGTGAGAACCGCCGCAATGCGCGCCGGCCGACCCGAAACGAGCCCCTTCATACCTGTGACCCTCCTTGACGGTGACACGTTGTATGGACAGGTAGACGACGAGAAGCGACGATCTCGATCACGACACCTCCTACCTCGACTCCTGCAACTCGCGCTCGGCCTGCTCGGCCTCCTGCATGAGCGTCGACCAGACGTGCTCACGCACTTCGTTGAACCGCGGGCTGCTGAGAACCTCGCGCGTGCGCGGTCGCGGCAACCCGGTCTCGATCACTTCGTGGATGGAGGACGGCCTGCCGCGAAGCACGACGACACGGTCCCCCATCAGCACCGCCTCCTCGATGGAATGGGTGACGAAGACCATCGACGTCGGGCGGCTCTCCCAGATCCGGAGCAGCTCGAACTGCAGGATCTCGCGCGTCTGGGCGTCGATCGACGCGAACGGCTCGTCCATCAAGAGCACCTGCGGCTCGGTGGCCAGCGCGCGTGCAAGCCCCGTGCGCTGTTGCATGCCGCCCGAGAGCTGGTATGGATACGCCTTCTCGAAGCCGGCGAGCCCGACGAGCTCGATGTGTCGCAGCACCGACGCCTCGATCTGCTTCTTCGGCACGCCGGAGAGGCGCAGGCCGTAGGCGACGTTCTCGAAGACCGTCTTCCATGGGAAGAGCCCGAAGTGCTGGAAGACGACGGCGACCCCGCGAGGCGGCGTCGTCACGCGCTGTCCGTCGATCCGCACCTCGCCGCCGTCCGGCTTTACGAGCCCGTCGATGCAACGCAGCATCGTCGTCTTGCCGCAGCCGCTCGGACCGACGATCGAGACGATCTCTCGCTCGCCGATCGTCAAGTTGATGTCCTCGAACACGCTCAGCGGCCCGAACCTCTTCGCAAGGCCGTCGATCTCGATCCGGCCGGCGGAGGGCGCTGCGGGCAGCGTCACTCCATCGTCGTGTCTCGTCATGCCTGCGACCTCCGTCATGAGGGCCGATACCAGGGGAGCAACCGCCGAGTCGCGAAGCCGGCAGCCGAGTTGATGGCGACGCCGAGCAGGGCGAGCGCGATCACCGCCACCGCCGCCTCGTTCTGATGGAACGTCCTCGAGTCGTAGAGGATGAAGTAGCCGAGCCCCTTGAGCGAGACGAGATACTCCGCGATGACGGCGGCGACGAGCGCCCGGCCTGCGGCAAGCCGGAAGCCTGCGAGCAGGTACGGCAGCGACGCCGGCAGCGCGATCCCGAACCAGACGTTCCACCAGCGCGCGTGATACGAGTCCGCGACCTCCACGTACTGCGCCGGCAGCTTCCGCGTGCCGTCGTACACGTTGAGGCACACCGGGAGGAACGCGCCGAACGAGACGATGACCAGGCGCACCGTGCCCGTGTAGCCGAACCACAGCGTCATGACCGGCACGAGCGCGATCAGCGGCATCGCAAAGAACGAGCTGACGTAGAAGCGCAGCAATGCATCCACGTCGCGGAGGCGTCCCATCGTCAGCCCGACGACGACGCCCAACACGACGCCGATCCCGAGGCCTTCGAAGACGGAGACGACAGTGACCTTCGCGTCGCTCCGAAACTCCGCACTCGACACCACACGGGGCAGCACGCGCGCGACGCCGCTCGGTCGCGCGACGTACGACGGCGCAAGCCAGGTCACGAGCCCCTCCCACAGGGCGAGCAGCAGGATGCCGGTGCCGATGCGGATCGCGAGCTTGCGGACGCCCGGGTTGAGCACGAACGGCCGAACGAGCGGCGCACTCTGCGGCACGGCGCTCATACGCCGACCTTCCAGCGCGCGAAATAGTTCTCGAGGCCGCGGCCGATCCCCATCAAGAGCGTCGCGAGCAGCGTGATCGAGAGAACGGCGGCGAGCACGTGCGCAGTGTCGAAGCGCTGCGTGTAGATGAGTATGAGGTTGCCGAGGCCGTTCGCCGAGAGCAGGAACTCGCTGGCGATCATGCCGATCAGGCAGCGGGCGATCGATTGACGGACTCCCGTCATCGTGAACGGAAGCGTGTACGGAATGATCACGTGTCCCCAGAGCTGAAGCTCCTTCGACCTGTACGACTTCGCCACCTCGATCAGCTCTGGGTTGACGCTCCGCGCGCCCTCGAGCGTGTTGATGAGGACCGGCCAGATGCCGAACATGACGACGACGATCAACTTGGCGCGGAATTCGAACCCGAACATGGCGAGGATTGCCGGGATCAACGCGACCATCGGCGTGGCGTAGAGCATCGCCACGTACGGCTCGAGCCCGGTGCGCACGATCTCGATTCGGGCCATCACGAGGCCGAGGAGGAACCCGATCACGATCGCGATTCCGAGCCCGGCGGCGAACAGCTCCAGCGACGAGCGGAGGGCGCGCGGCAGCTCGCCGCTCGCCGTCATGTGCCACAGCGCCGACACGGTCGCCGAAAACGACGCGAACGACGACTTCTGCGTGTGGCGTCCGACGTATTCCCAGATGCCGGCCCCGAGCACGAGCCCGAGCAACGACACGGACAGGCTGCGCCGACGGCCGGCGTCGAAGCTCATCCGCGCCGGACGCTTCGCCGCTGCAAACGTCGCGCTCACGTCAGAGAACCAGCCCTGCCGGCTCTTCGATCAGCTCGGCGAGCGTGTCGAGGAACTCCGCTCCGCGCGCGCCGTCGACGACCCGATGATCGAACGAGACGGACAACGTCAGCACTGGGCGAACGACCACTTCGCCGGCCACTGCCACCGGCCGTTCGACGATGCGCCCGACGGCGAGAATCGCAGCCTGCGGCGCGTTGACGATGGCCTGGAACGCGTCGACCCCGTACATGCCGAGATTCGAGACGGTGAACGTGCCACCCTGAACGTCCTCGGGACGCAGGCGCCCTGCACGAGCCGCGGCGGCGATCTCGACGCGCCGAGCCGACAGTGCGACGAGATCGAGCGAGTCCGCGTTGTGCACGACCGGCACGACAAGGCCTCCGTCGGTCGCGACGGCGATGCCGACATTCACGCCGGTGCCGGGGACGATCGTCCCGTCGCGCCACGACGCGTTCACGCGCGGGTGACGGCGCAGCGCCTCGGCGCAGAGCTTCACGAGCAGGTCGGTGTGACTCACGCGCTCCGCACCGGCGCGCTTGCGCACGGCCGCGCGCCAGCTCTCGAGCCTCGATGCGTCGACGTCGCGCGAGAGGAAGAAGTGCGGTACCTCCTGCCAGGAGCGCGTCGTGCGCTCGGCCATCACGCGCCACAGGCTGCCCACCTCGAACGACGCGCCGTTCGTCGCCGCGGGCGCCTGGAACGTCGGCGCTGCGAGCGACTCGACGTCCTTCGCCGTCACGGCGCCGTTCGGGCCGCTGCCGGCGAGGGATTCGAGATCGATCCCGCGCGCCTCCGCGAGCCGCCGCGCCTTCGGCGACGCGAGCCGGCGACGAGGGCGCGATCCCGATGCCACCGCCGCGACGGGTGCGGCCGCCACCGCTTCGACCTCGCGCACGAGCCGCGGCTCCGTGTCCGCCACCGGCGCCGGGTCGGCAACGGGCGCCATCACCTCTCCCTCGGCGAGCACGACCGCGATCACGGTTCCGACGGGCACCTCCGTGCCCTCCGGAACGCTGACGGCCGCGAGCGTGCCGGCGCCGGGCGACTCGATCTCGACCGTGACCTTGTCGGTCTCGACCTCGAGCAGCGGCTCGCCCTTCGCAACGGCGTCGCCGTCCTGCTTGAGCCAGCGCAAGACCTTGCCCG
>JAOPYX010000319.1 GCA_025964535.1 Actinomycetes bacterium | reverse complement strand
TCCACGCGAAAATGCGCGAGCATCTCCGGCCCGAGCTGCTCCGTGATCTGGATCTCCGCAGCGAGGCCCGCGCCGTTGCTCGCGAGCGCGAAGTCCTCCGGTCGTAGCCCGACGAGCACGTCGCCGCTGCGGCCGGCGACGCTCCGTCTGAGCGCATCCGGCAGCTCCACCTGAAACGGGCCGACTTGCACGATGCCGTCGCCGAGCTGCCCCTCGAGGAAGTTCATCGCGGGGGTGCCGATGAAGCTCGCGACGAACGTATTCGCCGGATGCCGGTACAGCTGCTCCGGGGGATCGACCTGCTGGACGACGCCCTTGTCGAGCACGACGACCCTGTCGCCGAGCGTCATCGCCTCGGTCTGATCGTGGGTGACGTAGACGGTCGTGACACCGAGGCGTCGATGGAGATCGATCAGCTCGGTCCGCATCTGCACGCGAAGCTTCGCGTCGAGGTTCGACAGCGGCTCGTCCATCAGGAACGCCTGCGGCCGGCGCACGAGCGCCCGGCCCATCGCGACGCGCTGGCGCTGACCGCCAGACAACTCCTTGGGCTTGCGCGCGAGCAGGTCCTCGATGCCGAGCAGCCGCGCTGCATCCCCCACGCGCTGCTCGATCTCCGCCTTCGGGAGGTGCTGCTGCCGCAGCGGGAAGCTGATGTTCTGCGCGATCGTCATGTGCGGATAGAGCGCGTAGTTCTGGAAGACCATTGCGACGTCGCGGCGTGCAGGCGGCACGTCGTTGACGACGTTCGCGCCGATGCGCACCTCGCCCTCGCTGACCTCCTCGAGGCCGGCGATCATTCGGAGCGCCGTCGTCTTCCCGCACCCGGAAGGCCCGACGAGAATGAGGAACTCACCCTCGCCGACGCTCAGGTTCAGGTCGTCGACCGCGACCGTTCCGTCCGGGAATCTCTTCGTGACGTGCTCGAACGCGATCGTGGCCATCAGGCGACCTCCGTTGACTCCGGGATCCAGGCGGGCTCTTCGTCGAAGAGCGCGGCGAGGGTGCTCGCACTGCGAGCGGTGACGTAGACGGGTATCTCCTCGAGCGGCGCCGCGCGCGTGACGATCGCGGGACCGACGAGCTCGTCGCCGGTCCACGGATCGATCCACTCGCCGCGCGGCAGGTAGACACGCACGCTCTCGGCGCCCGGCTCGACGACCGCCGCGACGAGCAGGTCGTCCCCAAGGAAGTACTGGTGCGGGAAGTCCCAGATCCGTGGATCGTCTGCGACCTCGAAGAAGAGCGCGCGCATCAGCGGCTTGCTGGTCGCGACGGATTTGCGTGCCTGCTCGTGCAGGTACGGCTGCAGCCGCATCCGCAACTTCGCGAAGCGCCGATAGACGGTAAGCACGCGCTCGTCACCGGTGCGCTCGGCGATGTTCCACGGCGTGCGGTCCCGCGACGGAATGCGATGGCTGTGCTCCGAGTGGTACTGCATGATCGGCGTGAAGCAGGCCGCGGCCGCCGAGCGTAGATAGAGCTCCGCGCTCGGAATCTCTCCCGAGAAGCCGCCGAGATCCCAGCCCCAGAAGAAGATGCCGCATGCGCCCGCGGTGAGGCCGGCGGTGATCGAGGCGCGGAACGCTTCCCAGGTCGAGTCCTCGTCGCCGGCCCAGTGACACGGATACGCCGCGGAGCCGGTGAAGCCCGCACGGCTGAACGTGGTCCCCGGGCGGCCGAGCTCGGCCATCAGCTCGTGGTATGCGGCGGCGTACAGAACGGGATAGCGGTTGTTCGTCTCTGCACCGCTCGTCCCGTCCGCGTAGCGCAGATCGTGGCCCCACGCATGCTCGCCGCCGTCGGTCTTGAAGCCGTCGACACCGAGCTCCTCGAGGAGGTAGCGCCGCTTCGCCGTCCACCACGCACGAGCCTCTGCGGAGGTGAAGTCCGGGAGCAACGCGCGCGGGAACCACCAGCCGCGATTCGCGTACGGCGTTCCGTCGGCCTTGCGCACGGCGAACCCGCGCTCGACGAGCGCGCGCCTGTCGTAGTCGAGTTGGCTGCCGGGCGCGGGTGCGGCCTTCAGCAGCGGGATTTGCCAGAGCACGAGGCGGATGCCGCGCGCGTGCAGCTCGTCGACGAGGCCTTTCGGATCGGGCCACGCGCCCTCGGCGGGGAACGTGAAGTCGCCGAGCACGTGCGGGCTCCCGTCCGGGTGCGGCTCGTAGACGGCGTCCCTGAACGCGGTGAACGTCGACTCGTCGCTCCACGCCTCGATCACCACGACGCCGACGGGAATGTCGTCTTCTGCACCGCGACGCACCTCGGCGAGCACGCGCTCCTGCGTGTTCCAGTCGTTCGCGCTCATCCACGGCTCGAACACCCAGTCCGGGGGCAGCGCAGGCCGGCCGGTTCGCGTGACGAATGCGTCGAGCACCTCGTGCGGATCGCCCGTGAAGATCTCCACGGCCAGCTGCGCGTCCCCGTCCAGCTCCGCCTCGATCCAGATGACGCCGGCGTCGGAGTCGCCGACGTCGAACCAGACGCGCCGCGACGTGGCGACGTGGAAGCCCCAACCGCCTCCGACGACGATCGCGAAGGGCATCGGCATGTAGGTTCGCGCGCCCTGCGCTTTGTACTGCTCGAAGACGACGGAGTCGAGCGAACGCCCGCGCTGGTCGAGTGCGTCGAAGCGCTCGCCGAAGCCGACGACGTGCACGTCGGGCTCGAGCCGGAGCGCGAAGCGCATGCGGTAGGTCTTGGAGCCGTCGCTCAGCCAGCTGACGCTCCCGGGGACGAGACGATCGCTTTCGGGCGCAACCGTCAACGCTCCACCGTCGGCCGTCCACGCAGCGGCGGCCGTCGTGTACCAGCGCGTGGTCGAACCGTCGTCGGCAGCGAAGCGGTAGCGCAACGACTCGTTGGCGCCGAGGTCGTCGAGGACGACCTTCCACTCGGGCCGCGTTCCACGACCCGACCCGTCGGCCGCGACGCTCAGGTGCGTCGTCGCGCCCGCCGGCCGCGGGGCCGGAGTCGCACGGGGCACGCGCGCAGCCTCGACGCGCTCGGCGCCGTCCTTCCGTACGAGCTCCACCCACAGCTGCGACACGCCGTCCCCTGTCGTCGCACGGAGCTCGAGCGGCGTGCCGGCAACGGGCTGCACCGGCACACGCTGATCGGGCTCGAGGAGGTACGCATGACCGCGCCCTTCCGGACGATGGCGAATCATCCGGCCGCCCCGGCGACGCCGAGCTCGACCGCGAGCGTCACGAACATCGCGTGCGACCAGAGCAACGGCGTCGCGACCGGCCCCCACCGCTCGACCCACTCGTCGAACGAGCCTGGGGCCAGCAGGTGGCCGCTCACCTGCTCGGGCATGTCGCCGCCCGAACGCGCTTGCGCGGCGACCCAGATCAGCTGCGCGCACGCGTCGCCGATGCGCCCGACCTCGACGTAGTGCCAACCGAGCATTGCCGCGAGCAGGAGCCACTCGCCTCCGCCGAAGTACGTGTCGTCGGAATAGCGGTGGACGCCGCCGTGCGCGAGCTCTTCCTCGAGAGCGCGAATCGTCTGGACGATCAGGGGCTCGGTCGGCGCGAACAGGCCAAAGGGCGTCGAGCACGCGATGAGGCTCGCATCGAGGCCATCTCCGTCGAGCCACTTCGTCAGGTGCCCGTCGTGGACGCCTTCGTCGAGCACACGTGCACGGATCTCGCCCGCGGTGCGTGCCGCGGCGGCACGTGTCTCGGGCGTGAGCTCGTCCCAGCGCGAGGCGGCTTCGAGGCCGCCGTAGATCGAGGCGAGCGTCGAGGTGTGCCGGTGCTCCGCGTGCTCCTCCCACCAGTCGTAGCAGGGCTCGGCCCAGAACGCGACGAGATAGCGGACGGTGAGCTCTGCCGCGTGAGCGAAGCCGGCAAGCGGACCACCGTGGCGACCGGCGTGCCGGTCGAGAGCCCAGAGCCACGTGCCGTAGCCGTCGAGCTGGAACTCCCACCACTCCTCGGGCGACTCGCCGCCGTCGAGGGTGTACCGGCACGGAAGGAACTCGTCGCCCGCGATGGCCTCGCCGCGCTCTCTGCGTGCGATGAGCGCGTCGATCTGACCGGCCCGCGCGACGACGACGGCGCTGCACCAGCCGAAGAATGCGTCCGCGCTCGCCGCGCGGCCTGCGCGGCTCATCGCGTCGGCGATGAAGGCGCCGTCACGGAACCAGCAGTACCGGTAGACGGGAAAGCTCGGCGACGCCGGGTATGCACCCGAGGCGGCCTGGTTGCCCTCGATCACCGCGAGGCTGTGGTCGACGAGCGCGACGATGTGCGCTCTCTCGGCAGCGTCGAGGTGCGGGCGTGCGTCGATCGGAGGAGAAGAAGCCATGTGTCCGAGGCGGGGCGCGCGTGGTGCGCCGCGGCTGCGGCGCACCACGCGAACAGTCCGTCCCTAGCCGCTGGCGACCAGCAGCTGGTTGACCTGGGTGGCTGCGTCGTGCAGAGCCTGGGCCGCGGAGACCTGCCCGAGCTGCGCCTTCTGCAACGCCTTGCCCACGATGTCCTGCAGCTGCGCCTCCGACTTGATCGTCGGCGTGAGCACAGGGTTGTTCAGTGCGTCGAGCACGGCCTGGCGGTTCACCGGCGGCCGCTGCTTCAGATAGGCCGAGAACGCGGCCTTGTCCTGCACGGGCGCAAGCTCCCAGCTCGAGCCGACGCGCGCCTTCACGGAGTCGTGCGAGCCGGCGAGGAACTTGAGCCACTCCCACGCTTCCTTCGGGTGCGCGGTCTTGGACGACGCGACGACGGTGTCCGCGAAGAAGTGATTCGCCTTCACCTTGCCGGCCGGCTCCACGACGACGTCCCACTGGAACGTGGTGTCCTTCATCGCGCTGAACTGCCAGATGCCGTTGTGCCACATCGCGAACTTGCCGAGCTTGAACATCGCATCGTCGGCGAGCCCGCCCTGCTGCTCCTGCGTCGGCATGACCGTGCCCGGCTTGCTTAGCAGCCAGTCGAGTGCCGCGATTCCGGCGGGGCTGTCGAACGTCGCCTTCGTCTTCTTCGCGTTGAAGAAGGCGCCGCCGTTCTGTGCGAGCACCTTGTAGAACTCATAGAACTGGATCGGCTGGTAGTCGCCCCAAACGCCCTTGCTCGCGTTGGTGAGCTTCTTCGCCGCCGCCATCTCGTCCTTCCACGTCCACTTGGACGTCGGGAACGGCACGCCGGCAGCCTTGAACAGATCCTTGTTGTAGAAGAGCAGCACGTCCGAGAACGACTCCGGCAACCCGAACTGCGTCTTGCCGACCGAGAACGCCTGGTAGGCCTTCGGGTAGTAGATCGCCGGCTTGAACGTCGGGTCCGTCTTCGCGACCTTGCTGAGGTTCATCAGCGCGCCGCTCGTTGCGTACCCGTAGAAGGTCCCGTAATCGAGCTCGAACGTGTCCGGCGCCTGTCCACCGGCGATCTGCGTCTGGAGCTTCGTGAAATAATCGGAGTAGGGCGCGGTCTGGAAGCTGATCTGGATATTCGGATGCTTCTTCTCGAAGATCTGGATCAGTGCCTTGAGCGTGTTCAGGTGATCCGGAGCCGCCGAAAACGTGAAGTAGCTGACTGTCACCGTCTTCGTCGATGCCGGAGCCGCCTGCTTGGCGAAGGCCGCGCCCACTACCACTCCCAGGGCGACCACTGCTGCAGTCACGGCGCATATGAGGCGTTTCATTGCGTCCCTTCTCTTTCTTCTGACGTTGGATTGATTCAGGCGTGGGCCAAGCCTCAGCAGTCGCTCGATAAGGCCTCCTCCCACATCCGACGTCAGCCCTTGACCCCGGAGAGAACGAAGCCGCGCACGATGTGCTTCTGCGCGAAGAGGTAGACGATGACGATCGGGATGACGCTGATCGTCGTGCCGGCCATGACGAGGTTCCACGCCGTCAGATGCTCGCCTTGCAGGTTGGCGATGCCGACCGGGAGCGTCATCAGCTTCTGCGAGCTGATGATCACGAGCGGCCAGAGGAAGCTGTTCCAGCTCGCGATGAACGAGAGGACGCCGAACGTCGCAAGCGAGGGGCGAACGAGCGGCAGCACGATGCGCGTGAAGACCGTCCAGTGCCCGGCGCCGTCGACGAATGCAGCCTCTTCCAGCTCGGCCGGCAGGCTCATGAACGCCTGCCGCAAGAGGAACGTGCCGTACGCGGACGCGATCGAGGGCAGGATCAGCCCGGGATAGCTGTTCACGAAGTGCAGGTACTTCATCTCGATGAAGAGGGGCACGATCGTGACCTGGAACGGCACCATCAGCGTGCCGAGGTAGAGCAGGAACAGCGTGCCGCTGCCGCGGAACTTCATCCGCGCGAACGCATAGGCCGCCATGGCGCTCGTCCCGACCTGCAGCGTCGTCGAGATGACGGCGACGAGCGCGCTGTTCAGCAGGAAGCGCCAGACCGGGAAGATGTGCACGACCGTCGAGTAGTTGGACGGCTGGAACGGCTTGGGGATCAGCTGCGGCGGCGTCTGGAAGACCGCGAGGTCCGGCTTCAGGGACGTGCTCACCATCCACGCGAACGGGAAGAGCATCGCGAGGCCGCCGATCAGCAGGATCACGTACAGCAGCGCGCGCGGCACGAGGCGGCGCCCCGTCGAAGCTCTCAATGTCCAGCGTCCACGAATCGCACGCCGCGAGAGCGCAGGACCGGTCGTCGTCGTTGCGTCAGGCATAGACGACCCAGCGCTTCTGCAGCCGCAGCTGCACGACGGTGATGACGAGGATCACGCCGAACAGCACCCAGCTCATCGCGGCGGCGTAGCCCATGCGCCCGAAGCTGAACGCGTTCTGCACGATCTGCTGCACGACGACGCTCGTCGAGCCGGCGGGGCCTCCCTGCGTCATCACCCATACCTGGTCGAAGACCTGGACGTTGTTGATCAGGCTGATCACGACGACGAAGAAGCTCGCCGGAGAGAGCAACGGGAACGTGATGTTGCGGAAGCGGCTCCAGCGGCCCGCGCCGTCGAGTGACGCAGCCTCGTAGTACTCCTCGGGAATCGCCTGCAGCCCGGCGAGGAAGATCACCATCGTGAAGCCGATGTCCTTCCAGGCCGACGCAAGGATGATCGAGGGCATCGCCCAGTGCGGGTCGAGCCACCAGCCGGGCCCCTGCACGCCGACGAACCCGAGCAGACGGTTGACGATCCCGTACTGCGGGTTCAGCAGCCACTTCCAGACGAGCGCGACGACGACCCAGCTCGTCACGACCGGCAGGAAGTAGAGCGTCCGCAGCCAGGCGACGCCCTTGAGCCGCTGGTGCAGCGCGAGCGCGAGCAGCAAGCCTCCGCAGAAGACGAGCGGCAGGTAGCCGGCGACGAAATAGAGCGTGTGCAGCAGCGCCGCGTGGAACTCCCCGTCGTGCACGAGTCCCCGGTAATTCGCGGTGCCGACCCAGCGCGGATGCGTCAGCAGGTCCCAGCTCGCGAAGCTGAGCCCGACCGAGGCGAGCATGGGCACGATCAGAAACATGATGAGCGGGATCAGGCTCGGCGCGAGGAAGAGCGCCACGATCAGCCGGAAGCGCCAGCCACGCTGCCCGACCATCAGCCGGCCGCCAACGGCTCGAGGCGCGCACGAACCGAGTGGTCGGACGACCGCTCGTCGAGAGGCGTGACGAACGTCGCGCGCAGGACGAGTGCCGCCGCGCCGAGCGCCCACTTCGCGTCGTCCCAGGGATCGATCTCGACCGGAACGCTTCCGAGGGGCGGAAACACCGCCTCGGTGAGGCCGCGATGGAACGAGGCAGAGAGCTGCGGCCAGGCCTGCGTTCCTTCGCCGCTGATCAACACGAGCTCGGGGCTGAGCACGTTGACGAGCCCCGCGACCGCGCGGCCGAGGATGCTGCCCGCGTCGGCGAAGATCCGCGCGGCGCGCAGGTCGCCACTCTCGGCAAGCTCGCGCAACCGGTGAACCGTTTCCCCGGGCCGAAGCAGGCCTTCCCGCTCGCCGCGCGCCACGAGAGCGGGATCCGCGACGAGCGCCTCGAGACAGCCGTGCTTGCCGCACTCGCACAGCGGGCCGTCCTCGACGACCGCGATGTGCCCGAACTCCCCCGCACCGCCGTGCGCGCCTCGGTAGAGGTCACCGCCGACGATGATCCCGAGGCCGACGCCGCGTCCGATCGTCACGGTCAGGAAGTGGTCGACGTCCTTGCCGCGGCCGTAGAGACGGCCGGCGACGGCGAGCGTGTTGACGTCGTTGTCGACGAGCACGGGCACGCCCAGTCGCTTCTCGAGGATCTCACCGACCGGGAGCGAGCGCCACCCGAGCATCGGCGACTCGACGGTCTTGTGGTCGCCGCCGTCGACGACACCCGGCACGCCGAGGCCGACGCCGAGGAAGAGTGGGCTGTCGACGCGAGGCTCCGTGTACGGGCGCAGCAGATCGGCCAGGCGGTCGAGGGCGTCGGGATGGTCGGCCTGGAACGGATGCTCGAACCGCTCGACGACCTCGGCATCCAGATCGACGCGGACCCCGACGAGGTGGTCGGCGGCCACCTTGACTCCGAGCGCGTTCGCCGCACCGCCAACGAGGCCGAGCAGGAGCGCCGGCCGACCGCCCCGTGAGGGCGCCTGGTCGACGACCTTGACGAGCCCGGCCGCGATCATCCGGCGCGTGACGGCGGTGACGGTCGCGGGACTGAGGCGGAGGCGCCGCGCGATCTCCGCCCGGGCGATCGGCCCTTCCCTGCCGATCAGCCGCAGGACGGCCGAGCGGTTGAGATCACGAACGAGGTGCGGCGAGCCCTTGCGCATTAGTTCCTTTGCCGACTAAATTTAGATGGTGAACATACTCAGGCGCCCGGCGGAAGTCAATACGGGCTTGCGCGATCGAGTGTCAACTAAAAGTTGACGTTGCGTCCCCCATTCGGTCGATACTGGTTCTCGACCGAAGCACCGATAGCCCTTCTACTGCGGGTATCTCGGACAAAAGTCACCGTACGACGGCTTGGAGTGTGAAGGGCATCGAAACTGCGGTTCGGCCCCATAGCGGCGAGGAGACGATCCTCGTCGTCGAAGACGACGACGGCCTGCGGCGCCTCGCCACGACCGTCCTGAGCCTCAACGGGTACCGAGTGATCGGTGTCGCCGGGGGCGATGAGGCGATCGAAGCCGCCGCTGCACACGAGGGCTCGATCCAGCTCGTGCTCAGCGATGTCACGATGCCCAGGATGAGCGGCCTTCAGCTCGTGCAACGACTCCGCGAGCTCGGCCTCACCGCGCCTACCATCTTCATGTCAGGTTGTGGGGACGAAGATCTCGCCGACCACGGGGTAATCTCGACACCCGACACCCTGCTCAGTAAGCCCTTCATGCCCGACGCCCTGCTCGAACGCGTCCGCACTACGCTCGACCGCCTCACGAGACCCGGCTAGCCCTGAAACGCCATCCCGAGATCGCAGAGCTGCGCACGTTCCTGCTCGCCGCCGACGAACAGAGCCTCTCGCGCGCCGCGCGGCGCCTGCACCTGAGCCCCGCGGCTGTGGCCAAGCGCCTCGACAACCTCGAGGCCGTCCTGGGCTATCCGCTGCTCGAGCGGAGCCCACGCGGTGTCCGGATGACACCGCAGGGCCGGACCTTCCACGCGCGCGCCGAGCAGCTCGTGCAGAGCGCAGAGAGTCTGCTCGACCGGGAGGACCCGGCGGCCGAGGGCCTGTCGGGCGTCCACCGGCTGCTCGGGCGGCAGCCCGCGCGCTCCACCGAGCTGCTGCTTGCGGACGTCGAGCGCCTGCTCGGGCACGTGCTCGACACCGTGTCCTCCGGCATCGTCTTCCATCGCGTCTCGGACGGAATCATCATCGAGGCGAACGACGCCTTCTGCAGGATGGTCGGTATCCCGCGCGACGAGGTCGCCGGGAGCCCTTGCCCGTGGCACGACGACCCGAGGTACGCGTCGCTCCACTCCGCGGTAGAAGGCGGAGACGTCGTGCGGATGAGCATGGTCTCTCAGCGGCCCTCGGGTGACGAGGGAGCGGTCGAGCTCGTCGCGCGGCGCATCGAGATCGCAGGCGAGGACGTGCTCCTCATCGTCGTCGACGACGTCACGCGTGCGCGCGAGACGGAGCGGCGTCTCGCCACCCGCATCCGAAGGCAGGCCGTGATCTCGCGGCTCGGCGAGATGATCCCATCGGCCCTCGACGTCGAGGAGGTTCTCGGCGCCACACTCGAAGCGGCTCGCACAGAGCTCGGGCTCGAAGCTGTTGGTCTGCTCGATCGCACAGACGGCGAGCAGCTCGACCAGGTGCTCCTGCTCGGCGACGACGAAGCGGGGCTCGTCGCGTCGGCCGAGCGGTATGCGCACACGTGGTCTCGAGGTGAGGTCGTCGCCGGGCTCGAGCAGCCGGCGGAGGAGCAACGGAGGTACGTCGTGTGCTGGCCGCTGCCCGGGCGGAGAGGCCCGTCGCATGTGCTCGTCGCCCGCACTTCGGGGATGCACCGACTCGACGATGACGCGCGCGATTTCCTCCGCTCCATCACGAGCGTCTGCGCGGCCGCACTCGCCGCGACCGGCGAGCTCGCCGCGTAGCAGCAACCCCTGGTTACAGCTGCGTGCAGCCATTCGGGCCTGCTCGTGCGGGAGGCACGGCCGATTACCGGCTGACCCACTGCTCGATACACGACGTCAGGAGACGCCCGAATGCACCTGCAGAAGTTCCTCTCGATTCGCGCCAAGCTGTTCGCGAGCTTCGGCATGGTCCTCCTCCTGATGGTCGTGGTCGGTGTTCTCGGCATCACGAAGGTCGGCGCCGTCGGCGCCAACGCAAGCACGATCGGCAAGGACGCGCTCCCGAGCATGATCGTCGTGAAGTCGATCGACGGGCTGACGATGGACTACCGCGGCGTGCAGT
>JAOPYX010000289.1 GCA_025964535.1 Actinomycetes bacterium | reverse complement strand
GCGTCCGTCTTGCCGTCGGCCATCGCCTGGTAGACGGGGACCTCCGCGATCTTCGTGATGTTGACCTTGCAGCCGAGCGACTTCTCGAGCACGTTCTTCGCGACATACGTGTTGGCGGTCGAGCCGGCCCACGCCTGCTCGTTGATCGTGACCGTGCCGCACGCGGCCCGCTTCGCGCCGGCGCCGCCCGCGGTGAGCGCGACGACCCCCATGGCCACGAGAACGGCCAGCCCTCCTGCACGAACCTTCATCCTGCCTCCTTTTCGTGTTCCCACTCGTTGAGACGTACGTCAGGTCAATTCGATGCGCTTGCGGCGCCGGCCCTGGGTGACCCGGTCGAGGGCGATGCCGAGCGCCAGGATCGCGACCGACGCCAGGACGCCCTGGCCGAACAGGCTCTGCTGCAGCCCCTGTGCCACGTCGTAGCCGAGCGCGCCCGACCCGACGAGGCCGGCGATCACGACCACGGCGAGCACCATGATGATCCCCTGGTTGACGCCGAGCATGATCGCGTCGCGCGCGAGCGGGATCTTCACCTTCAGCAGCGTCTGCAGCCGTGTCGCGCCGAACGAGTCCGCCGCCTCGACGGGGTGGGGTGAGACCTCGCGGATCCCGGCCTCGACGAGCCGGATCACGACCGGCGCGGCGTACAGCACCGACGCGAGCACGCCCGGCACGATCGACACCGGCATGAGGTAGATGAACGGGATGATGTAGACCAGTTGCGGCAGTGTCTGCAGCACGTCGAGCACCGGTCGCATCGTCTTGCGCGCCCGGGCGCTCTCGGCCGCCCATACGCCGAGCGGAATTCCGACGAGCAGCGTGAACACCGTCGCGACGAGCACCTGCGAAAGCGTGTCCATCGCATTGACCCATTCGTTCGACAGGCCGATCACGCCGAGCATCAGGAGCGTGATCAGCGCCGGCCGAAGGCCCGAGATGAGATACGCGATCGCGGCGAGCCCGAACACCATCGCGGGCCACGGCGTCTCGACGAAGAAGCTGCGCAGCGGTCCCAGGCCGTACTGCACGAGGAAGTTTCCGATCGGGCTCGTGATGTGGAAGATGAACGTCGACGGGTTCTGCACGTAATCGAGCACGCTCTGCACCTGCCGCAGCAGCCAGGGCTGCGCGGTGGAGCGCGACCAGACGCTGCCCGCTCCGAGTCCGTACCCGAGGCCGACGGCGAGCCCGACGCCCGCGGCGCACGCAA
The DNA here is from genome assembly GCA_025964535.1 of Actinomycetes bacterium. Taxonomy (GTDB): domain Bacteria; phylum Actinomycetota; class Thermoleophilia; order Gaiellales; family Gaiellaceae; genus Palsa-739. The sequence goes on along the minus strand of JAOPYX010000289.1, from coordinate 2,805 downwards.
GCGTGTACAGCCGCAGCGTGCGACGCGTTCCCTCGGTGAGATGGCGCCGCGTCGGGTCGGTGCGGTTCGCCATCGCCTCGGTGGCGCGGTCGAGCGCGATCGCCATGATCACGATCGCAATGCCCGCGACGAGCGCGAGTGCCGGATTCGAGTAGAGACCGCTGGTCACGACGTCGCCGAGACCCTGGCCGCCGATCAGCCCGGCGATCACGACCATCGAGAGGGCAAAGAGAATCGTCTGGTTCACCGAGAGGAGCAGCATGCGGCGCGCGAGCGGCAGCTGCACCTTGAACAGCGTCTGCATGCGCGTCGAGCCCAGTGCTTGCGCTGCCTCGACGGTGTTCGTCGGCACGCCGCGGATCCCGAGCGACGTGATGCGGATCGCCGGCGGGATCGCGTAGATCAACGTCGTCGCAACCGCGGCGCCCGGGCCGACGGAAAAGAGGATCACGATCGGCATCAGGTACGCGAACGCAGGGACGATCTGCATCGCGTCGAGCACGGGCGTGACGAACCGCTGAAAGCGGTCGGAGCGGCCGGCCAGCACGCCGATCGGCAGCCCGATCGCGAGCGAGAGCGACACGGACGCGATCGTCAGGGCGAACGTCCGGACGCTCGGCTCCCACAGGCCCATCGCGGCGAACGCGCAGAACGCGGCGAACACGCCCAGCGCCGCGCGGTGGCCGCCGAACCGGAGCACGACGAGCGTGCCGAGCGCCGTCGTGCCGACCCACGTGAGCTTGAAGAAGAACGACGTGAGCCAGCCGACGAGGCTGTCGAGGAAGCTCGCGACGCCGTTGAAGACCCGGAAGAAGATGCTCGGGTGCGGCAGGTTGCGGTGGTTGCTGAGCCACGCCTGGAAGTCGTCCAGGTGATGGGCGAGCGTGTTCCACGTGAGCCCTCCCGGCCAGGGCAGCTGGTTCTTCCAGCCGAAGAAGGCGATCACGACACCGACGGTGAGCGCGAGGATCGCGCCGAGCCGGCCGCGCCACCAGGGGCGGGGCGCAGGCGCCGCGAGTGTCCCCGCCGCCTGCGCGACCGACATCAGCTCTCGCCCGCGATCGCGGTGAGCACGGCTTCGCGATCCACGACGCCGACCACCTCGTCGCCGTCGACGGCACAGACGGGACGCTCGCTCCCGACGATGACGGGGATCGCGTTGCGCACGGTCGTGCGCACGTCGAGGCGCTGTCCGTCGGCCTCACCTGCACGCGCGTCGCGCATGATCCACCGCAGCGTCAGCACGTGGCTGCGAGGGATGTCGCGCACGAAGTTCTCGACGTACTCGTCCGCCGGCGAGCCGACGAGCTCCTCCGGCGTGCCGAGCTGCACGATCGCGCCGTCACGCATGATCGCGATCCGATCGCCGAGCCGCAGCGCCTCCGGCAGGTCGTGCGTGATGAACACCATCGTCTTGCCGGTCTCGACCTGCAGCCGGCACACTTCGTCCTGCATGTCGCGGCGGATCAGCGGGTCGAGCGCGCTGAACGGCTCGTCGTAGAGCATCACGGTCGGATCGACGGCGAACGCGCGCGCGAGCCCGACGCGCTGCTGCATGCCGCCGGAGAGCTGGTCGGGAAACTGGTTGCCGGAGTCCTCGAGGCCGACGAGGCGGAGGATCTTCTCGGCCCGTTCGAGCCGCTGCGCCTTCGGCACGCCCTGGATCTCGAGCCCGAACGCGACGTTGTCGACGACGCGACGATGGGCGAGGAGGCCGAAGTGCTGAAAGACCATCGACGACGTGTGCCGGCGCAGGTCGCGCAGCTCGGACTGGCTCGCGGCCGTCACGTCCTTGCCCGCGATCTCGATGCGACCGGCCGTCGGCTCGATCAGCCGGATCAGCGTGCGCACGAGCGTCGACTTCCCAGAGCCCGAGAGCCCCATCACGACGAACACCTCGCGCGGCCAGACGTCGAACGACACGTCACGCACCGCGGCGACACAGCCGTGCTTCTCGCGCAATTCCGCGCGGGGGAGATCGGCGTCGGGCGTGCCGATCACCCGGTCGGCGTGCCGCCCGAAGATCTTCCAGACCCCCTCGACGCGGATCAGCGGATCGCCGCTGCGGTCGATCTCGTGCCCGAGGGCGGCGGACGTGTCGGCCACCGCTGTCACGGCTCTACCGTACCCCGGTAATCGGCGAAGGCCAAGGTAGAGGCTTGATGGAAACTAGCCGCACGCACGGATGGTGTGTCAGACGCGGCGCGTTTCGCCCCGATCCGGCTAGCCCGTAGGTCCACTATGAGCAGCGCCGGATCCGGTCGAACCGCTTGGTCTGGCCCATCCCCGCACGCACGTCTAGTCCCCATCAAACCTCTAGAAGAGTCCCACCGTCGTGCCGTCCTCGTCGATGTCGACATTGAAGGCGGCGGGATTGGCGCCGTAGCCGGGCATCGTCTGCATGTCGCCGCACAGGGCCACGATCCAGCCGGCGCCGGTGTAGGCGCGGAGGTCGCGGACGGTCACCGTAAACCCGCTTGGGGCATTCGTGAGTGCCGCGTCGTGCGAGAGCGACAGGTGCGTCTTCGCCATGCAGATCGGCAGATGGTCGAGGCCCGCCTCGGTGAACTGCTGGATCTTGTCCTTCGCGGTCTTCAGGAGGTAGATCCCGTCGGCGCCGTAGACGCGCTTCGCGATCGCCTCGATCTTCTCCTCGATCGGGGCGTCGAGCGGGTAGAGGAAGTCGAACGACGAAGGCTCCTCGGCCGCCGCGACGACCGCCTCGGCAAGAGCCGCCGCTCCCGCGCCGCCCTGCTCGAAGCCGTCGTTGACCTCGGCCGCGTATGCCCCGGCGTCGAGCGCGAG
>JAOPYX010000265.1 GCA_025964535.1 Actinomycetes bacterium | reverse complement strand
GGGGGAGGCCGTCTTGCCGAACGGCTCGTGACGCTCGAGACCTCCCGCCCGGAGCTGCCGCTCTCCGACCCGGAGCAACTCGCGCACGTCGAGATCACCTGGGAGGAGGCTCAGGTCGAGCCCGACCGGTTCGACGAGCCGCACGAGACCGCCGTGCTCGAGGAATACCGCGCGAGCGACGCCGAGACGACGGTCCTCTTCCCGACGGGGGCGCTCCGCTGCATCCGCATGCTCGAGCGGCTGGCGGCGGGCCCGCTGCTGCTGCTCACGGCGGACAAGGGCCACGCGACTGCAGCCGAGCTGCCGGGCGACGAGCATGCTCCGTCGATCGCGGTGCACGGCAGCGTCTCGCTGATGGTGAACTACCACGCGATCGGCTCGTTCGTCCGGCGTCGCGACGGGCTGGCGCTGCATCCCTCGCACAGCGCGGCGCATCTCACAGTTGCGGCGTATCTGCTTGGTGGCGCACCCGACGGATTCCGCGACACCGCCGCCGCCTACGCGCGCGCGATCGACGACGGCGGCCCCGACGACGTGTACGCGGTGAAGAAGGCACTCGAGTCGCACTTCGACACGCTGACGCCGGAGCAGCTGCTTGCCTTCGTGCGCCTCTGCGGCTGGGACGCAAAGGTCTTCCTCGACGTGCTCCCCACGCTGACGGCGCACGCTGCGCATGCACCGGCAACGGTGCGCGCCGACCTGCGCGACGCCGTCGAGCGAGTCTGGGAGTCGTACTTCCCGATCGGGGAGTCGCGCGACCTCGCATACGGGCTCGGCCGCCTGCTCTACGAGCTCGGCGACTACGCCGGAGCGCTCACCTACTTCCAGCACTCCCTCGGTCTGTACGAGCTCGACCCGCATCGCGCGTACGCGCTCGCGTCGTGTCACGGCGTGCTCGGAGACCGTGCGCTCGCGTCGGCGTGGCTCGACCGCGCGCTCGAGCTCGATCCGGCGTTCGCGCCGGCGCTCGAGCTGCGCGGCACGCTGGCCTCGCTCTGAGGGCTGCGCTTGCCCGTTTGGGCACGCGCCGCTTCCCCGACCGCGTCCCTGCCGCTCGTTGTCCGCGGTACACGCCTCCGCGACGCTCCGGGAAGCAAATCGTCCCTTTAGGAGGGCTCATGCCGAGTTACCTGTCGCCCGGCGTCTACGTCGAGGAAGTCGAAGCCGGTTCGCGTCCGATCGAAGGAGTCGGCACGGCGGTTGCCGCGTTCGTCGGCTTCGCCGAACGGGGCCCGTACAACCAGCCGACGCTGGTCACCAACTGGAGTCAGTTCACGTCCACCTTCGGCGACTTCCTGCCGGGGTCGTATCTCGGACACGCCGTGTACGGCTATCTCAACAACGGCGGCGGTGCCGCCTACGTCGTCCGGGTCGGCCAGAGTAACGGGGCCGAGCCCTCGCGCGCAGAGCTGCCCGCGGCCGGCAAGACCGGCGTCGGCGCGTACCGCGTCGTCGCGCTCGAGGAGGCAGCCGACGGCGGCCCGCTCGAGATCACCATCTCCGACTCGCCTTCCGGCGGCGGCGCGCTCAAGCTCGTCGTCACCCGCGGCGGCGACGTCGTCGAGGAGTTCGACGGACTGACGGCCGAGAAGGGCAAGCAGAACATCGCGACCATCGTCAACGCAGGCTCGACACAGGTTCGCGTCGAGGAGCTCGAGCTTCCGGCCGGCGTCGAGGCGCGTCCTGCGACCGGCACCGTCGTGCTCGCAGCGCCTGCAGCAGCAGCTCCCGCGAAGGTCAGCCCGGAGGACTACGTCGGCAACTCCGCCGACCGCACCGGCTTCGGCGGTCTCGAGGAGATCGACGAGGTGACGATGGTGTCCGTCCCGGATGCCATGGCCGCGTACCAATCGGGCCTGCTCGACGGGGAGGGCCTCCAGGCCGTCCAGCTCGCGCTCATCTCGCACTGCGAGCTCATGGGCGACCGCATGGCGATCGTCGATCCGCCGCCCGGTCTCAACGCGCAGCAGATCAACGAGTGGCGCGTGCAGAAGGCGGGCTACGACTCGAAGTTCGCGGCGCTCTACTGGCCGTGGATCAAAGTCTTCGAGCCGTCGACCGGTCAGAACGTGTTCGTGCCGCCGAGCGGCCACATGGCCGGCGTCTGGGCGCGCTCCGATGCGACGCGCGGTGTGCACAAGGCGCCCGCGAACGAAGTCGTCCGCGGTGCGATCACGCTCGAGACGCAGATCACGAAGGCCGAGCACGACCTGCTCAACCCGAACGGGATCAACTGCATCCGCGCGTTCCCGGGCCGCGGCATCCGCGTCTGGGGCGCACGCACGATCTCGAGCGACCCCTCGTGGCGCTACGTCAACGTACGCCGGCTCTTCAACTTCCTCGAGGAGTCGATCCTCGAAGGAACGCAGTGGGTCGTCTTCGAGCCGAACGACCAGGACCTCTGGGCGCGGATCCGGCGCACGATCACCGGCTTCCTGCTCAACGTCTGGCGCGACGGCGCGCTCTTCGGCGCCACGCCGGACGAGGCGTTCTACGTCAAGTGCGACGCCGAGACGAACCCGCCGGAAGCGGTGGACGCGGGAATCGTCGCGTGCGAGATCGGCATCGCGCCGGTCAAGCCGGCCGAGTTCGTCGTGTTCCGGATCAGCCAGTACTCGGGTGGCGCCGAGCTCAGCGAGTAGAAGGGAGGGAGATCAGTCATGCCGATTGGCGAAGACGCACTTGCCGGCTACACGTTCAGTGTCGAGATCGACGGGATCGACATCGCGCAGTTCAAGGAGGTGTCCGGCATCTCCGCGGAGATCACGACCATCGAGCACCGGGAGAACAAGAAGGGCGGCCTGCCCGTCATGAAGAAGCTCCCCGGCGCGCGGAAGTACGGCGACCTGACGCTCAAGCGCGGGAAGACGAACAGCAAGGCGCTCTGGGACTGGATGAAGAAGGTGCAGGAAGGCGACATCGACGGAGCGCGCAAGAACGGTTCCATCGTCCTCTTCGACTACACGAAGATGGGTGCGGGCACCGAGGTCGGGCGCTTCAACTTCCTCAACGCGTGGCCCTCGAAGGTGACGGTCGGATCGCTGCAGGCCGGCGGTAGCGACGTGCTCGTCGAGGAATGCACGATCACCCACGAGGGGATCGGGCCCGCATGACGACCACCGCGACCCGGACGGCTCACAAGAAAGCACCGAGTCCGGCCCAGGTCGCGCAGCGGACCGCGGACGATGTGCTGCGCACGGAGTTCGCGTTCGAGCTCCCGCGCGGCTACGTGGACGACGCAGGCACCCTGCACAAGCGGGGTGTCATGCGGCTCGCCACCGCCCGCGACGAGATCCTCCCGCTGCGCGACCCCCGGGTTCGCGAGAACGAGAGCTACCTCACCGTGCTGCTGCTCTCGCGGGTCGTGACCGAGCTCGGAACGTTGTCCGAGGTGAACCCGCCTGTCATCGAGCAGCTGTTCGCGTCCGATCTCGCGTTCCTCCAGGATCTCTACCGACGGGTCAACCAGGACGGACACACGCGCGCCGTCGTCAACTGCCCGGAGTGCGAGCACGAGTTCGAGGTCGACGTGGCCGGTGACGGCCTGGGGGAATTGTGACCCGCGACGCTGACCGTTTGTTCGAGGAGGTCGCGTTCGTGGGTTATCACCTGGGTTGGTCCCTGGACGACATCCTCGATCTCGAGCACCCGCTCCGAGAGCGGTTCGTCGAAGAGGTCATCGGCCTGAGTCGGCGGGCCGGCTGAGGGGCCGGTCCTTGGCCCCTGCCCCTCCTGTCCGCTGGCGGCAGCGCGTCGAGGACGACCGGCCCGCACGCGCGCCGGCCGCTCGCGCCGCGTGGACGACGGCTTCGCCGCTGCGAACGACGATGCAACCGCTCGCCGCGATGATGCAGCCGGCAACGCTCGCGCACGACCTGCTCGGCGGCGACGTCTGGCTCGCGAGCGCAGGCCACGTCGAGCTCGACGGGCCGCGCGCTCCGTCAGGACGCGTCGAGGGGCTCGTGACGCCCGTTCGCCGCCGCGCGCGTCGCGCGGCCAAGTCTCCTGCGAAGCGCGCTGCGCGCACCCGCACGTCACGCGGTCTTCCGCCCGCTGCGGTGCGCCGCGTCGCGGTGGTCGGCCCGGCGGCGTGGCGCACCGGCGACGCGCCGCCGCTGACGGCGCTCGGATTGCCGGCCGGCGTCGTCCCCGACTTGGGCGTTCCGGCGCCGGTTGTCCTCCCAGCTGCGGAGGAGCCCGTTGCGCTGCCTCTGCCGCCACCGCCACCGCCGGCGCTCCCGCACCGCCGCGTCGTTCGGCGGGTCGGTCTCGGCGCGCCGCTACCCGTGCCGCCGCCCCGCGGTCCCGGGTTCGAGCCGGAGACGTTCGCCGCGCCGTCGCAACCTGCGCCCGCGGCACCGAAGGCGCACGACGAGGCGCAGCCGTTGCGCACGTTCCCCCGCCGCCGGCTCGAGTCGGTGCCCGACGAGATTCGTCGCGCGGTCGAGGCCGCGACCGGCGTTGTGCTCGGCGACGTCCCGATCCGCCGCGATGAACAGACGACGCAGATCGCACGCGCCCTCGGCGCGAAGGCGTTCACGGTCGGCGGCGAGGTGCACCTCCCGGCGGAGCATGGACCGCTCACCGACCCGCGCACCCGCGCATTGCTTGCGCACGAGCTCGTGCACGTTGCGCAGCAGCGGAGGCTCGGCGACGCACTTCCGCCGGAGGACTCTCCGTACGGCCGCCTGCTCGAGGAGGAGGCACTCGCACTCGAGCGCACGTGGGTCGCGCCGGAACCACTCGACGCCGTCTCGGCGGTCTTCGCAGGCGTGCAGCGGCGACCGATCGACGACGCACATGACGTCGAGGCTCGGGTGCCGCCGACCCTCGACGAGCTGCTCGCCGCGCTCGACCTCGACGAGCTCGCCGGCCGCCTCTACGGACGCGTGCGCGAGCGACTTCGCCATGAGCTCCTCGTCGACCGTGAACGAAGCGCGCGCCTGACGGACGGCCTCTGATGAGCATCGCGCCGAAGGGAAACACGAAGGCACGCGGCGCCACCGGGGGGCCGACCTCGGAGCCCGCCGCCCCGTACCGCTTCGAGGTGGTCGTCGACGGGATCACGCTCGGCTCGTTCACGTCGTGCGACGGGCTCGCCGCCGAATACGAAGTCCATCCCTACCAGGAGGGCGGTGCGAACCACTACGTGCACAAGCTCCCGGGCCGGTTGACCTTCCCGCACGTGAAGCTTTCGCGCGCGCTCGACGGCGGTTCGTCCGGCACGCTCAGCCTGGCCGGCTGGTTCTCGAAGCTCGACCAGGGCATCGGCCGCAAGCTCGTGTCGCGCACGGTCGGCATCACGGCGTACACCTCCGGCGGGAAGAAGGTCGCGACCTGGTCGCTGCACGGCGCCGTTCCGGTGAAATGGACGGGGCCGAACTTCAGCTCCGACGGCACCGGCGCAGCCAAGGAGACGCTCGAGTTCGCACATCAGGGGTTCATGTGAGCCTTCTCAAGACAGCCCTCAACATGCCCAGCGGCGGTCTCGTCAAGGCCGTTATCCGCGAGCGCGACGGCAGCGGCAAGGTGAGCTGCGCGTTCAACCCGACCGAGTACGAGATCTCCAAGTCGGCGGAGTGGAAGCAGGAGACGACGCTCGCCGCCGCCAAAGCACCGTCCGCGCAGTTCATGGGCACGAAGGCGCGCGAGCTCTCGATGACGCTCCTCTTCGACGCGTGGGGCAGCGGCAAGAGCATCGCCGCCGACATCGACAAGCTGCTCGGCTGGATGAACCCGACGTCGGCGTCTCTGCGCCGCGAAGATCCGATGCCGCCCGCGTTGACGTTCACGTGGGGACGCAATCAGTTCTTCGCCGCGTATCTGAAGAGCGCCGGAGCGTCGTACAAGCTCTTCGACACCGACGGCACACCGTTGCGTGCGACGGTCAAGGTCACGCTCGTCGAGTTGCCCACGGCGTCGCGGAGGCAGAACCCGACGTCCGGCAGCACTCCCGGCCGGCGGACCGCGCTCGTCACCTCCGACGCGAGCCTCGCGTCGATCGCGCAGGCCGAATACGGACGCGCATCGCTCTGGCGCGGGCTCGCCGCCGCGAATGGGATCTCCGATCCATTCCGCGTGCCGGCCGGCACGAGCCTCCTCGTGCCGAGTCGTGCGGATGTCGAGGCGTTGTCGTGACCCTCTTCTACGCGAGCATGGCGGAGGTGAGCGTCGACGGGCGGCCGCTCTCGGATCGCTGGGCGGGCGAGCTCCTGCGCGTGGTCGTCGACGACCATCTGTTGTTCCCCGCGATGTTCGAGCTCGCGTTCCGCGACCCGGACGGCGAAGGTCTCGGCGCGGTGGGCCTGAACATCGGCGCCGAAGTGAAGATCTCGGCTGTGTCGGGCAACGGCAGCAAGCATCTCGTGACCGGCGAGGTCACCGCGCTCGAGGCCGAGTTCGACCGCAGCGGGTCGCTCGCTGTCGCGCGCGGCTATGACCTCGCGCACAGGCTCCACCGCGGTCGCAAGACGTGCGCATGGCTCGAGAAGGCGGACGACGAGATCGTCAAAGAGCTCGCGGCGGGCGCGAACATCCCCATCGGCGACGTCCGCAGCGTGACGCCGGTCCAGCCGTACGTCCTCCAGGCGAACCAGACGGACTGGGAGTTCATGCGCGCCCGAGCGCGCGAGACCGGCATCGAGCTCGACGTCTCCCAGGGACGGCTCGATTACAAGCCGCCAACGAAGGCGAAGACGGCGCCGGGCAAGGGGACGTTTGCAAACGCAGGCGGACGCCGTCTGGTCTTCGGCGAGAACCTCTCGGTGTTCCGGCCGCGCGTCACCGCCGCGGAGCAGGTTGCGAACGTGGAGGTTCGCGGCTGGGACGCCGCCAAGAAACAGGCGATCGTGGCCAGCGCGGCCGCGAAGACCGTGAGCGCGTCGGTCGGCCTCGATCCCGCGGCACTCGCCGGGAAGTTCGGCGGCGGCACGTACGTCTCGATCGCGCGGTCGGTCACGTCGGTCGACGAGGCGAAGTCGGCAGCCAAAGCGCTGGCGGAACGCGTCGCCTCCGCTGCGATCGAGGCCGAAGGCGTTGCAGACGGAAACCACGAGCTTCGCGCAGGTGCGGCGGTCAACATCTCCAACGTCGGCCCCCCGTTCAACGGAAGGTACGTGCTGAGCGCGACGCGTCACGTCTTCGATCCCGAGGGCTACCAGACGCAATTCACGATCAGCGGCCGGCACGAGCGCTCGCTGCTCGGCCTGGCCTCCGGCGGAAACGGGAACGGCCAGTCCGCGCACATGCGCGGGGTCGTGATCGGGCTCGTCACCGACATGAACGACCCGAAGCACGAGGGGCGCGTGAAGGTGAAGCTTCCGTCGATCTCCAGCGATTACTCGACCGATTGGGTGCGCGTGGCGTATCCGGGCGCGGGCACCAACCGCGGCTTCATCAACGTTCCCGAGGTCGACGACGAAGTGCTCGTGGCGTTTGCCGGCGGAGACGTGCGGCAGCCGTACATCGTCGGCTCTCTCTTCAACGGCAAGGACAAGCCCAAGGACGGGTCGGCGATCGTGTCGTCCGGCAAGGTGCAGCGGCGCGGGATGATGTCGCGGGTCGGCCACGTCGTCGAGTTGCGCGACGACGACAGCGACGGCGGCGTGTTCCTGAAGGCGACGGGGTCGAGCGGAGACGAGAAGCTCGAGCTGAATGCAGGCGGCCACAAGATCACGATCAAGAGCGGCGGCGCAGTGGAGATCGAGTCGAGCGGCACCGTGTCGATCAAGGCGACGACATCGCTCTCCATTACCGCGGGCACGGAGCTGAAGCTGTCGGGCGCGCAGGTGAAGATCAGCGGCGACGCCGGCGTCGAGATCGCGTCGAGCGGGACGCTGACGCTCAAGGGCACGAGCACGGAGCTGAAGGGCGAGGCGATGGTCACCGTCGGCTCGAGCGGGATCTGCACGATCCAAGGCGCACTGGTGAAGATCAACTGATGCCTCCTGCGGTTCGCGTCGGCGATACATCGGGGCACGGCGGCGTCGTGATCGGGCCAGGCGCGCCGACCGTGCTGATCGGCGGCATGCCGGCGGCTGTCCTCGGCGACATGCACACGTGCCCGCTGACGACGGGACCGGTTCCGCATGTCGGCGGCCCGATCCTGCCCCCGGGTATCCCGACGGTGCTGATCTGCGGCCGTCCCGCGGTCGCCGTCGGCGCACAGGCTACGTGCGTCGGTCCGCCGGACATACTGCCGATGGGTTGTCCCACCGTGATGGTCGGAGGCTGACGTGGGCGACGAGTTCATCGGCTCCGGCCTCGCGTTCCCGCTTCGCGTGGACGCGTCGGGCGCGATCGCACTCGTGTCGCACGAGCGCGAGATCGAGGAGGCGATCCGCATCGTGATCGGGACGGCACCCGGTGAGCGCCCGCAGCGCCCGGAGTTCGGCTGCCGCGTGCACGACCATGTCTTCGCGCCTGCCGACGCGACGACGGCGGGGCTCATCGTCGCCGACGTCCGCGCCGCGCTCGACCGTTGGGAGCCGCGCATCGAGGTGGAGGACGTCGACGTCTATCCGGACGAAGACGATCCGTCGCTGCTGTACATCGACCTCAGCTTCTCGATTCGCGGCACGAACGACGTGCGCAATCTCGTGTTCCCGTTCTACGTGATCCCATCTGAGGGAGCTGCTGCCTGATGTCTTTGCCCGTTCCGAATCTCGACGACCGCCGCTTCCAGGATCTCGTCGACGACGCGAAGCGTCTCGTCCAGTTGCAGTGCCCGGAGTGGACGGACCACAACGTCTCCGACCCGGGCGTGACGCTGATCGAGTTGTTCGCATGGATGACCGACCAGATCCTGTACCGCCTCAACCGCGTTCCCGATCTCCACTACGTGAAGTTCCTCGATCTGCTCGGCGTGACGCTCTTCCCGCCGACGGCCGCCCGCTGCGACCTCACCTTCTGGCTCTCGGCGCCGCGCGAGGACGACACCGTGCGCATCTCCGCCGGCACAGAGGTGTCGTCGATCCGCGAAGACGGCGCAGAGCCGATCGTCTTCACGACCGAAGAGACACTCGCGATCCTTGCGACCTCCGTCGAGCACGTTGCAGCGGCATCGGCCGGCGGCGCGATTCGCCGGCACGACGAGGACCTCGTGCGCGACGTGGGCTTCCGCTGCTTCGCCGACCCTCCGGTCCCGGGCGATGCGCTGCTCGTCGGTCTCGCGACCGCCGTGCCGTCGTGCGCCGTGCGGCTCCATCTCGACTGCCGTGTTGAGGGGATCGGGGTCGACCCGGCGAACCCACCGCTCGGGTGGGAAGCCTGGGACGGCTCGGGCTGGATCCCGTGCGAGCTCGGACGCGACGAGACCGGCGGGCTGAACCGGGCCGGCGACATCCTCGTGCACGTCCCGCGCGAGCACCAGGAGTCGATCGTCGGTGATGCTCTTGCAGGCTGGCTTCGCTGCGTCGTACAGCCACCGGAGCGCGGGCGGCCCGATTACGACGCCTCACCTCAGATCCTCGGCGTCGCGGCCGTGACGGTCGGCGGCTCTGTCAGCGCGCTCCACGCCGAGATCGTCAAGGGCGAGACGCTCGGTCTCTCGACAGGGCTTGCAGGACAGCGCTTCACGCTCGAGCGGAATCCCGTCGTGCCGGGCCGGGAGACGCCCGTGCTCGAAGTGCTGTCGGAAGAAGGCGTCGAGGAGTGGACGCAGGTCACGAGCTTCGCCGACAGCGTCGCCGACTCGGGCCACTTCATGCTCGACGCCGGAGAGGGCGAGCTCGTTCTCGGCCCGGCGGTGCGCGAGCCGGACGGCTCGCTTCGCTACTTCGGGGCGGTCCCGCCGCGGGACACGCTGCTGCGTCTCCGGTCGTACCTCACGGGCGGAGGCCCGCGCGGCAACGTTGCGCGCGGCGTGCTCACGGTACTCCATACGCCGATCCCGTACGTGTCGACGGTCGAGAACCGCCGGCCGGCGGCGGGAGGCGTCGCGGGCGAGGACGTCGAGAACGCGAAGGTGCGTGGGCCGCTCGCGCTGCGCACCGGCGACCGCGCGGTGACCGCGGAGGATTACCGCGCGCTCGCGAAGGAGGCCGGCCCGTCGTTCGCGCGCGTCGAGTGCGTGCCCGTGGACGGCAAGGACGGTGCCGGCGCGGTGCGCGTGCTCGTCGTGCCGTCCGCGGAGACCGACAAGGGCCGCGTTCGGTTCGAGCAGCTGGTCCCTGACGAGATGCAGGTCGCGGAGATCGCGCAGCACCTCGAGAGCCGCCGCGTGATCGGTGTGCGCATCTCCGTCGAGCCCCCGCTCTATCAGGGCATCACGTTCGTCGCGAAGGTGCGCGCGGAGGGGGACGCGGATCCGGCGCGCGTCAGGATCGATGCCCTCGACGCGCTGTACGAGTACTTCAGCCCGCTGTCGGGCGGCCCGTTGGCCGCGGGCTGGCCGTTCGGTCGCCCCGTGCATGCCGCAGAGGTTTTCCCCGTGCTGCAGAGCGTGCGCGGGATGGGGCCGATCGAGGAAGTGCTGCTCTTCAGCGCCGATCCGACGACGGGCGTACGCAGTGGGCCGCTCGAGCGGATCGAGCTCCAGCCACACGCGCTCGTCTTCTCGTACGAGCATCGTGTCATGGTGATCTCGTGAACGGCCGCGGCACGCTGGACGGTCTCGAGAGCCCGTACCCGCTCGCGCACGGGCTGCCCGGCCTCTACCAGGAGCCCGAGCGCGACGGCGGAGCGAACTTCGCGCAGCGTGCACTCACCGGCCTCGACGGCGTCCTCGCCCCGATCTTCCTCTCGCTCGACTCGTTCCATGCGTACATCGACCCGGCGCTCGCGCCGAGCGACTTCCTCGACTGGCTCAGTACCTGGCTCGGGCTGAGCCTCGACGAGCGCTGGCCGCTCGAGCGACGCCGCAAGCTGCTTGCGAGCGCGGTCGGCCTCTTTCAGTTTCGCGGCACCGCCGAGGGTGTTGCCGCGCACGTCGAGACGTTCACCGGTGTGAGGCCCGAGGTGATCGAGAGCGGCGGCACCTCCTGGTCGACGACCGCGGACGGGCCGCTGCCGGGTAGCCCGGAGCCGCGCCTGACCGTCCGCGTGCGGTTGCACGGGGAGGACGGGCCCGATGTCGATCAGCTGCGCGCGCTCGTGGAGGCGATCAAGCCTGCGCACTTGATCGCCGAGGTCGAGGTGATCGAGTGACCGTCGTCGTCTGCACCGAGTGCGGCAACGAGACCGATACCGACGAGCAGTTCTGCGAGTCGTGCGGCACGTATCTCGCCTGGTGGGGCGAGCGAATCGACGGTTCGGCGGAGACGGTCGCTGAGGGGGAGTTGCAGGCGGAGACGAACGGCGGATCCGCCGCCACCGCGTTGCTCTCGATGCCGCCGGGGCCGGAGGCCGTGTCGCGGCCGCCGCGCACGATCCGCCAGGCGTGGAAGCACAACCCGGGGGACATCGTCTGCGCGACGTGCGCGCGGCCGAACCCGCCAGGTGGCCACTTCTGTCGCGCGTGCGGCGGCACGCTGCTCGGCGCGCCGCCTCTCGTCATCCCGCGGTGGCGGCGAATCGTCCGGCGCACCCGCACGTGGCGCGCGGGCGAGCGCCCCGGCTGGACGCGCCTGAAGGCGGGCGGCCCGCGCCGAATCCCGCGGCGCATTTTGCTCCTGGTCGGCGCCGCGTTGCTCGCCATCGGATTGATCGTGGCCTGCATCTGGCTGTGGGCCGTGTCGGTCGGTGGCTGGGCGAGGCACGTCGCGAACACGATCCGGCGCGACGCCTACCCGTACTACGAGCCGCTGCGACCGGCGTCGGTCCGCGGCGAGCCGCAGACCAAGCAGCATCCCGGACGCGCGGCCTTCGACCGTGACCTGACGACGTTCTGGGCTGCTCCGGGCCGCAACGGCATCGGCGGCCGATTGATCGTGAACCTCAAGCCGGCGGCTGACGTCGCTCGCCTCGGCATCTTCGCGGGCGATCCCGTCGGCAACGAGCTAGTGCCCAAGGACGTCCGGCTCGCGTTCTTCCGCTGGGACGCCACGGTGAAGGGCGGCTGGGTGCTGATGAAGACGGCGGGTATCCGGCTCGACAACAAGCCGGGATTCCAGTTCTTCGCGCAGTCCGCCAAGGGAGTGGGCCTCGTGATCATCACCGTCCGCAGCGTCTATGCGGCGGACACGCCCGGCGTCGCCTCGATCACCGAGGTCGAGTTCTTCCACAAGCACTAGCTACGTCGAGCGCAGCACCTCGTCGTAGCGACGCTGCGCGGCCGACGCTGCAGCGGCGTTGCCGGCACGCGTGTACGCGCCGACGAGGGTGCGCCAGAGCTCGTCGTCGTGCCGGTCGAGCGCGAGCGCACGCTCGGTCGCGCGCGCGGCCGCGAGCGGACGGCCGAGCTCGAGGCTCAGCTCGGCGATGGCTCGAGCGGCGTCGACGGCCTGCGTGTAGCGGCGCGCGCGTTCCTCCACGACCCATTCGGCCGGGCCTTCGTCGGCGAGAAGTTCGCCGCCGTACAGGTCGAGTGCTTGCGTGAATGCCGCGACCGCGCCTGCGCCGTCACCGGCGGCGCGCGCGGCTGCAGCCTCCTCGAGCGTGCGCTCGAACTCGAGCACGTCGACCCATGCGTCCGGGCCGAGGTCGACTCGGTAGGTCGCACCCTGGCGTGCGATCAGCGACGACTCGTCCCGCGCCATCCCGGGCTCGAGCGCGCGGCGGAGGATCGAGATGAGCACGTGCAGGTTCTTGGCAGCGCGCTCCGGATCGAGCTCGGGCCAGAGCGCCTCCATCAACACCTCTCGGTGAACAGGGCGGCCCGCACTCAGCGCGAGGCGTGCGAGCGCGCTGCGGGCCTGCGGCTTGAGGCGCCCGAGTGCGGCCGGCCGCCCATCGATGCGGAGCTCGAGGGCGCCGAAGCAGCGGAGCTGGAGCGGCGCAGCAGGGCGTTGGGAGACCGTCAGCGGGAACGCGAGGTCGACGGTGTCGTCGGGCGTCACGTCGACGCCGACCGTCCGCATCGCGAGAGCTGCGAGCGCCCGCGCGGGAGGGACGTTCAGCCGGTGACCGAGGGCGTCGGCGCGCGCGGCTGTGTCGACGAGATCGGTTGCGCCCTCCTGGGCGAGCGCAAGGGCGAGGCCGCCGAGCGACCACGCTTCGAGCGTGCCGGCACCGAGCGCGCGGAATCCCGCAGCGGCGTCGGCGAGCAGCGCCGGCGCGGGATCGCCGCCCCGGAGCGCGCCGTAGCCTTCGAGCAGCTCGCAGAGGCGCCGGCCCCACTCGTCTCCTTCTTCCTCGCAAACGGCGCGTGCCGCGCGCGCTTCCGCCCGCAGGTCAGGCCCGCCGTCGAGGGCGAGCACGGCGCGGCCGAGCCGCGCGAGCCACGTGAGGCCGAGACGCTCCGCGTTCTCCGCTGCCCCCTCGGCTGCGGCGGCGCCTCGCGGATCCCCGGCGAGCAGCAGGGCCGCCGCAGTCGTGACCGTGGCGGCGGCGGCCGTCGCAGGCGGTGCATCCGGATCGGCGGCGAGCGGTGCGAGCGTCCGCTCGCACTCGCGACAGCGGCCTGCGAGCAGTGCAGCGAGTCCCTCGACGAGCCGGCCCTCGCCGCCCTGAAGGCGGAGAGCGCGGCGGTACTCCCCCGCGGGATCCCTGACGGTTGCGGCGCGCAGCACGGATGCGGGGTCGTCTCCTGTCGGGGCGGCCGCGTCGAGCCAGACCGCCACCGAGAGCCGCTCCCGGCGACAGACCTCGGTTTCGGATGTTCCGGCGAAGCGAACCTCGGCGTCGCGGTAGCTCGCCGCTGCCGCGGAGAGCCGTCCCGCGAGACGCTGCTGACGCGCGAGCGCGAGCAGGAGCCACGGGTCGTCGCGGAGAACCGCGGGCGGAAGCTCGTCGAGCCAGATCGACGCACCGCCTGCAAAGCGCTTGCCGTTGCGGCCGAGCAGGCGGCTCAGATCGTCCCACGCCTCGGCGCGGCAGAAGGCGCGGACAGCGTCGCCGAATGCGCCCGTCCGCTCGAGCAGAAGGCCGGCGTTACGGAAGCGTTCACGAATCTCGTCGTGGTCGAGCTGCTCGACGAGCAGCGACTCGAGCTGGAGCCGCATCGTCTCGTGGTAGCGGAACGAACCGTCCGCGAGCTCGTGCGTGAACAGCTGGCGTTGCTCGAGGTTGCGCAGCATCGCTGCGCTTCCTTTGCGCCCCAGCAGCTCGTCGCAGACGGGACCGCTGAGTCGTGTGAGCACGCACGTGTCGACGAGGAACGTGCGCACGTCGTCCTCGAGCGTGTCGAGCACGTTGCGCGTCAGGTACTCGCGCGCGAGCTTCCAGTGCGAGCCGAGCGAGGCGAGCGTGCGCCGTCGCGCCGCCAGCGGGTGGTCGCGCGTTGCGAGGTGGAAGAGCATCAACCCGGCCGCCCACCCGTCGGTGCGCCGTTCGAGCGCCGCGAGGTCGACCGGCGGCAGCGGCGCGTCGTACACGTCGCGGAAGAGGCGCTCCACTTCCCAAGAGCGAAAACGAAGGTCGTCCTGCCCGACTTCGATCAACGCGCCTGAGACGAGCAGTCGCGACCAGTTGAGGCGCGGCCGCCAGCGTGACGCGAGCACGACCGCGAGCTGCGGCGGTGCGTGCACGAGGAATCGCTCCATCGCCTCCTCGGCCGGCGTTCCTTCGACGAGGTGGAAGTCGTCGACGAGCAGCAGCGTCGGTTCGCGCACGGCGTCGCCCACTGCGTTGGCCGCACGCTCCACGCTGTCCCAGCCCTTCGCAACACCGGGAAGCACGGCGGCGATCGACTGCTCGAGCCCGGTGAGGAACATGTGCTCGTCCTGCTCGTGGCGCTCGGTCAGGTGATACGCGGCGGGCGCGCCCGACGCGGCGGCAAGTTGTCCGAGCAGCGTGGTCTTGCCGGAGCCGGCGGGCGCAACCACGAGCGCGAGTCGGTGAGCCCAGAGGCGAGGCAGCAATGCGAGCAGGCGCTCCCGCGGGAGGACGCGCTGCTCAGGTAAACGGGATTTCACACCGACCCTTCGACGACGCACGGACGGCCCTGACAATTGACAGGGGACCACAGGTGGCACGCCAGGTCAAGCGTGTTCACCGCCCTGACACTTCGAGCGGACTCTGGACTCGGTCCCGCCAGGGCCTTAGTCTCGTCGCGGGAAGGCGCGCCGAACCGAGGGGTGGCTGGTAGCCGGATGAAGAGGTGCCCGCACTGCGCAGAGGAGATTCAGGACGACGCCGTCGTCTGTCGGTTCTGCGGCAGACGCCTTCAGAAACAAGGTCTGCGGTTCCCGCCGTGGCGCATGCGCACGTTGATTCTGGCGCTGGCGGGCGTGATCGCGCTCGTGGTCGGTGTCGCGTTACTACTCAAAGGCCACTCAGGCCCATCACGATTCTTGTACAGCGATGGTGAGAACGCGTACTTCCTTCAGTGGACTGCCAACGACAAGGGGACGCTGTGGGCGACGTACGTGAAGCCGAACGACGGCTTCCGCGTAGCGAGCCAAAGCAGTCCTGTCGTGATCACGATGCAAGGCGGAGCAGTGAGCGTGCAACTGCCCGGATCGCCGGCGCCGAGCCTCGGTCAGCGACAAGGCGCGAAACTAACAATGAGCCTTAACGACAGTGCAGGCTTCGGGCCGTGGATCGGGGACCTACCGTTCTCTTCAGGATCACTGAACGACTACGAGGCTGCGGTGACCGTGGTTCAGCAGACTGGCACGACAATCGCGAACAACGCGTCCACCTACGCCTCGCAGGATGTCGCTGACGCGAACGCGGCAGCGACGACGTCTACGAGCGGTGCCTGCATCCTTTACCTCTCAGGCACCGATGTGAGCGTCACCGTCCATGGGAGCGACGTTCAGGCCTGCACCAACCTCGTCTCGCCGTACGCGAGCCTTGGGACGGGCGGTACTTGGTCATCCCAGCAGTCTGGCGCCAACTATCCGGGACAAGCGTCTCGCATATGCGAATACGCGAACGATCACGCTACAACCTTCGTAACGGTCGCCGACGCCGGGGGCCAATCGTACGGGAGTCAGCTCTGCTCCGACCTGGCGAATGTCGGAGGCTGGTTTGCTCTGCCCTAGCGCCCTCGTCTCCCGGCCTGTGTCCTCCAGAACCCGTCGCGGCGCCGAGCTTGCCTCGGCGAAGCAGTGAGACATCCCACCCCCGAGCCTCCGTCTCGCGGCCCACCCTCGAGAGCGAGCGGAAAGCGAAGCGGGCGAAGCGGGTATATGGGCGCGGCTGGGATCGAACCAGCGACCCCTCGCGTGTGAAGCGAGTGCTCTCCCGCTGAGCTACGCGCCCGGGAGCGTTGAAGCTTAGCGACCGCCAGACGTGTGGCTAGGCTCTGCCGGCGTGCGGAGATTCGAGGGTCGTCATGTGGTCGTCACGGGGGCGGGGCGCGGGATCGGGAAGGCGATCGCGCTGCGCTTGGCGTCGGAAGGCGCCCGGCTGAGCTTGCTCGCGCGCGGCGTCGACGCGTTGCATGCGACAGCAGACGAGATCGGTGGCGCATTCGTCGCGCAGCTCGACATCCGCGACGCGTCGCAGGTCGAGCAAGCGTTCGCCGACGCGGCCGAGGCGAACGGCCCGCTGCATGCGCTCGTCGCGAACAGCGGCATCGGCGGCCCGAACGAGGTGGGGCCCGAGGATCGGTTCTACGACCTCGTCGCGACGAACCTCATCGGCACCTATCAGTGCGTCCGCGCTGCGGAGCGACGTTTCGCCGACCCGTCCGACCGCCGGGACATCGTCGTCATCTCGTCGATCCTCGCGCGCATCGCCGTCCCCGGCTACACCGGCTATAGCGCGTCGAAGGCCGGACTGCTCGGCCTCGTGCGCTCGCTCGCCGCGGAGCTCGCCTCGGCGAATGTGCAGGTCAACGCGATCTGCCCGGGCTGGGTGGACACCAACTTGGCGTGGGAGGGGCTCGACCTGCTCGCCGAGGCGATCGGCGGCACGCGCGAGCAGGCGTACGAGCAGGCGATGACCGAGGTACCGCTGCGGCGGATGAGCCAGCCGGCGGACATCGCCGGCACCGTCGCCTGGCTACTTTCCGCGGACTCTCGCGGCGTCACCGGGCAGGCGATCGACCACAACGGCGGCGCCTACGTGATCTGACGCCGGGCGCGCGAGAGCGAACGCCACAGCGCATACCCCTGCGGCGAGCACGAACGGAATCCAGTCGCTCGTCGCGCCGGCGATCGCACCCGCCGCGGCTGGGCCCACGAAGCCGCCGACCGCCCACGCCGCGCTCATGAACCCGAAGGCCATGCCCTGCGGCAGGGCCACGTTCTCGGCGCCGTCGGCGATCAGCGCGAACGCCGGCGTGAAGAGCACGCCGAAGACCGCTGCAGAGATCACGATCAGAGGGACGTAGAAGAGCGGCCTCGGCCCGACCGCGAGCGCGAGCTCGAGCGCGGCGCCGAACACGAGCAAGGCGCGCACGGGCAGCAGCCTTCCCCGGCGATCGACGAGCCGACCGGCGAGCGGCGAACCGATCGTCTCGACCGCGGCTCCGATCAGCCACACCACGCCGATGCCCGCAGCGCCCCAGCCCGCGGCTGAAAGCCGCAGCGGGCCGAGCACGGACAGGATTCCGAAGACCAGCGACGCGAGCGCCATCAGCCCGAGCCCTGCGCCGAAACGGTAGTCCCGCAGAGCACG
>JAOPYX010000253.1 GCA_025964535.1 Actinomycetes bacterium | reverse complement strand
ACTTCGACAGCGAAGACGAGGACCTGGTCGGACTGCTCGCCGCCCAGGCGGCCGTGGCTATCGAGAACGCGCGCCTCTACGAGGCCTCGCGGCGCTGGTCGCAGCAGCTCGAAGCGTTGAACGAGGTCGGCAACGCCCTGACGACCGAGATGGATCTGCCGCGTCTGTTGAAGTTGACCGTCAGCCGCCTTCGCGAGCTGATCGATGCGCGCTTGATCGCGATCGCCATACCACGTGGCGACGGCACCCTCGTCGTCGAGGCGGCCGACGGCGAGCGTGCGGAGGAGATCCTCGGGATCGAACTCGAGCCGGCAGGGTCGAAGAGTGGCCGCGTGCTCGAGCGCCGCCGCGGGGAGAGAGTCGACTCGTTACTTGACGATCCCGAGGTCGATCACGGTCTCGGTCGGCCGATCGGGGCGCGCACCGGTCTCTATGTCCCACTGATAGTCCGTGATCAGCCGATCGGCGTTCTCGTTGCCCATGACAAGTCGGGCGACGACCCGCGGTTCACGAACGACGACCTGCGCTTGACTGAGACCTTCGCCAGCCGGGCCGCCGTCGCCGTCGACCAGTCGCGACGAGTTGCTAGCGACGCGCTGCGCCGGGTGGTCGAAGCGCAAGAGCTTGAACGCCGTCGCCTCGCCCGCGAGCTGCATGACCAGACCGGCCAGGAGCTGACCTCTGTCCTGCTCGGCCTGAAGGCTCTCGAAGACGCGCCCGATCCTGACGCTCAGCGGCAAGCGCTTGAGAACGTGCGCCGCCAAGTGCTCGAGACGTTGCACGACGTGCGCCGCTTGGCCGTCGAGTTGCGGCCGAAGGCTCTCGACGACTTCGGTCTCGTCCCCGCAGTCGAGCGCCTCGCCCAGAGCTTCATCGAGCAGACCGGCCTCATGCTCGACGTCGAGGCTCAGCTGAGCGAAGGGCGCTTCTCCAGCGAGCTCGAGACCGCGCTCTACCGAATGGTGCAAGAAGCGCTGACCAACATCGTCAAGCACGCGCAAGCGCGTCACGTCAGCATCGTTCTCAGTAGTGGACGCGGTGTCATCAGCGCGCTGATCGAAGACGACGGCCGCGGCTTTGACGTTGACGCAGCGCGCGAAGGTATGGGCCTCGACGGCATGCGCGAGCGGCTCGGTCTAATTGGCGGCAAGCTTACGATCGAGTCCCGTCCGGGTGGAGGGACGACGCTGATCGCCAAGGTGCCCGTGTCATGACCATCCGCGTCGTTCTCGTTGACGACCACGCAGTCGTCAGAAGCGGGTTGCGGCACGTCCTCGACTCGGCCGAAGGGATCGAGGTCGTCGGCGAAGCCGGTGATTCCCAGCACGCCGTCTTCGAGGTACGTGCCAAGAAGCCGGACGTGATCCTGATGGACGTCGTCATGCCCGGAAAGAGCGGCATCGAGACTATTCCCGACGTCCTCAAGGACGCTCCCGACGCCAAGGTCCTCATCCTCTCGATGCAGGATGACCCGCACTACGTGCGTGAGGCGTTCGCCGCGGGCGCGTCGGGCTACATCCTCAAGGAGGCCGCCGACACTGACCTCGTCACAGCGGTGAGGGAGGTAGCCGGCGGCGGCAGCTACGTGCATCCGACGCTCGGGGCCCGCATGGTCTCGGCTGAGGCCGCCGAGCGCAAGCGCGCCGACGCCGACCCGCTCTCAGACCGTGAGCGTGCCGTGCTGCGCCTGCTGGCGCTCGGCCACACCAACCAGGAGATCGCCGGCACGCTCTACATCTCTGTCCGCACGGCCGAGACCCACCGCAGCCACATCATGCAAAAGCTGCACCTGCAGACCCGCGCGCAACTCGTGCGCTACGCACTCAGCCAGGGTTTGCTGGATGACGATGGCGCGGGCGCCTGAACTAGCTCGCAACGCGGCGAAGGCGGCCCCTGGCCGCCTTCGCCTGTCACGTGGAGCCGACCTAGACCGCAGCGGGCTCGACGCGCGCCGCCAGCTTGGCCCTCGCGGCGATGAGGCCGCGTCCGCGGAGTGCTCCGCCGAGCGACAGCACTAGGAAGCCGATGCCGCTCAACAGGAGCGCGACGCCGACGACGATGCCGAAGAGCGCCACCTGCTCAGCCATGTACGAAGTGTTCAGAGCAGTCGAGAGTGCGGTCTCGCTGATCCAGACATTGCGCAACGGGTTGTCGAGCGCCTGCCCACTGGGGCTCGTCAGGGCCTTGGTCGTGTCGTTGGTGCCCTTGCCGTCAGTGGTCGCGAAGCGCGGCATCTGCGAGTAGGTGAGTCCGCCACTCGCCTCGAACGCGTGAATGCGCATATAGCTGGCGAACGCGCGGGCACGGGAGCCGGTGTTGATCGCCTTGCCTGCGACATCGACGGTCGGCAGCTTGATGCTGGCCGGCAGCCCAGCCTTCTTGGCCTCGGCGGCGATACCGGTGGCGTTCATGTCCGGCGAACCGACGATCGCCTCCTGCGTGAGGCTCGAACGCACAGTTGAGCGGCCGTTGACGCCGACAACGATCGCGCCGATCACAGACTCGCTGCGGTTTTCCCGCGTCCCGGTTGCGTACTCTGTGGTTTCTCCGCAATCGAATCAGGGCCGACACTGAGCCGCTGACGTCGGCGCTCGGCCACGCTCAAAGCGTGGTGACACTCGCTGAGAGAACGGACGTCGTCGACGTCATCCTTCGAGACGGAGGAACGCTGTGCTTGCGCACACCGGAGAGCACCGATGCCGACGCGCTGATTGCCTTCTTCGCGCACCTGTCGGTGGAAAGCATGCACCGGCGCTTCCACGGCGGACGGCGCGTCGACCGATCCTTGATCGAACACTTCCTCGTCACCTCGGCGGATAGGGGCGC
>JAOPYX010000178.1 GCA_025964535.1 Actinomycetes bacterium | reverse complement strand
CCGGCGCCGACCGCGAGGACCGTTGCCCATGCGGCGCTCACGCGCGCCGCCAGCCGACGAGCACCGCAGCGGTGGCGACGATGATCGGAACGCCGGGCGGCGTGAGCGGTGTCAACGCCGCCGCGATCGCGGCTCCCACGACCGCGGCGGCGGTGGCTCGCCTGCTGCTGAGCTGGGAGACGAGCAGCGCGAGGAACAGCGCGGCGAACGCGCCGTCGAGGCCGAAGGCGGATGGATCGCCGACGACACCGCCGAGCAGCGCACCCACCGCGGTCCCACCCACCCACGCAAACCAGAGACCGGTACCGACGCCGAGCATCACCCGCCGGTCGAACCTCGGCGTGCCGCCGCCGGAAAGGGCCCACGACTCGTCGACGACGAGCTGAGCCTCGGCGAGACGCTGCCAGGTCCGGCCTCGGAACGAGTGGGCGACGGTGATGCCGATCGGCGCGTAGCGCACGTTCAGCAGAAGAGCGGCGACGACGGCCGCCGCGACGCTCCCGCCGGCGCCCAGCACGGAAACCGAGGCGACCTGTGCCGATCCGGCGAAGGTCGTCGCCGACATCACGACCGCTGCAGCTGCGCCGAAGTGCGACGCGCGGGCGAGGACGCCGAACGATGCGCCGAGCGCGAACGCCGCGGGCAACAGCGGCGCCGCGATGCGCAATCCCTTACGCATGCCGTTCGCGGAAAACGCGGGCTTTCTCACGGTTGCCGCAGATGCGCATGTCGCACCACTGGCGTGAGTGATTGCGTGCGCGATCGACGAACGCCCAGCGGCACTCGTCGGCGCGACACGCCTTGAGGCGTTGCCAGGAGCCGTCTGCCATCGCTTCGGCCGCGGCGGCAAGCACCCTCCCGAGCGCTCCGTGCACACCGCGCTCACGCGGGACGAGCTGGATGGCGCCGGCCTGGAAGCACACGGTGAGCCCGGCGCGGCGCGCTGCCGCGTCGAGCGTTGCCGCCGCGGATGCCTCATCGACGGCGATGCCGTTGTTCGCGCGCAGCAGCTCACGGAGAGCCTCGCGCACGGCGCGGGCGTCGGCGGCATCCGTCTCCCGCGCGCGGGCATGCGCCCCAGCGAGACGATGCACAGCAAGCCAACGCACGAGACCGCGCGCGTCCTGCAAGTCGTCGCGCTGCTCCTCGAGATCGGCGCTGTTCACGAAATCCTGGACGAGCTCGAGATCGGACACCCTGCTAACCCTCCTTTGCGTTTGACCGGTTAGCGAACCAGACACTACGCTAACAGCGGTCACTCGAGAGGAGGAGGCAGAACATGAGCGCGTACAACGCGGCACACCTGGACGACATCGCCGCAGAGAAGTGGCCCTACTGGGCGCCGATCCGCCACCACTTCGACATCCAGTCGTTCGGCATCAACGCCTGGCGTGGCGGCGACGGCGACGAGGTGATCAAGCAACACGCCGAGGGCGAGGGCGGGCACGAGGAGCTGTACGTCGTCTTCAGCGGACACTGCCGCTTCACGATCGGCGGCGAGGAGCTCGACGCGCCGGCCGGCACCTTCGTCCACGTCGCCGACCCGCTCGCCGAGCGCAACGCGGTCGCGATGGCCGCCGACACCGTCGTGCTGTCGCTCGGAGGCTGGGCAGGCAAGGCCTTCGTGCCGTCGCAGTGGGAGACGGAGTCGCTCTCTCCGAACGCATGATCGCCCGCGTGTGGCGCGGCTCCACGCGCGCGGCGGACGCCGACGCCTATGCGGCGTACCTCGAGGCGACCGGCATGCAGGGCGCGCGTGCGCTGGCGGGCAACCGCGGAACGCTCGTCCTGCGCCGCGCGGACGGCGACCTGGCGGAGTTCGAGACGATCCTCCTGTTCGACTCGCTCGAGGACATCGGCGCCTTCGCCGGCGACGACCTCGAGGCGGCGGTGTTCTTCCCAGAGGACGACCGCTATCTCGTCGAGCGCGAGCCCACGGTGCGGCACTTCGAGGTGGACGTGCACGTCCCCGGCTAGCAGTCCCCCGTTAGTCTCGAATCGGAGCGGCGGGGCCCGGTGGCCCAGCCGGTCTTCAAAACCGGTCAGCCGTCGTAACCCGGCGGTGGGTGGGTTCGACTCCCACGCCGCTCCGTGCGCTGGATCAAGACGCACGCAGACGAAGAGCCGCCCATCGGGCGGCTCTTCGTTCACACCAGAGAAGTCGGTGCGACATCGGTGGTGTGTCGCGTCGTTGTCAGGCGACGATGTGGAAGCGGCCGCGAACGACCTTTCCGCCCGCCTTGAAGCTCGGCGAGCTGAAGGAGATGCGACTACCCGAGCCGGCGCGAACGAGCACGAGCTTCACGCCGCTTCCCGACACGCGGACGATGCCTGCGCCGTACGCTGCCTGCATACCCCTGACGACACGCAGCGTGTGGTGCACGGGATCGGAGACGCGGAGCGTCGTGTGGCCGTTCAGCGTGCTGAGCGTGAACCAGGCGAGTCCGGAGCGGGTCATGATCGCACCCTTGCCGTCCACCGTCTGGAGCGTCGTCGTGGCGCCGAGGACACCGCCGCTACCCGCGGCCGGCGAGGGCTGCGTCGCGCCCTGAAGGACGGGCTGTCCCGATGGGCCGGTGCCGATCATCCCGCTGTACGAAATCCGCGGAGGATCCAGGCTCGAACCGAGGGAGCAGACGCGGATGGAGTAGTTGCCGCTGCTCGGCGTGTCGTACGAGCCAGTCGAGACGACGTTCCCGTCCGGAGCGACGATCTCTCCGACGACGGTGTTGTCCGCAGAGGTCGAGGAGATGCTCACCTCGATGCGCGACGGCCCGGACACGGTCACCGGGCGAGCCGCGTCGCAGCCCCCGTTTGGCACGGCTCCCGAGAACGAGCTCGTGTCGGCGAGCGCGGCACTCGCAAAGATCAGGGCCGCAATTGCAGCAACGAGGGGTGGAACGAGAGCACGTCGGTTTGCGCTCATCTTGGCTCCTTCCACGAATATCGTTTACAAGGAGTAAACGGAAGAAGGGCACATCGAGGTACCCAGCCGTGGGTTTGCAGGACAGGACTACCGACAAAAGCTGGACATGCCGGCTGGTCGTGCCGGTTTGCTCAGCGCGGCCGCATGATCAGGAGCTGCGGTTTCCCGGTCGAGCCCATTTCGAGCGGGAAGTAGACAAGGTGCGTGCGCGGGTCGACCGCGACGGTGTGCGCAAACGGCGCGAGGGGTGCTTGGCCGAGCTTGACGAGGCCGTTTGCACGTTCGGCGAAGACGGCGACCTCGCCGCTCTCGGCCGCGACGTAGAGACGTCGAAGCGAGTCGTCGAAGGCAAGCACATCCGGGCTGCCGCCGACGCTCGCGCTCCCGGTGACCTTCATCGTTCGCAGGTCGAGCGTCAGAAGCTGGTTGTTTATGTCGCAGGCCACGAATGCAAGTCGTCGCGGTGCATCGATCAACAGGCTGTGGTCGTGCGTGCAGCCCGGCAGGGAGACGCGGCGGACGATCCGGTTGGTGCGGGGGTCGATGATCGCCAAATCGTTCTTGCCCTGCACGTCGACGAGGATCATGTGCGACACCGAGTCGTACTGGACGTTGCCCGCCTCCCCTCCGAGGGCGATCGTCGCGATTCGGTGGCCGGCACTGTTGAGCACCGTCTCGATGCCGCCGGTCTCGTCGGAGACGAACACGTGACGCTCGACGGGGTCGTAGGCGAGCCCGTCGGGGTACTGGCCCGCCGGAGCGCGGGCGAGGATCGCTCCTGTACGCCCGTCGAGCGTGATCGCCTGATGCGCATCGGTCGCGGATGCGTAGACCCGATTGAGCTCTGGTACCGCGAGGACACCGTGCACGCCCGGCACAGGGATCGTCTGGATCACACGGCGCGTGCGGACGTCGAGGATGAGCAGCTGGCTCGCGTTCATGTGAGCGATGTAGAGCCTGTTCGTGGTCGGGTCGAGACTCGTGTAGTCGAATCGGTTACTCGGCCCGGAAAGCGGGACGCGTGCGACCTCCCGGAGCGGAAGGGGGTGAAGGACGGCCGCCGCATGCACCGATCCGCTCACAGCCAGCGCCGACACGAACGCGGACGTGACAACAACCGCGATGGTCCTGACGCGCGGTCTCATCCCTAGTACGAGAACTGGGCCGCAACTGTTTTCGCAGCGGGGCCCGGCGCCCTTGTGTACACGGAGACGTAACACCGCGTTGCGCCCGAGAGGACGTGTGGATACGCAATCACCGTCTTCACGCCCGCGAGCGTGCCCTGCAACTCCTCCGTAGGGCCGTCGTCGTCGGCGATCTCGCACCAACTGGACCAGGAACCGCGGATCGGCCGGTTCGACGACGACGTGACGACAATTCCGAGTCCTTGCGGGCTCATGGCGGTCCGAAAGAAGTTCAAGCCTTTCCCCGGACGCGACGTCACCGACGCACCGAGCTGGTGCCACGCTCCCGGGGCAGGCGGCCGCGGCACGGTGAACCCAGGAGCAAGGGCCAGCGCCGCCGACCCGGTTATGGCTATCCACTGCATCGGGGCGCCATGCTAGCCCCGATCACCAAGAACGCCCAGACGCTTCGCTGGCACGGACACGCTCGAAATCGGAGCGCGCACGCCGTCCGCCGCGTGATCACGCAGCGGACGGCGTGTTCGAGTACTCGTTAGGGCGTGACGGTGAACTGTCCGGTCATGCCTCGCTCGGCATGGAACGGAACGTCACACACGTAGTTGTAGGTGCCGGGTGGGAGCGAGACGGTCCAGGTCTCGGTCGCGCCCGGCCCGATCTGCGCGCCGGCCTTGTTGCCGAGGATCGCGAAGTTGTGGATCTCGTTGCCACTGTTCTTGATCACGAAGGTGACCTGACCCGACGGGATGGTCGACTGCGACAGCTGGAACGCGTACTCGACCATGTTCACCGTCACCGTCGTCTTGGCGCTCCCGACCGGAGTGGTGTTCGTCGTCGTCGTGGTCGGCTGCGTCGTCGTCGTCGGCGTCGACGACGGAGGCGGCGCGACCGCAGCAGTTGCAACCGAGAAGGTGCCCTTCATGCCGGCTCCCGCATGGCCCGGGATCGTGCAGCTGTACGCGAAGTGGCCCTTCTTCGTGAACTTGACCGTGAGCTTCGCGGACTTGCCCGGCAGCAGGTTCGGAGTCACCTTGCCGCCGATCGCGAAGTTGTGGGAAATCTTGCCCTTGTTCACGAAGGTGAAGATCACCGTGCCGGGAGCAGGGATGCTCCGCTTCGAGAACGCGAACTTGAACTCGGTGCCGACGACGGTGATCTTCGTCGTCGCACCCGCCTTGCTCGATGCAATCGAGCTCGCGGCGCCTGTCGACGCAAACCCAAACGCCAGGCCCGCCGCGGCGGCCCCGGCCAGCGCAAGCGTTCCTACAACCCGTTTCAACATGCGAATCCTCCTCGGAAAAGTTGGTCGAAGTCCTACAACAGAGACATGAGCGCAGCCCTACTACTGACGCCACGCCTCCGAAAGGATGTTTGGGTCGGGTCAGTGACCGGTGATCGCGCCTCGGATCTCGCCCTCCGGGTTCTTATCGGTATGAACGTTCACGTAGGCGCCGCCCTTCATCATCAACGCCACCTCGTCGTCGGTCACGGAGTTGGCCGTGCCGCTCATCGGTGACTTACACGGGCTGCAGAGCGCGACAAGCGCCATGCCGTTCTTCCCCTTGGCACCGAGGTGGATGTGCGCGGCGCTCGCAGGGCCAGTGAGATTTGTGTAGGTCAGCGTCCACTTGAGCGTCGTGCCGGTCAGCGTTGCCTTGAACGTTCCCGAAGCGCCGGGCTTCGTCCCTTTCGGATGCGGAGTCACCTGCGCCGCGTTGAGCGCCGCTTTGAATGTCACCACAGCCGTCTTTCCGATCGCGACCGAGGCGACGGCGAGAACTCCGAGGACGGCAACAGCCGATAACACGATCAACCGTTTCATTTCGAGTCTCCCAACATAGAAGTGACGTTCACACACGTCGCCTACGCGAGCTTCCACAACGCGGATTGCCCCTTGGCCAGAGGCAACGGGTGCCCTGGGGGTCTTCGGCCAGGACACCCGTTGAAGTAGCTAGCCCTGGGCTGCATCGTCGACCCGGGGCTAGTAGAGCCACCGTATCAACGCGGTGCAACCAGTGTTGCAGCTCACCTTATAATGACCTGAATGGCTGAGAAACGGGCCTCCTGGGTGCTGCTGGCCTACCGGCTTCCGCGGGAGCCATCGACGCCGCGGAGCGGTCTCTGGCGGAAGCTCCGCCGGCTCGGAGCTGCGCAACTGCTCGACGGACTTGCCGCCCTTCCACTCGATGCCCGCAACCGTGAGCAGTTCGAGTGGCTCGCAGACGAGGTCGTGGAAGCCGGCGGCGACGCGACGATCTGGGTGGGCGAGCTGAGCTCGGCTGCGCAGGAGCGCGAGCTCGCCGCACGGATGGCGGAGGCCGTCGCGGTCGACTACCTCGCGGTCGTTGCAGACGCCTCGGCTGTGCGCGACGAGCCTCCGGTTCATCGTCGCCGAACGCTCGCGAGACTGCGACGCGAGTTGCGTCGCATCAAGGGACGCGACTACTTCCCGCCGCCCGAGCGCGAACTGGCTCAACAGGCGGTCGACGAACTGGCGACAGCTGTCGAGGAGTCCGTCCCGTGAAGTGGGCGACGCGCCGCCACTGCCACGTTGACCGTGCTGCATGCGCGTGGTTGATTCGCCGGTTTGTCGATCCGGCTCCGACGTTCGTGTTCGTCGATGATCCCGACGAGGTACCGGCCGACGCCACGCCGTTCGATATGCAGGGGGTGGAGCTCGGTCACCACGACGGCGACTGCAGCTTCGAGGCGTTCCTACGACGATACGAGCTGCACGACCCGATCCTCTGGGAGATCGGGAAGATCATCCACGAGGCAGACCTTGCCGACGAACTCTACGACGCCCCCGAAGCGCCCGGTCTCGACGTGCTACTGCGGGGCCTCTCATTGACGCACGACGACGACGAGTTGCTCATGCTAAGCGCGCCTCTCTTCGACGGGTTGTACGAATTCAAGAAACGAGCTCTTCTGCTCGGGCGCGAGCCGTCCTAGTGCTGTCTTGGGGTCATGTGCTGCGAGTCCGCCGCATGCGGGATCGCCGCCTTGCTCGTCGACATCTCTCGCTATTGACCACGTGAGCAGCCTGCCCGTCAGCGATGTCCCACTCGGCGCGCACCAGCAGCGCACGATGCGCGGCCTCGTTCTCTACTTCTTGCGGCTCGGTTCGTTCGGGTTCGGTGGGCCAATCGCACTCGCCGGGTACATGCGTCGCGACCTTGTCGACGAGCGCGGTTGGTACTCGGATGACGAGTACCGCCAAGGTCTCGCAGTTGCGCAGACCATGCCCGGCCCGCTCGCGGCACAGCTCGCAATGTGGCTCGGCTATCTCGAGCGCGGCGCCTTCGGCGCACTGCTCGTCGCCGCGCCGTTCGTCGTCCCGCCGTTCCTGATCGTGACCGCGGTCGCCGTCGTCTACTCGCACTACCAAGGGCTATCGCAGGTGCAGAGCGTCTTTTTTGGTGTCGGACCGGCGGTGATGGCGATCATTGCGATTGCCGCATACAAGCTCGCACGCTCGACGAACAAGGCCGACCCTGTGCTCTGGGTGATCGCAGCGATCATCTGCACCGCCACCGTGATCTCCGGCGCGGAGATCGTCTGGCTCTTCATCGCAGCCGGCGTCTTCGGGACGATCTACTACGGCGGTGGGATGCCGCGGTTGCGGACGTCGCCCATGAGCCTCCTGCTGTGGCCCTTGGCGTCCGTGAAGGGGTTCGTCTGGTTGAGCGCCACTGCTTCCCTCGGCACCATGGCGCTCTTCTTCGCCAAAGCAAGCGCGTTCACGTTCGGGTCGGGGCTCGCCGTGGTTCCCTTCCTCCACCAGGGCCTCGTCACCGATCACCATTGGCTCACCGATCAGCAGTTCACCGATGCCGTCGCAATGGGGTTGATCAGCCCCGGCCCGGTCGTGATCATGGGGACATTCGCGGGCTATCTCGTGGCCGGCGTCGCCGGCGCCGTCGTCGCGACCGTTGCCATCTTCACGCCCACCTATCTCTTCGTCGTCGCGCCCGGCCGCCTGTTCCGCCGCTTCGAGCGCCACCCCCGGCTCCAGGGCTTCGTCACAGGTGCGACTGCCGCCGCCGCTGGGGCAATCGCCGGCGCGGCGATCGTGATCGGCCGGGAGACGATCCGCGGTTGGCTGCCCGCGGTGATCGGCGTCGTCGCGCTCGCGTTGCTCCTCCAGCGGCGCGCAAGGGTGCCGGAGGCCGCAGTTGTGGTCGCGGCCGCGCTGGCCGGGCTCGCTCTGCACTGACAACCCGCCTCTCCTGCTCATCTGAACAGACGCTCAGGTATTTTGGTCGAGTGAGTCACAACGTCCACGGCAAGACGAAGCACAACGCGGCCCTCGATGTCGCTACAGCACAGCAGGTGGCGGAGACGATGCAGGCGCTTGCCACCCCGAGTCGCGTCCGGATCCTCAGTCGTCTCCGCGAGAGCGCCTGCTCGGTCAACGAGCTCGCCGCTGCGGTGGAGATGGAACCGTCAGCCGTCTCGCACCAGCTCCGGCTCCTGCGGCATCTCGGGCTAGTCGTCGGCGAGCGCAGCGGGAGGCAGATCGTCTACGCGCTGCATGACAGCCACGTCGGCGTCCTCCTCGAGGAGGCGATGTATCACGTCGAGCACGTACGGCTCGGCCACTCAGACACACGAGTCCGCAGGGTAGGGGGATGACGGCGAACGCCCACGATCACGAGCACGAGCACGAGCACGAGCATCCACACGAGCACGCACATGACGACGGACATGGTCACTCACACGGGCTCGTCGACCGTTCGATCGTCCGTTCGCGCGAGGGCGTCAGGACTGTGTCGATCTCACTCGCGGTGCTGCTCGCCGCCGCTCTCGTGCAAGTCGCGATCTTTGTCGTGTCGGGATCGGTCGCGCTCCTCGCGGATCTGATCCACAA
>JAOPYX010000008.1 GCA_025964535.1 Actinomycetes bacterium | reverse complement strand
CGTAGTCGCGCGCGAAGGCCATCGAGAGCAGGCCTTGCTCGCCGCCGCTCACCACGCGGGAGGTCAGGTCGAGAAACGGCCGCGCCAGCAGCTTCCCGCCCCGCACCACCATGATCCTGCCGCCCTGCTGGACGACCATCAGGCGCCTCGTGTCGTGCGGAGGCGACGTCACGTACGTGGGGCTGTCGAAGGTCCCGACGCGCACGAGATGCACCGCTGCGGCTTGGGCCGGCGCGGTGGGGGGCTGAGCGGCGGAGTGGATCGTCGTGCGGCCGGAGGCGTCGCCGCCGGAGCCACCACACGCGGCCAGCAGCGCGAAGGCGACGACGAACGGGACGGCAGCAAAACGGAGCATCCCGTCAGGATTGCAGTCGAGCCGGGCCGTAACGCCATCGTGGCGCACTCAGACGGGAGCACAGATGAGCCAGCGAGAGTTCGACGTGATCGTGATCGGGGCCGGCCCGGCCGGAGAGGTCATAGCCGGGCGACTCGGCGCAAGCGGGCTGAAGATCGCGCTCGTCGAGGGCAATCTCGTCGGCGGCGAATGCTCGTACTTCGCGTGCATGCCGACGAAGACGATGCTGCGCGCTGCGGAGCTGTCGTCGTCGCTCGAGCGTGCGCCCGGGCTCGAGACGGAGAAGCCGAATCCGGACGGCGTGTGGAGCTGGCGCGACTGGGTGACGAGCGACTGGGACGACGCGGGTCAGGTCGCGTGGCTCGAGGAGCAGCGCTCCGCGCTCGTGCGAGGCCGCGGCCGGGTCGCACGAGCCGGGGTCGTCGAGGTCGACGGGCAGGAGCTCGAATATGACCGCCTGGTCGTCGCGACCGGGACGTCGCCCGCCGTCCCGCCGGTGGCGGGCCTCGACGAGGTCGACTACTGGACGAACCAGGATGCGACGCGCACGCACGAGGTGCCGCAGAGCCTCGCAGTCATGGGCGGAGGGCCGGTCGGCGCCGAGCTCGCGCAGTTCTTCGCCCGAATGGGCTCGAAGGTGACGGTGATCGAGCGCGGCCCGCGGCTGCTCGGGCGCGTCCATCCGGACGCCGCCGAGATCCTGGAGGCCGTCTTCCGCCAGGAGGGCATCGACGTGCGCACCGGCGTCGGGGTGGAGAAAGCGGAGCCCGGCGTGCGGCTCACGCTCTCGGACGGCTCGACCGTCGAGGCGGCGCGGCTCCTCGTCGCCACCGGACGCCGGCCGAACGCGGAGGATCTCGGGCTCGAGCAGCTCGGCTGCAAGATCGGACCGAGGGGCATCGAGGTCGACGAACGGTTGCGGGCTGCCGAGAACGTCTGGGCGCCGGGTGACGTCAACGGCGTGGCGCTCTTCACCCACGTCGGCAAGTACCAGGCGCGCGTCGCCGCAGCCGACATGATGGGTCGCACCACCAAAGCGGACTACCGCGCGATTCCCGCCGGGATCTTCACCGATCCGGAGGTCGCCACCGTGGGCCGGACGGAGGGCGACGACCTCGTCTCCGCGCGCTGGGAGCTCACCCAGACCCCGCGGCTCGGGACCTACGAGAGACCGAAGCGCGACGGCTTCGTGCGGCTCTTTGCCGATCCCGAGCGCCGGGTGCTCGTCGGCGCCGTCGCGGTCGGTCCGCAGGCAGCGGAGTGGCTCGGCCAGTTGACGCTCGCCGTCCGCAGCGAGACGCCGGTCGACGTGCTCCTCGACACGATTCAGCCGTATCCGACGTTCTCGGAGGCGATCTTCTTTGCGCTCCGTGACCTCGTCGACGTGCTCTAGTTGAGCGCGTCGCTGTCGAAGGTCACACCGGTCTCCGGCAGGATGGCCCATGCCTCGACACCGTGAAGCGACGTGAGGTCGCTGACGCACTCCGGTGTGCACCCGACATACGTGCTCTGCAGATCGATCTCGGTCGCGACGCACCAGGCGCTGTCCTCGGGCCACCAGATGTTCGGGGACTGAGGCAACGTGCTGCCGAGAACGCTCTTGCGCGCGGCATCCACCGGGCCGGCGAGCAGGTGGTAGCGGCGACGCGGCACGATGAACGTCGGCGCGGCGGCCACTTCCTTCGGAAGACCACCGAAGCCTTCCCACACCGCGAAATAGCATCGGTCGGGCGTCCGCGTATGACGCGCGAGCACTGTCACGAGCGTGGACGCGAGTTCGGGGGCAAGAGTTCCCGAGGCCCAGCTGATGAGGTCGCCCATGTCGACGCCGATGGCGTTCAGTTGCATCCCGGCGTGCGCGCGCTTGCCATTCGCCGCCGCGAGCTCCGCCCACGTCGTCCCGTCGCGGCCCGGGTGCGCCGGATTGGAGAGCGGGTGGAAGATGCGCACGTACGACGGGAACCCGGCCGGCACGAGGGAGAGCACGGATTCCGCGAAACCGCGCATCCCATCCACGACCCAGTCGGCAGGTCGAGCGTCGTCTGCGATGCGGTACATGCCCGAAGTGTGCCGTAGACTTTCCCTCATGCTCGGCGAGGTCCTGACCGCGATCCTGACGCCGTTCCACCCGGACGGCTCCGTCAACGTGGCGAAGTTCCGCGAGCTGGCGGTGCACCTCGTCGATCACGGTTCGGATGGGCTCGTCGTGGCGGGGACGACGGGGGAGAGCCCGACGCTCACCGACGACGAGAAGGTCGAGCTCTTTGCCGCGGCGGTCGATGCGGTCGGCGACCGCGCAACCGTTGTCGCCGGCACCGGCACGAACGACACGGCGCACTCCGCACACCTGACCAAGCGCGCTCACGACGTCGGAGTCGACGCGGTTCTCGTCGTCACGCCGTACTACAACAAGCCGCCGCAGCGGGCGATCGTGCGCCATTTCGAAGCGGTCGCAGCGGCCACCGACAAGCCGGTGATCGTCTACAACATCCCGAGTCGCGTCGTCGTGAACATCGAGCCGGAGACGATGGAAGAGCTCGCGAAGATTCCGAACGTCCGCGCCGTCAAGCAGGCGCACGACGACCTCGAACAGGCGCGCCGTATTCCCGAGGTCGGCCTCGACCTGTACGCAGGCGACGACGTCCTGATCTTCCCGTTCCTCGCCCTCGGCAGCGTCGGCGGCATCTGCGTGCACACGCACGTCTGGGGTTCCCAGACGAAGGAGATGATCACGCGCTGGAATGCCGGCGACGCTGAGGGAGCACGCAGCCTCAATGAGGAGATGCAGCCGGCCTTCGATCTGTTGACGATCGTGACGAACCCGATCCCGATCAAGGCGGCGATGAACCTGCTCGGTCACGATCTGGGCGGCTACCGGCTCCCCATGGTCGAGCCGACGGAGCAGGAGCTCGACGCTGTGCGCTCTTGCCTCGAGCGGGCAGGCGTCTTGCAAACGGCCTCGACCTAGGTCGCAACTACACTGAGGCCCGAATGGGCGTCTGCCACATCATCCCGCTCGGCGGTCTCGGCGAAGTCGGGAAGAACATGACCGCCTACGAGGCGGATGGATCGATCGTCATCGTCGACGCAGGGCTTGCGTTTCCGCGCGACGAGCATCTCGGTGTCGACCTCGTCCTGCCGGACTTCACGTATCTGCGCGAGCGCGAGTCGATGATCCGCGGGGTCGTGCTCACGCACGGTCACGAGGACCATGTCGGCTCGCTGCCGTACCTGATGCGCGAGGTCAAGGTTCCCGTCGTCGTCGCCACGCGCCTCACGCTCGGCCTCGTCAAGTCGAAGCTCGACGAGCACGGCCTGCTCCGGGAGGCCGACCTCCGTGAGGTCGCCCCGGGCGACGAGCCGTTCAACCTCGGCCCCTTCCGGATCGAATTCGTCCGTATGGCGCATTCCATCCCGGATGCCGCCGCGGTCGTGATGGAGACGCCGGGTGGACGCATCGTGCACACCGGCGACTACAAGATCGACCACACGCCCGTCGACGGCCAGCGCACCGATGTCGGCAAGCTCGCCGAGATCGGCAACCGCGGGGTCGACCTGTTGCTCGGCGACTCGACGAACGCCGAACGGCCGGGCGTCACCCAATCCGAGAAGGTCGTCGGCGAGGCGTTCCGCCAGATCTTCCCGAGCCGCAAGGGCCGGATCCTCGTCGCGTCGTTCGCGTCCAACGTGCATCGGATGCAACAAGCCGTCGACGTCGGGATCGACTGCGGTCGCAAGGTCGCCTTCGTCGGCCGCTCGATGAAGAAGAACTCGAACATCGCGCGCAACCTCGGCTACATGGACATCCCGGACGACGTGATCCTCCGTCCGAAGGACATCGCCGAGCTTCCGCCCGAGCAGCAGCTCATCCTCTGCACCGGCAGCCAGGGCGAGCCGATGTCGGCCATGACCCGGATTGCCTACAACGACCATCCGGCGGTGTCGGTCGAGGCGGGCGACACGGTGATCATCTCTGCGAAGCCGATCCCGGGCAACGAGCTGCGCGTACACGACTCGATCAACCGGCTCGCGAAGTCGGGCGCCGAGGTGCTGCACGAGGACAACGCTCCCGTGCACGTCTCCGGGCATGGTCGGGCAGACGAGCTGCGCACCGTCCTCGCGCTGCTACGCCCGAAGGCGGTCATGCCCGTCCACGGCGAGTTCCGCATGCTCGCCGCCCACGCGCAGCTTGCACGCGAAAGCGGCGTCCCCGAAGAGGGAATCATCCTCGCCGAGAACGGCAGCGTCGTCGAGCTCTCCGAGCGCGGCTGCCGGATCGTCGACAAGGTCACTGCAGGAATGACGTTCGTCGACGGCCTCGGAGTGGGGGACGTGCACGATGTCGCGCTTCGCGACCGCCGGCGCCTGTCCGAGGACGGCGTGCTCATCGTGGTTGCGACGCTGGCGAATGCGAACGGCGCCGGCGGGCTCACCGCGCCGCCCGAGCTGATCGCCCGCGGATTCGGCGACGGCGCCGAGCCGCTGCTCGACGAGCTGCGCGCCGAAGCGGGTCGCGTGATCGCCGACCTCATTCGCGACGACGTCACCGAGATCAAGCTGCTCCAGGAGCACCTGCACGACGCGCTCGGCGGCATCGTCTACGACCGGACGCGGCGCAGGCCGATGATCCTGCCTGTGCTGGTGGAGGTCTAGTGTCCTCCCCCCTCCGGTACGAGCCCACGTGGGCGGATGTCCTGGAGGAGCATGCGGTCGAGCAACCTACGGCCCTGCGGCTGATCGCGCAGCTCGGCGCCTGCGAGGCGTCGGCGCTCTCCTTCTGCCGGCTGCTCGAGCGGTGGGCACGCGGGGAGGCGAAGCCGGCGACGCCCGGCGCGCGCCAATCGGCTCTGCGGCATGCGGCCGATCGCGTCGAGACCGCGCTCGCCGGGCTCGAGGAGCCGCTGAAGCGGTACCTGCTCGAGCTGGAGGCGGATGCTGCCGAAGGCCGCTCGTGGTACGGCGGGCCCGGCGCGGCCGAGCTCGTCGACTGGGAGCCCGTCCTCAGCCGCGCCGGCGTGCACGTGATGCCGGAGCGCGTCGCGCAGGCCTACCTGGAGCTGGCCGTCCTCATCCGCGCGCTGGAGGGCCTCAGTGCGGCCGCTCGCATCGGGGCGATGCCCGATCCGTCGTCGCTCTGGGCCGGACTGTTCGACCTCCGTGAGAATCTGCTCGGGCGCGCGCTCGACGACCTGCGCGCACTCGCCTTTTCGTAGAGGCTAAGACCGAGGATCGTGCTCTTCCGCGAGCCTGCGCGCCTCGCCGGAGCTCTTGCGGACCAGGTCATACCCGTCTGCTTGCTCGACGAGGTCCTCGACCTCCGCGAAGATGTGTCCGGGCCGTACGACGAACAGGGCGGCATCGGCGCGGATTCGCTCATACGTCGGGATGTCGAGCTCGATCTGCTCGGTGCACGTGCCGTCACCGCACTCGCAGACGACCGTCATCGACTCTGTGAGCG
>JAOPYX010000155.1 GCA_025964535.1 Actinomycetes bacterium | reverse complement strand
TCCCGGCGGGCACACTCATCCAGATAGCGCTCGATCGCGTAGGCCGGATCGACGACGACAGCGATGCCTGCGTGCTCGTCACCGACGATGTAGGAGCCACATCCGAGGTCGTCATCGACGAACTGCTTGAAGAGCACGACAGCGACGCTAGCAACCGCTGCGGCTAACAATCTTGAAGTGAGATTCCACCGGACAGCCCTTCTCGTTGCGCTCGCGGCTCTGCTCGCGCCGGCCTCGGCCTGGGCTCATGCGAGCCTCGTGCGGACGGCTCCCGCCAACGGTGCCGTCCTCGCCCGTTCGCCGGCCGTCGTGCGGGTCGTCTTCGATGACGTCGTGCGGGTCGGCCCTGGCATCGCGGCGATTCGGAACGGCGGTGCCTCGGTCCTCCGCGGCTCTGCGCGCGTCGAAGGCCGGCGGACGCTCGTCGTGCCGATTCGGCGAGACCTGCAGAACGGCGACTATTCGGTGCGCTGGTCGATCGTCTCCGACGACGGCCACCTCGAGTCGGGCGTGCTGGCGTTCGCGGTCGGCCTCGCACGGGCATCGCCGGCCGCCGGGCTCTCCCCAGAGGCGACGGGGGCGACAGCCGGCACTATCGGCGCGCGCTGGCTCTTCTTCGTCGGCGTGCTCGGCGCCGCCGGGCTTGCCCTGTTCACCCTCGTGGTGCGGCCGCGCGACCGCGAGCGCATCCCGATCGTTCTCTCGACGGCGGGCGTGCTCGCAGCGCTCGGCGCGGCGCAGGAGGTCCATCGCGTGGGCCTGTCGACGCGTGACGGCAAGGCGCTCGGCGTCGCGTTCGTGATCGCGCTGCTCGTGGCCACCGGCGGCGCGGCGGCGACGCTCGACGGCCGTGCGCTCAGGCCGGCGCTCCGTGTCGCGCTCCTGCTGGTCGTCGTCCCGTCGTTCGCGGGCCACGCGCTCGACCCGGGGCTCGCACGGATCAACGTCGTCGCGGACATTGCGCACCTCGCTGCGGCGGCTGCGTGGGTCGGCGTGCTCGTCGGGCTCCTCGTGGTGCGCGGGGCCGACCTGCGCCGCGCGGGCGTGCTCGCCGTCGGAGCGGTCGCGCTGCTGGGAATCACCGGGGTCACACGTGCCGCATTCGAGCTCACGTCGCTGTCACAGCTTTGGAGCACGTCGTACGGTCGTGTGCTGCTCGTCAAGACGGCACTGCTGCTCGGGGCGCTCCTCGTCGGTTGGCGTGTGCGGGAGCGGCCGCGCGAGCGCGCCGTCGTCGAGCTCGTGCTCGTTGCGTCGCTCATCGTCGCCGTCTCCGTGCTCGTCGAGCTGCGGCCGGGGCGCAACGTCACGACTGCGCGCACTGCGGTACAGGCCGCGCAGCCCTCGCCGGCGCCTCCGCCTCCGGCCGCCGGCGCCGTCGTGCTCGCGCGCGACGCGGGACCGCTCGGCGTGGCGATTGCCGTCGAGCCGAAGCGCTTGACCGCGACGATTCTCTCTCCCGCGGGCGGAGGCCTCAGCCGTCTCCGCGTGCACATCGACGGCGCGCTGGCCGATGCGTGCGGCAGCGGGTGCTACACGACGGTCGGCGTTGCGCCGGGGCGCATCGTCTCGGTGCAGGTGGACGGCTTCGGCCCGACTCAGCTCGTGAGCTTTGCGGTGCCGCTCCACGCGGCGTCCGCCGACACGCTCGTACGCCGTGCGCGGGCGGTGTATCAGGCGCTGCGCAGCGTGTCGTATCGCGAACGCCTTGCGTCGGACGTCTCGCACGCGCTCGTGGCTCAGTGGATCGTGGAGAAGCCGAGTCGCATCGAGTACTCGATCGCAGGCGGCGCGCAGGGAATCGTGATCGGCGCGAGGCGCTGGGACCGTGAGACGCCGACCGGGCGCTGGATCGAGTCCGCTCAGACGCCGTTACCGCAGCCTGCGACGCAGTGGAACCGCGCGACGAACGCGCACGTGCTCCAACAGACGCCAACGACGACGACGGTCTCGTTCGCCGACCCGGCGATCCCCGCGTGGTTCACCGTGTCGTTCGATCGCCGCACGTTGCGACCACGCGTGCTGCGCATGACCGCGGCGGCGCATTTCATGGTCGACAGCTACCGCGCGTTCAACGAGCCGCGGGCGATTCGCCCGCCCCACTGATGTGCTCCTCCTCGAGGAGCCGCCACACGTACCAGCCGATCGCGAGGAGGAACACGATCGTCTGCTCGGCGTTCATCAGGATGCCGCCGAGGTTCTGGTCGCGTGCCGGCGAGAGGCCCCAGAGGCGCGGCGCGTGCACGTAGAACGAGTAGAAGGGCCGGCTCGAGAAGATGAGCGCGAGCCCGAGGAACGACGACGCGACGAAGCCTGCGCCGAGATACGCGAGCCCCGCTGCTGTGGACAGCCGTCCGCTGACGATCGGCCACCAGAAGAGCAGTCCGCCGAGGATGAGGATGCCGTGCTCGAGGTTCAGCGCCCAACCCGAGTCGAGTGCCCAGTTGTAGAACCCCGCGAGGTGCGTCCCGTACCAGGCGACCAGCCACGCCGGCAGCGCGTAGCGCGCGCGGATGTGACGCGCGCCGCGACGGTTGAGCGTCGCACGCATCGAGGGCGTCAGTCCGAGCAGGACGAGGAGCGGCGCGATGTCGGCGATCAGTGCGTTCTGCAGCAGGTGCACGAGCAGCAGCCGGTGCGCGGCGATCGTCTCGAGCGGTGAGTTCAACGACGCAGCGACGAGGAAGAGGCCGACGCTGAAGCACACGGCCCTCCAGCGCGGGGGCCGATCGTTCCGCGCAGCCCAGACATAGGAAGCGGCGGCAGCGACGGTGAGGACGAGGTAGAGCGGCTCGAACGAGAAGTCGGTCGGGCTCACGCGGTTGCCAGCCGCGGGTGGCGTATCCGCGGGCGGAGGAGCAGGAACGCGAACGTCCCGAGCACGAGCAACTGCTCAACCATCATCACGACGCCGGCGAGCTGCTGGTCCGTGTGCGCCGAGATCCCGTAGGCGCCGCGGTAGAACGGATAGAGCGGGTGGAACGAGAAGACGAGCACGTCCGTCAGTACCTGACCGGCGCCGAACATGGCCGCTGCGAGCGCGATGCGACCGCCCCGGGTGAGGCGCCGGTGCGAGCCGGGATCGATCAGAAGCGTCCACACGAGCAGGCCCGTCAGCATCCAGGACGCGTGCTCGAGATCGTGCAGGTACGGGTGGAGCAGCGCATCGGTGTAGAGCCTGGGGACGTGCCAGACGGCGAGGTTCCCGGCCCAGAGGCCGAATGCGACGCGGGGACGCAGGAGAAACGAGAGGACCGCGCGCACGTCGCGGTCGCGCGCGATCGGCGCGAGCACGCGCGGCGGAAGCATGAACACGAGCAGCGGGCCGCGCACGGCCACGACCGTCAAGGCGATGCCGAGATCGCCTATGAGCACGTGCTGAAGCATGTGCACCCAAAGCAGGTGATGCTCGCCGATCGTGTCGACGGGCGAGACGAGCCCCGCGAGGACGACGAGGATCCCGGCGCCGAACAGGGCAACGCGCCACCAGGAGGCGAGGTCGGACCGCCCACGCCGCCGCAGCCGGAGCCAGCCTTGCGCGAAGAGGGCCGTTGCGAGCGCCGTGGC
>JAOPYX010000138.1 GCA_025964535.1 Actinomycetes bacterium | reverse complement strand
ACGGCTTGCGTGAAGTCAGGAACCGGTCGGGTCGCCTCGTGTGGCTCGATGTGCGCAGCGGCCGCGCGAAGCATCGCATTGCAGGGCGCGCAGCGGCGGCCGCACTCGGCCTGCGCTCGAGCTGGTTCACGATCGCCGGAGCCCCTACCGGCGCAAAGCCGCGCGGAGATGCCGGCGCGTTCCGGCGCAGCATGCGGATCGTCCCTGTCCGGCGAGCTCAGGGTCCGGCCGAAGAGACGACAGCGTGGCCGCCGATCGCGGGCCTCGGAATCGCTCTGCTCGGCGTGCTCTGCGTCGAGCTGCTGTGCGGTCCGCGGCGACGCCGTGCGCGCCTCGTCACCGGCGGGCTCTTGGTCGTCGCGCTTCCGACCGTCCCCCTCGGCTCCGTCGCCCGGGGCAGCGGCCCGCATCACGCGGCACATGCAGCGGTCCTGGCACAGGCCGTAACGACGCTCGCGGTCACGGCGGATCTCCCACACGCGACGGCGGCGCCCGCAACCCCGGTCGCCTCGCCAAAGCCGACCGAGTCGCAGTCGGCTCGGCAGAGTGCCACGTCCCTGCAGGTCGCGAGCGTGCCCGAGCCGGTGCCGCCGGCAACGGGAGAGCCGATTCCGGCGATCGCCGCGCCCGCGATGCGGCCTGTCGCAGCGGCGGCGCCGCCGCCATCGACGACGAGTTCCCAGGAGCCCGTGGCGCAACCGCCGGCAACCACCCCGGCGCCTCCACCACCACCGCCGGCGCCACTCGAGATCAGCGACGTGAAGATCGTCGCGGTGACGTCGACGGCAGCGGTCGTGACGTGGCGTACCTCGTCGCCGTCGGTCGGCGTGGGGGCCGTCGGCGAAGGTCCGTCACCGGCGCTCTTCACGTCCGCAGAAGCCGCGCCGGCCGAGGATCACGAGACGACGTTCGCCGGACTGCCGCCCGACGTCTCGTCGCACCTCTGGCTGCGGGCGAACGATGAGCGGAATCAGTCGGCAACCGTGACGGTGGACGTGACGACGCCCGCCGCACCGCCATCCGCGACGCCGACAGTCGCCGGCGACGCGATCACTCTTGGTGAGCAGCCGTTCTTCCCGCTCGTGGTGTCCGCGGCGTGCGCGCAGGATGCGCAGGCGAAGATCGCCGTCGGCATCAATCTCTTCCTCGGCAACGGCTGTGGCGACGAGGGCGCTCTGGCCGAGGCGCTCGACGGACGTGCGTATGCCGCCACCGACGGCCACGACGAGAACGGCCCACTCGCCGCCGGCGCCGTCGTCGTACGCGGCCCGCCGGCGACGCCGGGCCTCCTGAGCTTCCTGACGCTGACGGAGCACTTCTACAGCCAGGCCACGCCGCTCCCGCAAGGGAACGGGATCTATCCGACGCTCGCACGGCTCGCGGACGTGATCGGCTTCGGCCTGTATCCGCAGCAGGGTTGGTGCCGAGACGACGCGTACGCCAATGTGTACGACGCGCAACGGGAGCTGACTCGAGAGAGCGGCGGCAAGCCGACGTTCCAGTGGATCGAAACCGGGCCGATGGGAAGGTGCACCGGTTTGGCTCCCGATCCCGACGCCGCTTCGGTGCGTGCGGAGACGTGGCTGGCTATCGCCGGAGGCGCCGAGGCGATCGGCTACGACCCGCCGACGTGGACGGACGCCGTCGGGGCCGAGCTTGCGCGGACGAACGCGCAGATCCGCACGCTGGCACCCGCCCTGCTAGACCACAGCACCGATGTGCAGGCAGCATCGCCGCTCGTCGAGGTCGGCGCGAGAGCGCACAACGGCGCAACGTACGTGATCGCGGTCAACACGACGCGCTCGCCTGTCGACACGACCATTGCGGTTCCCGGGTTGAAGGCGGCCGCCGTCGACGTGTACGGCGAGCAGCGTCAGGTCAGTGTGGCCGACGGCGCGTTGACGGATCATTTCGATCCGCTGACCGTCCACATCTACGTCGCCGCGCCGGCGACATGGGCGAGCGCTGCACTACCGCCGCAACCGGCTCCGACGACATCTCCGGCTCGCTAGCGCACCCAGAGCTGGTCGAGGCACGCGCCGCTCGTGCCGGTCACGGCCGTCACGTAGCAGTACGTGTAGTTGCCTGTCCGGCGAGACACGAAGTCGGGCGCGACGTCGGTGCGAATCACGATCCACGGGGCGAGGTCCGTAATCTCGCGGTCGATCTTCGTCCAGAGGACCGACGCGGCGGGCGGGTCGGTCGT
The DNA here is from genome assembly GCA_025964535.1 of Actinomycetes bacterium. GTDB lineage: Bacteria > Actinomycetota > Thermoleophilia > Gaiellales > Gaiellaceae > Palsa-739. The sequence goes on along the minus strand of JAOPYX010000138.1, from coordinate 6,146 downwards.
CTGGAGAAGGCCGGCGCGCGCGATCTCGGTGTCGATGCGTCGATTGCAGAACCCGGATGCGTTCGCGTTCTGACTCGGCTGGGTGGGCTCGTACGTGCGGCACGTGAACACGGGAGCGAAGACGTCGTTGGCCGACGGATACGTCGGGCTCCAGCCGCCGACGCCGGCCTGCCGCTGTGGGCCATAGGTGGGACTGGTGTGTGGGACCGTTTCGAGGTGCGCCTTGTAGCCGAGGCGTCGGAGGACGGAGACGATGTACTTGCCGTTCCTCCGGCCGATCGGGATGTCGAAGAACCAGACGGCTATCGATTGGCCCTTGGTTCCGGATGCGGCGACGAGCTGCCGCGCCCTTTCCAGGTCGGGGCCGTTGTAGGTCCCGGCTGCGTCGGGGTGGAGCGTGTAGGGGCAGTACGGCTGGTAGCCGTCGGTGTTCGGCGGCAGGATCTGGCAGCCGACGTGGGCGAGGTCGGGGCCGCCGGCAAGGTCGATCAGATGGTTGCGGTCGACGGCGTAGTTCACTGCCCGGCGGACGCGGACGTCGTCGAACGGCGACGTTCGCGTGTTCAACCAGATGGCGGTCACTGCCGGCAAGGGAGCGTGATAGAGGCGGCTCGAGTACCTCCTCCGCAGCGACGACGCAACCGCAGGCGGCCACGTGAGGTCGAAGCCCTCCGCAGTGATGTCCGCGGTTCCGTGTTTGACTGCGCGCACGGCGCTTGCGCCCGTATACCCGTACCGTTCGACGATCCGGTCGGGGAAGCCGTCCGGCTGCGCGGCAGCCGACCAGAGCCTGAAGCGCGGGTTGCGCACCAACCGGATCACTCCACGCTTGGCGTCGTACCCGGCCACCATGTACGGGCCGGTCGCAGGAAGTGGCATCGGCGCCGCAAGCGGCGTGGTTGCCGGCACTGCGTCAGCCACCGGCAGCGCGAGCTTGTAGAGGAAGTCGGGGTCTGGAGCGCTGAGATTGAACGTGACGGTGTTCGACTTGGCGTCGACGAGGATCCCTTTCGACAGGTCGCAGCGCCTCGGCGCCGTCACGCATCCGGTCGAGCCGACGATCCCGGTCAGGTAGGAGCTCGGTGGCTTGCCGCGTCCGACGATCAGCGCGCGCTCGATCGCGCGGCGGATGTCGGCCGGCCGAACCGGCGCGCCGTTCGAGTAACGGATACCCGGACGCAGCTGGAACGTGTACCGCCGGCCTCCGTTGCTGACCGTGGGGAGGGTCGTGGCAAGGTCGGGCACGACCCTGTAGCTTCCGATCCCGCCCATACGCCCGTACGCAAGCAGGCCGTCGTTCGTCATGGTCAAGAGCTCCCAGGCAGTCCACCCGTACGCCGGGTCGAGCGCATGCGGAAGGTCGACCTCGTACACACCGGGAGGGTTCGCCACCGCCACGGTCAACGTTCCGCCGCGGTGTGCGCTACCCGAGCCACGAACGGCGACATACGTAGCGGTGTCGCTGGCAGCGACACCTTGTGGGAGACCGCCCACCGCGATCGTCTTGATCGCTCTGTCGAGCGCTGGATCGATCTGCTGGATCGTGCCCGCAAGCTCGTTCGAGACCCAGACGCTCTTGCCGTCGGTCGAGAGTGCAAGCCCGCTTGGCCCGTCGCCCACCTGAACGAGCGCCTGCACGCGGTTCGTCGCCGGATCGATGCGAGAGACGGTGGCGTCACCGCTGTTTGCGACCCATACCGCCCCCGTGCCGGCGACGATCGCGACGGGGAGGTTTCCGACATTGATCGTGCGCGTAACGCGTCCGGACGAAGCGTCTATCCGGGAAACGACTCCGTTCTGCTCACTCGCCACCCAGACTGCGCCGTCTCCTACGGCAATTGCGTCCGCTCCGGCGTCGACGGGGATCGGTAGGCCGGCCGTTCCCGTTACTGGGTCTATCCGCACCACGGTACGTCCCGCGGAATTCGCCACCCATACACCGCCGAGCCCGTAGGCGATTCCCGTCGGACCGTTGCCGACACGGATCCTGTGCACCACCTGCCCGCCGTTCGTCCGGGGATCGATCTGCGAGACCGCGCCGGCGAGGCTGTCTGCGACCCAGACGAAGCCGCCGCCGACGGCGATCGCGGCGGCGCCCTTACCCGCCGCCACCGTCTGCTCGACGGTCGTCGTCCTCGGGTCGATTCGCGACACCGCGTCCTGATTCGGCATCGTCACCCAGAGCGACCCCTCACCGTAGGCGACTGCACCCGGCGAGGCGGGGAGCGGCACCGAAGCTGCGCTATCGCCCGTCGACGGGTCGAAGGCTCCGACTCCGTTCGCACCCACGAAGTCGGCGGCGGGGGAGCGGCCCGAGCCGCCACTGCTGATTGCAAAAAGCGGCACTGCGACAGCTGCGGCAAGCGTCCCGACCAGGGCGGCAGGCAGCATCGAGCGGAAGCGGGGCGCGCGAGACTTCACGACCTCGACCGGCGTCGTCTGCTTGACCGGAGCCGCAAGCTCGGGGTCGTGGCGCAGGATGCCGGCCTCGAGGTCGCGTAGCTCCGGGCTCGGCTCCAGACCGAGCTCGTCGTGGAGGGTCGCCCGCGCCTGGCGATAGACGTCGAGGGCTTCGCTCTGGCGGCCCGCACGGTAGAGGGCCTGCATGAGCTGGCGCCGCGGCCTCTCCCGAAGCGGATGCTCGTTCGCGAACGACTGGAGCGCGGCGACCACCTCGTCGTGGCGACCGAGCGCGAGCAACGCGTCGAAGCGCTCTTCACGAACGACGAGCCGTTCCTCTTCGAGCCGTTCACTCGCGAGCCGCGCGAACGGAGCATCGAGCAGGTCGGCGAGCGCACGGCCGTTCCAGAGCGCGAGCGCCCGGTCGGCGAGCGCAAGTGCCGTGCTTGGGTCGTCGGTGCGAAGCAGCTCGGCTAGGGCCTCCTCGAAGCGGGCGACGTCGACACACTCGTCCGGGACGTTGAGGCGATACGACCCGCTTCGCCGTTCGAGAACGGCCGCCGTGCCGAGTGACTTCCGGAGTCGGGATGCGTACACGTCGACCGCGTGCGCGGCAGACGCCGGCGGATCGTCGCCCCAGAGGGCGTCGATCAGATCCTCGCGCGGTACCGCATCGTTCCGGCGGAGCAGCAGATACGCCAGGAGAAGACGCTGCTTCCCGCTCCCGAGCGCCGCCGCGCCACCGCCGGCTTCGAGCGACCCGAGCAGGCGGAACTCGAGCATCGGCCAGGGACGCTAACACGGCCTGCGATGCGCCGAGAAGCGACTCCCGAAGAACATCGTTGAACGATGTTTGAGCGCGGCGCAGGGCCGCGGTTGACCGGCCTGCCGCATGGTCTCCGGACAACCCGACCGCTGCGGCGCGCAAACGAAGGAGGACAGATGAAGGCTCGATTGCTCTTGGCTCTTCTGCTCGGTGTTCTGGGCGCCGCTGTCTACGGAGGAACGGTGTTGGCGACACCGAGCGTGGGCCTGACGACCACGATCTACGCGAAGTCGACGTTCGATCCGATGACCCTGTACGCCCGCGCAATGGCCATGGTCCCCGCCGCTCGGGACGGCGGGATGCGCCCCGGCGAATGGTTCACCCAGATCAAGACGTCGGGTCTCACGGATGCATACGTCGTGGACAACAAGATCGCGGCGGGAGGCGACACCGGCTGGCACTCGCATCCCGGGCCGAGCCTGATCTTCGTGGTCGCCGGGACGGTGACGAATTACGCAAGCGACGATCCGGGCTGTACCCCGCACGCCTATCCGGCAGGGACGGGATTCGTCGATCCGGGCGGCGCGGACGTGCACACGCTCAGAAACGAGGGCAGTGTCCCGGCGGAGACGATCGCCGTGCAGTTCCTGCCGAAGGATGCGACGCGAAGGATCGACGTCGTGACCGCACCTTCCAACTGCCACATCTGAGCTGCCGGCGCCTGACGGAGGGCAGCCCTCGCCCTCCGTCAGTCGAGCCCGACGCGTCGGTCGGCTCCTGTAGGTGCCTGTGGGAGGATCGCTCGAATCCATGGCTCACTTCCCTCAGAGCATCCGACCGACCCTTGCCGAGAACAGAATCCTGCGACGCACCATCCTCGGAGAATCGCTCGACGCATCGGGAGTTGCCGCCTTCGTCTTCGACGCCGAAGGCGCTCTGATGACGGCAAACGAGGCTGCGCGAACGCTGACCGGCTACTCCTGGGAGGAGCTCTTGCAGATGGATTCCGCCGGATTGACGGCCGAGCCCCAGCTCGCACCAGAGCGAGTGGCAGCGGTCGTCGCGGGTTCGCTGGAGGCCGGAAGCGGATTCATCCGGACGAAGGAAGGCACGAACGTCGCCGTCGATTTCCACGTCGGTCCCACCACGTTCGCGGGGAGTACCGGCTACTACCTCTCGCTGTGTTGGCGAGCTCCGGGATAAAGAGAACCAGCCGCGCCGACGCCCTGTTCCACAGCGCTCGCCGAGCCGCGTGGCTACCTCTCTCCGAAGGCCCTGCAAGCAGCGCCTTTCCTTCGAGAGCTACGACCGCGTCCGAGGTGCGACGCACACTAAACGCGCAAACCTCAGCCACGAGGTGTCTGTGCGCTCCTGATTATCGAGACGTGGCACTCAAACGAAGGGATTGAACCTGATGAAGCGATTGGCCCTCGTGTGCGGCATGCTGCTCGCGCTCGCCGCTCCTGCCGGAGCGTTCGCCAACCCGACGCTAACGCAGATCTTCGTCGGCGCGAGCGACGGCGGCGGCTGGACGACATACTCCTCGAGCGCGAACTACTACGGCGTCTTCTCGCTCTATGTCGCGCGTGACGGCAATCCGCTGGACGGCAGCCTCGACTGGCTCAGCGCCGACACGCTCGCCAACGGGACAACGACCTACGGCGTGGTCGGAACCGACGGGAACGGTCCCGGCACGACGCAGACCGCGCGTCTGACGATCGACGGCAACGAGCTCGCGGTACCGAACGGCGGGTCGGCGACAGCGGTCTTCGGTTCGTCCCTCGTCACCGCGTCCTTCACGTGGAAGAACACGAGTGACGGCAATCTCCAGTACATCGATCGTGTCGCCGTGAACGGCCTTTATCCCGACGGCTATGTCGACTCGTACGGGACCGTGACGTTCGCGGTGACGCCGCTCGATACGACACCTCCGACGATCGTCGCGGCCGCGAGTGCGCCGCCCAATGCGAACGGCTGGAACAACGCGGATGTCACGGTGCTCTTCACGTGCACAGACGACGGCTCTGGCGTGAACACCACAGCGAGCAGCCTCGCGTCGCAGACGCTGAACGCCTCGGGCACTGCGACCGGGACGTGCATCGACAACGCCGGCAACTCTGCCTCGACCTCGTACACCGCGCAGATCGACAAAGCGGCTCCGACGTTGACGATCACCGGCAACGCCGGCACCTACCGCATCGACCAGAACGTTGCGATCGCGTGCACGGCGACCGACACCCTGTCCGGCATCGCGACTCCGTGCTCTGGCGTGAGCGGGCCGGCGACCGGCTTCGGCGTGGGGGCGCACACCGTCACCGTGGGAGCAACCGACAAGGCAGGCAACAGCGCCACCACCGCCGTCACGTTCACCGTCAGTGCTCCCACGGCAGGGTCCGTCGCGAGCCTGACGTCCGTCTACATCGACGGCTCGCCGCGCTACGCGGCGTTGACGCCCGCGCAGAAGGCCGCAGTGGACGCGCTCTCGAGCGCCGCGACGACGGCGATCGCGAGGATCGTGCCCCAGATGAGCGCGAATCAGAAGGCCGCGTTCGTGCGGAGCTACGACGTCGCGGTCAACCTGCTCGTCGCGACAGGCTGGCTCACGGCGTCTCAGGCCGCGACGCTCGAGGCGCTCGCCGGCACGCTCTAACCCGGGAAGGGCGTCCCGCCCAGTGGCCGTGGAGGGCTCCGCACGCGCGGGGCCCTCCACGCTCAGGTTCCGTACCATGTGGCATGGCCGTAGCCAGGGACGCAGCAACACATGCCGGCACGCTCTACCGGAAGGCGTTCGCCTTGTTGCGAGTGCCCGCGCGCAAGATCCACGCTGAAGCCGAGCATCTGCACGAAGTCGAAGAGGCCGGCGAGAGTGGAGAGACGGTGTTGATCGCGTTCATGGGGATCATCCTCTTTCTGCTCCCGATCCTCATCCTCATGGGCGGGCTCGCGTTTGCCGCGTACTACCTCGCACGCTAGCGCGCGC
>JAOPYX010000122.1 GCA_025964535.1 Actinomycetes bacterium | reverse complement strand
AGCGCGGCCGAGCGGCCGCCCCGCGGCCCCATCCGCGAGACCATCCGCCGGATCGTGCTCGCCGAGCGGCGGCGGCGCGCACCCGGCGACGACCGTCGCGCGTTACACGGCTGAGATGCGACGGCTGGCACGGATCAGCGGCGCCCTGATGATCGGGGGCGGCGTCCTCACGCTTGCGTGGGCGCTGCTCGTGTGGCAGTGGCAGGATCCATTCACCGCCGCCTACACCCAGTGGCAGCAGCGCGGGCTCGCGCAGAGCCTCGACCGGCAGTTCGCCGCCTTCCGGCCGTTCCACGTGAAAACGTCCGACCTCGCTGCCGAGCGGCGCCAGATCGCGGTCGAGGCCACGCGCTTCCGGAGCACGGCGCGCCCCGGGCAGGCGATCGGCCGGATCGTGGTCAAGCGCATCGGCCTGAACATGGTCCTCGTCAACGGCACCGACCACGAGACGCTCAAGAAGGGCCCCGGCCGGGACGTGCGCAGCTTCATGCCGGGCCAGGAGCGGCTCGTCTACGTCGCCGGACATCGCACGACCTACCTCGCCCCGTTCTCCCACATCGATGCGATCCGTCCCGGCGACGAGATTCGCGTCGAGATGCCCTACGCATCGTTCATCTATCGCGCGACGAAGCACCGTGTCGTCACCGCCACCGACCTCTCCGTCCTGCGCTCGCCGCGCCACGAGGTGCTCGAGCTGCAAGCGTGCCACCCGCGCTTCTTCGCGACGCACCGCTACATCGTCTACGCGAAGCTCGCCTCGGTCTCGCCGCGCGGCGGCACGCCGTACCCGGTGTCGGCCGTCGCCGCCGGTCCGTAGCCGCGCCTCAGGCCGCGCCGAGCCGAAGCCACGACACCGTCGCGCCCGCCGCGAGCTCTCCCTCGCCGAGCGGGACGTGCACGAGCGCGTCCGCAGCGGCGGAGTGGACGATCATGTGCGACTCCTGGCCGGAGAGCGGCTCGAGCACCATGCCGTCCGGGCCGACGCGCGCCCGCGCCCGCACCAGCTCGTCACGCGAGTCGTTCCGGCGGAGCGCCGCTGCGAGCCGGCCGGGCTCGAAGCGCGGCAGCGGATCCCGCAGCCCCTGAAGCGCGCGCAGCGCAGGCTTCGCAAAGAGCTCGCAGCCGACGAGCGACGACACCGGGTTGCCCGGCAGCCCGAACACGAGCGTTAGGCCGCGCACGCCGAACGAGACCGGCTTGCCCGGCTTGATCGCGACGCGCCAGAAGATCTCCTCGACGCCGAGCTCCGCCTCGATGCGACGCACGAGATCGTGCGGCCCGACCGAGACCCCGCCCGACGTGACGAGGACGTCCGCCTCGAGCCCTCGCTCGAGTGCCGCCCGGTGCGCCGTCTCGTCGTCCGCGACGACCGGCAGCACCTCGATGTCTGCGCCCGCGGCGGCGAGCGCGGCCGCGAGCATGAGTGCGTTCGACTCGTAGACCTGTCCCGGGGCCAGCGGCTCGCCCGGCCGCGCGAGCTCGGTGCCGGTGGCGAGCACGGCGACCCGCGGACGCCTGGCACACGACACGGCGGCGAGGCCGGAGGCAGCGAGCGCACCGAGCTGTGCAGCGCCGAGCCGGAAACCCGCCTCCACGACGACGTCCCCCGCACGCGCGTCGCCGCCGCGGGGGCGAACGTGCTTGCCCTGCGCGAGACTGGACTCCACCTCGATCGTGTTGTCATAGTTGACAACGTACTCGATGGGGATGACGGCATCGGCGCCGTCCGGCACGACACCGCCGGTCGAGATCGCCATCGCATCGCCTCGCCCGAGAGGCCGCTCCGCAGGAACGCCGGCCGCAACGTGCCCCACCACCGACAGGCGTCCGGGCAGGTCCGCGGCACGTACCGCGTACCCGTCCATCGCAGAGCTCGGGAACGGCGGCAGGTCGACAACAGAGCGCGCCGGCTCGGCGGTCACCCGTCCCGCCGCATCGGCCACGGCGACGTGCTCGGCGGCAAGCGTCCGCACGCGCTCGAGCACGCGCGCCTGCGCCTCCTGCATGGTGAGTAACGCCCCCACGTTCAGCACATAACGTATCTCCATGGCGGAGACCCTCATCGCCGGGCGCTATCGCCTGGACGAGCTGCTCGGCCGCGGCGGCATGTCCGAGGTCTGGGCCGCAACCGACACCGAGCTCGGACGGCGCGTCGCGCTGAAGCTCCTCGCACCGCACGCCGACACCGCCCGCTTCGAGCGCGAGGCGCGCGCCGTCGCATCGCTCGGGCACCCGAACATCACGCAGCTGTACGACTACGGCGAGGAGGAGGGGCGCCCCTTCATGGTCCTCGAATATCTCCCGGGCGGCACACTCGAAGAGCACCTGCGCGCGGGCCGGCCGCTTCCCGACGAGGACACGCGGCGCATCTCGGCGGAGCTGGCGGCGGGGCTTGCCCACGCGCACGCTCGCGGGGTCGTCCATCGCGACCTGAAGCCGGCGAACGTCCTCTTCGACGAAGAGGGCCGCGCGAAGCTCGCCGACTTCGGGATCGCGCGCATGGCGGCAGGGGAGGGCACGCTGACCGAAGCGGGCACCGTGCTCGGAAGCGCGGCCTACATCTCGCCCGAGCAGGCCGCCGGCGCGCCCGCGAGCGCGGCCAGCGACGTCTACTCGTTCGGCGTGATGCTCTATCGCATGCTCACCGGACGGCTGCCGTTCGAGTCGAACGATCCGATGGAGCTCGTCACGTTGCACCGCGACGCCGAGCCGCCGCCGCTGACGCAGTTCCGTGACGACGCGCCTGCGCTGCTCGAATCGACCGCGACGGCCGCCCTCGAGAAAGATCCTGCAGACCGTCCCGCGGACGGCGCCGCGCTCCTCGACGCGCTCGGCGTGCCCGCGGGGTTCTCGTCGATCACGACCTCGACGAGCCGAGGCTTCGACGACCCCGGTGCGACGAGCGTGCTGCCGGTCGCGTCGTCGCCCCGCGCCCAAGCGCCGATACGCCCGCCGCGACGGAGCCGGATGCCGCTCGCGATTGCCGCCCTGATCGTCCTGATACTCGCCGGCGGCGCGCTCGCCTACGAAGTGACGCGACCCGCGTCGGGGTCGACTCCCTCCGACACGACGCCGATCACGTTGCCCAAGCCGACGACGATCGCAAGCACGCAACCCACGACGACCGCTCCGCCGACGACGGCGCCGTCCACCACGCAGTCGACACAGCAGACGACCACGCAGCGCCAGACGACGACGCAGGCAACGCGTCCGGCGACGACCGTCGCACCTCCGCCCACCACCACCGCGCTACCGACGACGACCGCGGCACCGACGACGACCGCGCCGCCTCCGACGACGACTGCAGCACCGCCGACAACGACCGCGCCGCCCGCAACGACCGCCCCGTAGGTCGACCGGCTAGGGCACCTGCGTCGTCGTCGGCTCCGTCGGCGGCGGAGGCGTCGTGGTCGAGGGCGGTGGCGCGACCGTCGTCGCCGGCGGCGCCGTCGTACCGGCCTTCTGCGTACGCGTCGTGCCGGTCGTTCCCGAGCTCGTCGTCGTCGCGCCCGTCGTCGTCGCGGTCGTCGAGGGAAGCCCGTACGAGCCGCTGTACTGATACTGCCCGCGCCAGGAGGTCCACACCGGCTGCGACGTCGCCGGCGGGAACGGCACGTCCGCGCGGTTGCCGATCGCCGTGCCCATGAACGTGTGCCAGATCTGGGCCGGGAGGGTCGGGCCGGAGACCGCGCTCCCGTGCACGTTCAGCATCGGGATCTCGCCGGTCGGATAGCCGATCCAGACGCTCGCCTCGAGCTGCGGCGTGTAGCCCGAGAACCACGCGTCGGCGTAGCTGTCAGTCGTCCCGGTCTTGCCGGCGTCGGTGTGGTTGTAGACGTGCGCGCCGCGGCCGGTGCCGTAGAGCATGTTCTGCTCGAGCACGCGCGTCACGGTCGCGGCGACCCAGTCCGGAATGACGCGCTCGCGCTGCGGCTTTCCCCACGACGCGCTCGTATCGGTCTTGCCGTTCGGGAGAACGACGCGCGTGATCGCCATCGGCTTCGAGTACACACCGCCCGCCGCGAGGGTGGCGTACGCGGACGCCATCTCGAGCGGCGTGACGCCGATCGTGCCGAGCGTGATCGACGGAACGGCCTGCAGCGGCGACGTGCGCACGCCGAGCTTCCGCGCCATCGCAACGATGTTCTCCGGTCCGACGTCGAGCGCGAGCCGCGCGTACACGGTGTTGTCGGACTGCACCGTTGCGTTTGCAACCGAGATGTTGCCCGAGTACGTGTGCTCGTACGTCTGCACGTCCCACGCGCAGCCGGGAGTGCTCGGGTTACATGTCGAGTCCGGCTGGTAGTGGAACGGCGCCGACAGGTACGACACGGAGAACGGATCCAGGCCGCGCGCGACTGCCGCAGCAAGCGTGATCGTCTTGAACGTCGAGCCCGGCTGCCTTCGCGCGCTGGTCGCGAAGTTGAACTGGTTGCTCTTGAGCGTCGGGCTGGCCGCGGTCATTGCGCGGATCGCGCCCGTGCGCGGATCGATCGAGACGATCGCGCCCGCCGGATCGGTCGAGTACGTCAAGACGTTTGCGATCGCCGCGGTCGCCGCCCGCTGGAGCCCCGGAGCGATCGTCGTATAGACCTTCAACCCGCCGGACCGCACTGTGTTTGTCCCGTACTCCTGTTGCAGCAGCTCCTCGACGTACCCGAAGAAGAACGGCTCGCGGATGCGCGTGAACCGCCGCCCCGCCTTCAGGTGCAGCGCGCGCTGTGCTTTCGCCTGCTGGTACTGCGCCGACGTGATGTCACCGTTCACGAGCATCGCGTGCAGCACCTCGTCCCGCCGCGCGCTCGCCGCCGCCGGGTTGCGATACGGATCGTACGAAGAGGGGGCTTGCGGCAGTCCGGCGATCAACGCCGCCTGCGCGAGGGTGAGGTGCTTCGCGGTGGTCGAGAAGTACGTCTCCGCGGCCGCTTCGATGCCGTACGCGTGATTGCCGTAGTACACCTGGTTCATGTACGCGGTCAGGATCTGGTCCTTGGACCAATGGCTCGAAAGCTTGATCGCGAGGCACGCCTCGGTCAGCTTCCGCGTGAAGGTCTGTTCACGCGAGAGGTAGAGGTTGCGCACAAGCTCCTGCGTGATGGTCGAGCCGCCCTGCACGATCTTGCCGGCGCGCACGTCGGCGACGACCGCGCGCAGGATGCCGACGGGATCGATGCCGCCGTGGTGATAGAAGCGACGATCCTCGATCGCGACCGTCGCTGCCGGAACCCAGGGCGAGATCTCCCTCCGCGTGACGGGCGTGCGGTTCCGCTCGGCCGGGATCGCGCCGAGCACCGAGCCGTCGGACGCGTACACGAACGAGTTCTCACCGACGGCGACCGGGCGCAGCGCATTCAGGTTGCAGCTCGACCCGAAGGCGGCGGTACCGCCCACCGTCGCTCCGACGAGCAGCACGAGCGGAACCACGACGAACGCGCCGAGCAGGAGGAAGCGACGGCTCTGCCGCTTGCGGGCGCGGCTGCGGCGCTTGCGACGGCGGCGGCCGCCGCTCGGCAGCTCCGAGCCGGCGCGGCTGCGGCTCGGCGGACCGCTGCGACGGCGGCCGGGCGGCGGCGGCGGGGTCATCCCCACACTCCCAGCGAGCGGAGGCGTCCATGCACGCGTACGCGGAGATCGCTTTCGAGCCGCTGGGCGGCGCGCTCGTCGACGGCTGCTGCGCGAATCGTCACGGTTGCGTTGCCGTCGAGCGAGCTGACGAATACGGAGGCGTCGCGCTCACCGGCGACTTCTTCCCGGATTCCCTCCACGGCGGCGCCGAGATCGGCCGAGAGCGGAACCTGCACCTTCACCTCCGCGAACGTCCCTCTGCGGCGAATCGAGGCGTTGCGGATCGTATCCGAGACGAGCTTCTCGTTCGGCACGACGAGCCTTGCGTCTTCGCGGGTGCGAATGAGCGTGTACGTGAGCCCGATCTCCTCGATCACGCCGTCCTCGCCGGCGTATGACACGCGATCGCCGAGACGCACGGGCTGGCTGATCGCGATCAGCAGGCCGGCGACGAAGTTGCCGAGGGTGCGCTGCGAGGCGAAGCCGATGATCACGCCGAGCACTGCCGACGACGCGAGCAGACCACCCGCGACGGCGCGAACCTGCGGGATCACGAGCAACGCGGAGAAGAAGCCGATCACGAGGATCGACACCGAGATGCTCCGGCGGAGCACCCGGTAGCGCGTCGTCGCCTCGGGCGGCAGCGGGCGACGCGCGAGCCACCAATCGATGATGCGGGCGAGCAGCGAGACGACCCCGAAGACCACGGCCGCGACGATGAGGCGGTGCCAGAAGGGCATACCCGCCCTAGTTCGACGCCGTGGCTGCGGATTCCTCAGCGAATGGGACCCACCCGAAGCCGTCGCCTTCTTGGCGGATCCGCCCGAGCCCGAGATGCGGGATGCCCACCAGGTCGCCCCGCGCGGCGAGGCGCGGCAGCCACGTGCGGCGGGCAGCCGCCGCGGCAGGCCTGTCCTCCTCGAAGACGTAGCCCAGGCCCGGATCGGCGAGCTGGAGCTCGTGGACGGCGAGATCGCCGACGAACGTGACGGAGCCGATCGTGACGATGCAGCTGCCGGAGGTGTGCCCGGGTACGTGCTCGATCTCCACGCCGGCGAGCGGAGAGCCGCCGTCGTCGATGAGCTCGAGGCGACCGGTCGCGTGGAGCGCGGCGAGCTGGTCGCGCACGTACGGCCGGTGCGCCTGCGTGGTCGTGAAGCTCTCGAAGTCGCCGCGGTGCGCGACGTAGCGGGCGCGCGGGAAGAACGGCGCGCCGCCTTGCATGTTCCAGCCGACGTGGTCGACATGGAGATGCGTGAAGACCACGAGGGCGATCTCGTCCGGCTGCACGCCGGCCTCGGCGAGCAGCTCGGGGAGACGGCCGGCTCGGTCGGTCAGGAACCGCTCGTTACCGCCGGGCGGCCCGACACCGGTGTCGACGAGCACGATCGCATCGCCGGTGCGGGCGAGGAACGCGTTGAACGGCAGCGACCAGGCACTGTCGTCGTCGATGCCGAAGGCATCGCGCATGGTCGTGAAGGAGCCGACGGTGTCGGTGAGGACAACGACGTCAGTCATCGAGCGGGAGCTCCCGGCGCGCGGCGTAGCCGCCTTCGACGCTGTGCCAGTAGCGGATCTCGTCCTCGCCGAGCTTCCAGCAGAGCAGCACGGTTTCGCCGCGGCTCAAGGCCGGAAAGTCGATCAGCCCTTCGTCGATGTCCTTGACCTCGGCGCCGTGCTCGCCGATCTCGTCGATCACACGCGCGAGCTCGCGGGCTTCGCTCTCGACCTCCCCCGCGACGGCCGCGAGCGTGGCCGGTGGAATGCCGCCGCCGTTGCCGCGAATGCTCCCTTCGAGCTCTTCCTGGCGCGTGAGTGCCTCGACGTGCGCACGCCGGTGCCCGACCATCCGCTCGACGAGCGGCCTGACCTCCGCCAGCGCAGCGTTCGCCTCCTCGGGTGTGAAGTACCGCATCGGTGCAACCCTATGCACCGCATGCCCGCGCACGTAGCGAACAACCAGGCCCTCACCCGCCGACCGGTGCTCGCGTAATGCGGATCCGTCTCGCCTGCTGGATCGCCCTCGTCGCCGCGATTGCAACGCTGAACTACGCGTCGCGTTTCAGCGGCAGCAGCGGGTCGACGAGCGCTCGCAACGCGGTCTACAGCTGGTCGACCTTCGCCAACGGCATGATCGTCTACGCGTTCTGGCTCGGCCTCGTGCTCGCGATCGCAGTCGACCGGTGGGATCTCCTTGCCCTACGGAAACCGCGCTCCTGGGCGCGCGCCGCAACGCTTGCGATCAGCGCGGTGCTCGCGATCTACGTCCTCGAGGCGATCGTCTCGGTGATCCCGCTGCCGCAGAGCCCGAGCCACGAGCAGGGGCTGACGCCGACGCACTGGGAGCCCAAGCATGCGGCCGCGTTCGGAGCCAACGTCGTTCTCTTCGCCGTGATGGCACCGATCGTCGAGGAGCTGACCTTCCGCGGCGTCGGGCAATCGCTGCTCGCGTTCCTCGGGCGCTGGCCGTCGATGATTCTCGTCGGCTTCGCATTCGGCGCCGCACACGGCCTCGTCGAAGCGCTGCTCGTGCTCGTCCCCTTCGGCATTGCGCTCGCGTGGCTGCGCGACCGGACGAAGAGCGTCGTGCCGGGGATGGTCGTGCACGCGATCTTCAACGGCGTCGCACTCGGCGCGGCCGTCCTGAGCTAACCAGAGGCTTGATGTGGATTAGACGTGCGTGCGGGGATGGGCCAGACCAAGCGATTCGTTCGGATCCGGCGC
>JAOPYX010000057.1 GCA_025964535.1 Actinomycetes bacterium | reverse complement strand
TAGCCGTTCGTGATCCGCGCGATCTCGTCGCGGCGCTCCGGCGTGTCCAGGTCGGGATCGTGCGCGACCCGATCGAGGTAGAGATCGAAGATGTCCTTCCGGTCTTCCTTCGTCGGCGTCCTGAACCAGACGTGGCGGCCCATGCGTCCCGGACGCGTCAGTGCCGGATCGAGATTCTCCATCGGGACGTTCGTCGCGCCGATGAAATAGATCTGCGCGCCCAGCGGACGCGGCGGCGGCAGCCGGAAGCTGATGCGCCCGAGGCGCCGCGGGACGACGTAGACCGCATCGAGGAACGAGTTGATCTTGTTCGTCAGGAAGCGGCGCATGAACGGTGGGTTGTCGATGCCGTCCATCACGACGAGCAACTGGTTCAGCGCGAGCTGGCCCTGCCCGCCGCCCATCATCCCGGGGAACACGCCCTGGTTGACGATGTTGCCGACCTTCTGCGCCCACGCGGGATACGGCGAGCGCCGCTCCGGCGCCCGCTCCTCGAACATCCGCTCACGCCATGCACGCGTCTCGATGATCAGGTCGCCGCTCGGGTTGATCGCACCGTGCGGCCCGTAGAACGGCAGCTCGGGCGTCTCGAAACGCTGGCCCTGGAGCGCCTGGCGGCGCATGCCGACCGCGTCGATCTCGTCGATGAAGACGATGCACTGGCCGCCCCACTTGCGCGCGAGCTTCTTCGCCTTGCGCGCGAGGAAACGCACGATCAATGCGTCGATGCCGATGAACGTCTGTGCGAAGCCCGAGCCCGGGATCGAGACGAACGGCGAATTGAATCCCGTGGCGATTGCTTTCGCCAGCATCGTCTTGCCGGTGCCCGGAGCGCCGAGGAACAGCAGGCCTCGCTCGCGTTTACCGCCCGCGCGCTCGAACGCCTCACCGGACTGCCACAGCGTGACGATGCGGCGCACTTCCTCCTTGGCCTCCGCCTGCCCGCGCACGTGCTCGAGCTTGACGCCCCACTCGGCGTCGCCCGGCTCGTAGCCGCGGATCTGCGAGATGCCCATCAGCATCATCGGGCCCATGAAGATGAGGAAGTTCGCGAGGAAGAGGAAGAAGACGACGACGATCTGCATCCAGAATGCACCGCTCTGGGCGAGGTGGCCGAACTTGGTGAGGAAATGCGTCGCGCTGCCCCACCACGACACCGAGCTGCCGGCCGGCGCGGTGAAGTAGCGGTAGAGGAACGCGACCGTGACGAAGCCGGCGAAAAAGCGGGCGACGCGGAAGTAGAAGCGCCACGTCCACGAGCGGCGGCGGGTGACGATGTCCTCTTCGCGGAGGCGCGAATCTTCGGTGCCGAAGAGGCTCGGCCACGGGATCATCCGGCGGATGACGAGGTCGACGAGACCGCGGAAGGCAATCACGCACACGCCCGTCACGAAGATCGACTTGCCGACGCCGAAGCCGACCTGATGATGGAACCAAAAGTACGTCGCCGGGCTCGTCAACAGGGCGACGAACGTGGCAATCCTGGTCAGCTTGCGCAGCTGCGCCGCGAGGGCGACCGATTCCTCGCTCGACCGTAGAGTTCCAGCTAGATCCGCAGTCGCCATGGGGCCTCGCAGTCTATCCAGCAGATTCCTTCTCCCATGTACCCCGAAACGGCATCCTTAGATTTCTCTCAGGAAGAGCGCGATCGCGCGGCCCGCTATCACCGACCGCGATACCTCGCGCGCGGGGCGGGAGTCGGGCTCGCAGCGGCGGTCTACGCAGCGCTCGCGTGGAGCCCGGTCGGCCGCTTCCTCTGGGGTCTCGTGGACGGCTGGGGTTGGGCGGGGTCCGCCGCGGCGTGGGCGGCGATCGTCGTGGTCGTGGCCGCCTTCGTGCAGCTGCCGCTCTCGTACTGGCGCGACCTGAAGCGCGAGCGCGCCTGGGGCTTTTCGCGCCAGAGCGTGCGCGGCTGGCTCGGCGACCAGGGGAAGGGCCTCGCCCTGGGCGTCCTCCTCGTCGCGGGCTTCTGGGCCGGCGCCGTCGGGCTCGCCCGCGCGTTCCCGCGGTGGTGGCCCGCCGCCGCCGGGCTCGCGTTCGCGGCCGTGACGCTCGTCGTCTCGTTCCTGGCACCCGTCGTGCTGGAGCCGATCTTCAACCGGTTCCGGCCGCTCGAGGACGAGCGGCTGGCAGCCGAGCTGCGGGCGCTCGGTGAGGACGCGGGGGTGCCCGTGCGTCACGTGCTCGTCGCCGACGCGAGCCGCCGCACCAACAAGGTGAACGCGTATGTGTCCGGCCTCGCAGGAACGCGGAGGGTCGTGCTCTACGACACGCTGCTCGCGGCGACGGAGGCGCCGGAGGTGAAGCTGATCGTCGCCCACGAGCTCGGTCACCGGCGCGAGCGGCACGTGCTCAAGGGCACGCTCGTCGCGATGGCCGGCGCGATCGCCGGCGTGCTCGTGCTGTGGGCGGTGCTCGGGTCACGCATCGCCTCGGCGCGAGAGCTGCCGCAGGCGCTGCTCCTCTTCCTCGCGCTCGAGCTCGCCGGCCTGGCGCCGGGCGCCGCGCTCTCGCGCCGCTGGGAGCGCCAGGCCGACCGGTTCTCGCTCGAGCTGACCGGCGACCTCGGGGCGTTCGAGCGTGCGCACGTCGATCTTGCGCGCAAGAACCTCTCCGATCTCGTCCCGCCGCGCCTCGCGTACCTGCTGCTCTTCAGCCACCCCTCGCCGCCCGAGCGCCTGGCGCTGGGTCGCGCATGGGCCCGCGCGGGGGCGACGGGTTCGTAGGCTGGAAGCATGCATGTCCATTCCCACGGCTCGGGTCACGCGCACGATCACAGCCGCGTCAAGGATCGGCGCGCCATCGCCATCGCGCTCGGGCTGATCGTCACCTTCATGGGCGTCGAGGTTGCTGCGGGCGTCGCGGCCGGGTCGCTCGCGCTGCTTGCGGATGCCGGCCACATGCTCACCGATGCGGCGGCGCTCGGCGCCGCGCTCGTGGCGTCACGGCTCGCGTCGCGTCCCGCACGCGGCCAGTGGACGTTCGGCTTCGGCCGGGCGGAGATCCTCGCCGCCCAGGCGAACGGGCTCGCGCTGCTGCTGCTGGGCATCTGGATCGTCTACTCCGCCGGGCGACGTCTCGCACACCCGCCGGCCGTGCACGGAGGCATCGTGCTCGTGGTCGCACTCGTCGGCGTCGCCGTCAACCTCGCCGCGACCCTCGTGCTCGCGCGCGCCGACCGCTCCAGCCTCAACGTGCAGGGCGCGTTCGTCCACATCGCCACCGACCTTGCGGCATTCGCCGGCACGGCGGTCGCAGGAGCGCTCGTGCTCCTCACGGGGTGGAGTCGCTTCGATCCGATCGCCGGTTTGCTCGTCGCCGCGTTGATGGTGCGCTCGAGCTGGTCGCTGATCCGCGAATCGGGACGCATCTTCCTCGAGGCGTCCCCAGCCGGCATCGACCCGGACGACGTCGCACGCGCACTCGTCGCCGACCCGGACGTCGCCGAGGTGCACGACCTCCACATCTGGACCGTGACGAGCGGCTTTCCGGCGCTCGCCGCACACGTCCTCGTTGCGCCGGGTGCCGACTGCCACGACGCGAGACGCAGGCTCGACCGTCTGCTCGAGGAGCGCTTCCACCTCCACCACACGACGCTCCAGGTCGATCATCTGGCTCGCCGCTCGCAGGACGTCGCGCTCGACTTGGGAGACCGTCGCTAGCATCGACCCCTTGGCCAGCCTGGATCTGAGCGGCAAGAAGGCGATCGTCACCGGCGCGTCCTCGGGCATCGGCGCGGCGACGGCGCACGCGCTCGCCGCCGCGGGCGTGCGCGTGGCAGGCGGCGCGCGCCGGGTGGAGCGCCTCGAGACCGAGATCGCGCTCGAGCTCGACGTCACGGATCCCGAGAGCAGCGCGCGGTTCGTCGCCGAGGCCGTCGAGCAGCTTGGAGGCCTCGACATCCTCTTCAACAACGCCGGCCTGGCGCTCGGCCGTGCCCCGTTCGACGAGTCGAGTGAGGAGGACGAGGCGCGCGTCTTCGGCACCAACGTGAACGGGCTCGTGCGCATGACACGCCTCTGCCTGCCGCACTTCGCCGACTGGGGTCACATCGTGAACATGGGCTCGGTCGCAGGGCGTCAGGCATATCCGGGCGGCGCGACCTACATCGCGGCGAAGTTCGCCGAGCGTGGTTTCACCTATGCGCTGCGCGAGGATCTGCTGGGCCGGCCGATTCGCATCACGACGGTCGACGCCGGCATGGTGCTGACCGAGTTCTCGCTCGTGCGCTTCAAGGGCGACGCCGAGCAGGCCGCCTCGGTCTACGAGGGGATCGACGTGATGACGGCCGAGGACATCTCCGACTGCGTGATGTTCGCGCTGACACGTCCGTGGCACATGAACGTCGACGAGATCGTCGTCAAGGCACGCAACCAGGCGTCAGGCGGGCGGATTCTGCGCGAGCCGTAGCGCAGACGTCCCATGACGCAACAGACGATCCTCGAAGGCTCGACGTTCTGCATCTGCGATGAGCTAGGAGACGTGCGCGAGACGACGCACGGGCTCTTCGCCGACGACACGCGTTTCCTCTCGCAGCTCGAGCTCACGATCGACGGCAAGCGGCCCCTGCTGCTCTCGTCCGGAACCGTCGAGTATTTCTCCGCGGCGTACTTCCTGCGCAACCCCCTCACGGAGCGCCTGCCGCTCGACTCGGTGCTGATCAAGCGGGAGCGCTTCGTTGGCGACGGCATGCAGGATCACATCGAAGTGACGAACGAGACGACGGAGACGCTCGAGCTCCGGCTCGAGCTCGCGGTGGCGGCGGATTTTGCCGACATCATCTCCGTCAAGGAATGGGACTTCTCGCTCGGCGACCCGATCCATGCGAAGCCGTTGCCGGGCCCGGTGACCCCGGAGCGCGACGGGCCGAACAATCAATTGATGCTCATCGACCCGGACGGCCTCGGCCGGACGCAGGTCATCTTCTCGGAGCGCGGCGACTCGACGGCCCATGGCGTCGGGTACGACATCACGCTCGCGCCGCGCGAGACGTGGTCGGTGCGCATCGACGTCGGGATCGGCACGAACGGCGAGCCGGGGCGTGAACCGCACGTGGTCGAGCGCCATTTCGGCGAAGAGCGTGCGCGTGTCAGTGAGTCGGTCGCGGCCTGGGAGCTGCGCGTCCCTCAGATCCGCGCCTCGTGGGACGACCTGCGCCAGACGTTCGGACAATCCGTGAACGATCTCGCGGCGCTGCGCATGCACTCGCCGGGCGACATGGGGCACGGCAAGCTGCCGGCCGCAGGCATGCCGTGGTTCATGACGGTCTTCGGGCGCGACACGCTCATCACGTGCATGCAGACCATGCTCTTCGGTCCCGAGCTCGCACGCTCCGCGCTGCGCGAGCTCGCGACGCTGCAGGCGACGGAGCTCGACCCGTCGCGCGATGCGGAGCCCGGGAAGATCGTGCACGAGGTGCGTCGTGGGAAGTGCGCGTCGAAGTGGTTCGACCGGTATTACGGCACGGCCGACGCGACCCCGCTCTTCCTGATCCTGCTGTCGGAGACCTGGCGGTGGACCGACGACACGGAGCTCGTGCACGAGCTGCACGAGCCGGCGCTCGCGGCGCTTCGCTGGATCGACGAGTTCGGCGACCGAGACGGCGACGGGTTCGTGGAGTACGGGCGCCGCACCGAGCGCGGGCTCGACAACCAGTCGTGGAAGGACTCCGGCGACTCGCAGCGCTTCCATGACGGTCGGTTCGCGCAGGTGCCGATCGCGCCGTGCGAGGTGCAGGGCTACGTGTACGACGCGAAGCGGCGCATGGCGGAGCTCGCACGGGAGGTGTGGCGCGATCCCGCGCTCTCGGAGCGGCTCGAGAGTGACGCCGAGCGGCTACGCGCGCGCTTCGACGAGGCGTATTGGGTCGCCGAGCGCGGCGGCTACTACGCGCTTGCGCTCGACGCAGAGAAGAATCGTGTCGACTCGCTGTGCTCGAACATCGGTCATCTCCTGTGGAGCGGGATCGTGCCGCCGCCGCGCGTCGATGCCGTCGTCGACGCCCTGATGGGCGATGACCTCTGGTCGGGCTGGGGCGTGCGCACGATGTCGCAGGCCGAGGCCGCGTACAGCCCGCTCAGCTACCACAACGGCACTGTCTGGCCGCACGACAATTCGCTGATCGCGTGGGGGCTCGCGAAGCACGCGCGGTGGCCGGAGGCGTACCGCATCGTGCGCTCGATGCTCGACGCCGCAGGCACCTTCCGCAACCAGCTGCCGGAGGTCTTCGCAGGCTTGTCGCGCGCGGAGTCCCCGTTCCCGATCGCGTACCCGACCGCGGCTCGGCCGCAGGCGTGGGCTGCGGGCACGCCGGTCTTGCTGCTCCAGCTCCTGCTCGGCATCCAGCCCAACCGGCGGCGACAGGTGATCGAGACGGTGGCGCCGCTCGAGCTGCCCGCGTGGACGGGTGACGTCCGTCTCTCCGGATTGCGTGCATTCGGGCGCGTGTGGGACGTGCGGCTCGAGGACGGCGACGTGAGCGTGGCCGAGGCGTGAAAGTCGCCGTGCTGAGCCCGGTGTGGTTCCCGGTGCCGCCGACAGGCTATGGCGGCATCGAGTGGGTCGTGTCGCTGCTCGCCGACGGGCTCGTCGACGCCGGCCATGACGTGACCCTGTTCGCGTCTGGCGACTCGCGCACGAAGGCCGACCTTGCATGGGTGTACGAGATCGCGCCGAGCGCCGACATCGGACGGGCGCAAGTGGAGGTGCGTCATGCGCTCTCGTGCTTCGAGCGCGCCGACGAGTTCGACGTGATCAGCGACCATTCAGGCCCGCCGGCTGCCGTGATCAGCGGCGCAGTGAAGACACCGACGGTGCACACGGTGCACGGCCCGCTGCTCGGTGAGCCGGGCGACTTCTACCAACAGGTCGCGCGCGTGGCACCGCGGATCGGGCTGATCTCCATCTCGATGAACCAGCGCAAGCCGCACCCTGATCTGCCGTGGATCGCGAATGTGCCGAACGCGCTCGACTTCTCCTTCTATCCGGTGCAGCCGCGCCGCGGCGATTACCTGCTCTTCCTCGGGCGGATGAGTGCAGACAAGGGCGCGCATCGCGCGGTTGCGGTCGCGACGGAGCTGGGCTTGCCGCTGAAGCTCGCCGGCAAGCTGCGTGAGCCCGAAGAAGTGGTGTACTTCAAGGAGTTCGTCGAGCCGCACCTGCGCCCGGGTGAGATCGACTACGTCGGCGAGGTCACGCACGGCGAGAAGGTCGAGCTGCTACAGGACGCACGCGCGACGCTCTTCCCGATCGAGTGGGAGGAGCCGTTCGGCCTGGTGATGATCGAGTCGATGGCGTGCGGCACGCCGGTGATCGCGACGCGGTGGGGCGCAGTGCCCGAAGTGATCGAGCACGGCCGCAGCGGCATCATCGTCGACGACTACACCGAGATG
>JAOPYX010000018.1 GCA_025964535.1 Actinomycetes bacterium | reverse complement strand
TCATCTCGAGCAACATCCATTTCGGCGTCGCCCCGACGTGGTCGAACTTCGCGCTCGCGATTCCGGTCGCGATGATCGCGTACACCGGCATCGAGACGGTCTCCAACCTTGCCGAGGAGGCACGCGACCCGCTGCGGTCCGTCCCGCGCGCCATCTCCTGGGTGGCGATCGCGGTGTTCGCCATCTACTTCACGCTGCCCTGGGTCGCGCTCTCGGCGATGCCGGTGGTCAAGCAGGGCGGCAAGTACGTCACACCGCTCGGCGAGGGACCGCCGCACGGCTTCAAGAACGATCCCGTGCTCGGCCTCGTCGAGAACCTCGGCCTCCATGGCTTCGTGTTGAGCGCGGCCAAGATCTACGTCGGGATCCTCGCGGCGACGATCTTGTTCATCGCGACGAATGCCGGCGTGATCGGCGCGTCGCGCATCACGTATTCGATGGCGTCGTACCGGCAGCTGCCCGAGGCTTTCCGGCGGCTGCATCCGAAGCTGAAGACGCCGTGGCTCTCGCTCGTCGTCTTTGCCGGAATCGCGCCGACGCTGTTCCTGCTCTCGGGCCAGGTCGACTTCCTCGGCCGCATGTACGCGTTCGGGGCGATGCTCTCGTTCACGATCGCGCACATCGCCGTCACGGCGCTGCGCGCGAAGAAGACCGAGGGGGACGAGCAGCCGTGGCGCGCGCGGCCGAGCTTCACCTTCCGCGGCGTCGACTGGCCGGTGTTCGCGGTCGTCGGTGCGTTCGGAACCGGCGCGGCGTGGTTGGTGGTGGTGGTGCAGGACGCGCCCACCCGGTATGCCGGCCTGGGCTGGCTCGCGGCGGGGTTCGTCTTCTACTTCTTCTACCGGCGCCGTCTCGGTGCGCCGATGCGGGCGACGGTGCGTGCGCCGATCGTGATCATGGCGGGCAGCCTCGAGTTTCGCAGCATCATCGTCCCCATCGCCCCGGGCTATCCCTCGGACGAGGCGATGCAGATCGCGTGCCGCCTCGCGGACGAGCGGCGTGCCTCGATCATCGCCGAGACCGTGATCGAGGTGCCGCTCGAGCTCCCGCTCGACGCGTACCTGCCGGACCGGCTCGAGGAGGCCAACGAGCAGCTCGACGAGGCGAGCGCCATCGGCGAGCTCTACGGCGTGCGTGTCACCGAGCGAATCGTGCGCGCCCGCAACGCCGGTCGCGCCATCGTCGACGAGGCGACTCGCCGCAACTCCGAGATCATCGTCATGGGCGGCCCGCGTCGCGTGCGGCTCACGTCGGGCAAGCGCGCGATCTTTGGCGATACCGTGGACTTCGTGTTGAAGCACGCGCCCTGTCGCGTGATGGTCGTCGCGTCGAAGGATTCGGCGAAGTGAGCGCGCGTCTCTATCGGCGCATCGCCGCGCTGCTCGCGCTCGCGATCGCGGTACTCGGCTTTGGGCTGCTCGTCTCGACGGCGGTGCACGGAGGCGGCACGAGCGGGTACCTGATCGGAGCGCTGTTCGTCGCCCTCGGCTCCGGGCGCCTCTACCTCCTGAAAAAGCGCTCGTAGGTGGCCCGAAAGCTCCCACAGCTGCAACGCGTGCTCGATGCGCCGGCACTTGCGTCCGTCGCCTATGGCGAGATCGCCTCGTCGATCTACTTCGCGCTCGGCATCATCGCGCTGCACGCGCTCGGTCTGACGCCTGTCGTGCTGGGCGTCGTCGGCCTGCTGTTCCTCATCGTCGCACTGTCGTATGCGGAAGGGACGGCTTCGATCCGCGAGACCGGTGGCGCCGCGACATTCGTCCGGTTCGCGTACAACGACTTTGCGGGCTTCCTGACCGGGTGGGTGCTCTTCCTCGACTACCTGATCGTGATCGCGCTCTCCGCGCTCTTCTTCCCGCACTACCTGGGTCTCGCGCTCGGCATCGACGTGATCGCGCGCCACCCAGGCGACGTGATCGCCGCGTGCGTGCTGATCGCCCTCATCGGCGCGTCGCGGCTGACGCGCCGCACCAAGCTCTACACCTTCGGCATCGCGGTGGCCCTGCTCGACCTGGTCACGCAGGTGCTCCTCGTGCTCCTCGGCTTCGCCCTCCTGTTCTCCGGCAGCGCGCTCACGCGCGGCCTCTCGCTCGGGACGTCGCCCTCGTGGCACGCGATCGCGTTCGCGGTGCCGCTGGCGATGCTCGCCTACACGGGGCTCGAGACCGTCGCCAATCTGGCCGAGGAGGTCAGGAGGCCCGGGCGCGACCTGCCCATCAGCCTCTTCAGTGCGATCTCGGCCGTTGTCGTGATCTACGTGCTGATCGCCCTCGTCGGGCTCTCGGCGTTTCCCGCGGCGCACGGGACGACCGCGCTCGGTACCGACTGGCTGCGCTCGCCTCTGATGGGAATCGTCTCGGCGATCCAGCTCGACGTCCCGCACTGGTTCGGCCAGGTGCTGCGCGTCTACGTCGGGTTGACCGGTGCTCTCGTCCTGCTGTCCGCCGCAACCACGTCGATCTCGGGGTTCGGCAGGCTCGCCTACTCGCTCGGCGAGCACGGGCAGCTGCCGCGCGTGTTCGGACGCCTGCACCGCAGGACACTCGTCTCGCCGGAGTCCGTCCTCGCGGCGTGCGCGATCTCGATCGCGCTCTTGCTCGGAACCTCGTTCCTCACGAACCCGGTCACCTTCCTCGCAAGCCTCTTCAGCTTCGGCGTCCTGCTCGCGTTCACGGCGGCGCAGCTCGCCGTCGTGCGACTTCGACGGACGCACCCTCATCTGGAGCGGCCGTTCCGAGTGCCGCTGAACGTCCGCATGGGCGGGGTCGACGTCCCCATTCCGTCTCTCGTGGGCGCGCTCCTCACCGCTGCCGTGTTCGTCGACTCGATGGCGACGCACATCGGTGCGCGCTACGGCGGGCCGGTCTGGCTCCTGGCCGGGCTCGTCGTCTACCTGCTCGTGCGCCGCGCGAAGGGGGCCGGCCTGCTCGAGCACATCGTCTCGGCGGACGAGCACGTACTGCCGCCGGAGGCGGAGTTCTCGCGGATCCTCGTGCCGATGAAGCTCGGGGAGATCGGCGAGGAGATGGTCGCCACGGCCGTGAAGCTCGCCGAGGACGGACGGGCGGTGGTGGAAGCGGTGTACGTGATCAAGGTGCCGCTCGATCAGCCGCTCGACGCGCCGCTCTTCGACCTCGAGGAGCAGGCCGCGGCCTCGCTGGCCGAAGCCGCGGCGCTCGGCCGCGACCACGGCGTGGAGATCATCTGCCGGACGGTGAGGGCGCGGGCGCTCGGCGACGCGATCGTCGAGGCGGCCGCGGAGAACGGTTCAGACCTGATCGTCATGGGCTCGTCGCCCCGCTGGCGGCGCCAGTCGCGGTTCTTCTCGCCGACCGTCGACTACGTCCTCCGAAAGTCGTCGGCCGAGGTACTCATCGTCGCCTTCCCCCAGGGCGTGCTCGAGGACGCCTGATCGCCGGGCCGCGCTACGCTGCGTCCGCAATGAAAGCGCTCGTCATCGGCTGCGGCAGGGTTGGCTCGACCATCGCGCTCACGCTCCATCAGGAGGGGTGGGACGTCGTCGTGATCGACGAGAAAGAGGACGCCCTCTCGCGCCTCGGGGAATCGTGGCGCGGAGCATTCGTCGTCGGGCACGGAATGGACACCGATCTCCTTCGTGAAGCGGGCATCGAGGAGGCCGACGCCGTCGTCGCGGCCACGGACGGCGACAACACGAACATCGTGATCGGCCAGGTCGCGCAGAAGCGATTCGGCATCGACTGCGTCGTCGTGCGTGTGCTCGATCCGGCTCGAGCGGAGTTCTATGCAGGACGCGGGATGCGCACCGTCTGTCCGACGTCGGTCGCGATCGACGCCTTGATGGAAACCGTTCGCAGCTGCGAAGTGCCTCGCTTGGAAGTTCTCTGATGTATGTCATCGTCGCCGGCGGCGGCAAGGTGGGGGCGAACGTTGCACGCTCGCTTCTCCGCATCGGCCAGGAGGTGACGCTGATCGAGCAGCGCCGCGACCGCTTCGAGCGCCTCGAGAACGAGTTCGAGCATCAGGTGCAGCGTGGAGACGCGACTGAGCTCTTCGTGCTCGAGCGCGCCGGGATCACGCGCCCGCCGGACATCATGCTCGCGCTGACGGGCGACGACGAGGACAACATGGTCATCTGTCAGCTTGCGAAGGAGAAGTACCTCGTTCCGAAGGTGATCGCGCGCGTGAACGACCCGCGTAATCAGGCGCACTTCGACCTGCTCGGCATCTCCCCGACGGTTTGCGCGACGTCGAGCATCATGGCCCTCGTCGAGCACGAGGTCCCGGAGCACGATCTCATCCACCTGCTCGAGTTGCGCAAGGAAAATCTCGAGATCGTCGAGGTGCAGATCGACCGAGACTCGCCGGTGGCGGGAAAGCGCGTCGAAGGCCTGAAGTTGCCGGAGGGCGCGCGGCTGATCTCGGTCATGCGCGACGGTCAGGCGGAGATCGCCGTCGGCTCGACCACGCTCCAAGCCGGCGACCAGGTGCTGGCGATCCTCGAGCCCGGCAAGGAAGACGAGCTCCGCCGGGTTTTGCTTAGCCGCTGAGCGAGCAAGCTTTTCCCCGGTGCTCGGCGTCTCAGCCTTCGTGAGCAAGAACCGCCTGGCGCTCCTCGCGGCCGTCCTCTTCGGGGCCTTCTCCCTCGTGTCGTCCGCCACCGCGACGCACGCCGCGTCGACTCACGACTGGACACGGTTCGGCTGGAATGCCTCACGGAGCAACGCGCCGGCGTTCGCGACGGGAATCAGCGCGTCGAATCTCGGCTCGCTCGTCCGCAAGCAAGTGCAGGTGGACGGCACCGTCGACTCGTCGCCGATCTATCTGCACGGAGTGCAGGTCGGGGGCGCGACGCACGACGTCCTGTTCGTGACGACGACGTACGGCAAGACCGCTGCGATCGACGCGGTGAGCGGCACGGTGCTCTGGCGGTACACACCGCCGGGGTACGCGTCGTGGGCCGGCAGTTCCCAGATCACGACGGCAACCCCGGTCGCCGATCCTGACCGAGCGTCGATCTACGCAGCCACGCCGGGCGGCTCGATCGTGAAGCTTGCCGTCGCCGACGGCCACCCGGTCTGGAGCGTCAACATCACGAACCTGCCGTCGCGCGAGAAGATCGCAGCAGCGTTGAACTTCGCGAACGGCCGCGTGGTCGCGACCACCGGTGGGTATTACGGCGACGCACCGCCCTACCAAGGTCACGTCGCGCTGATCGACGGCAAGACCGGCAAGCTCGTCAGCGTCTGGAACTCGTTGTGCAGCAACCGTCGGGGAGTCCTCGATCCGTCTTCGTGCTCTGCCAGCGACTCGGCGATCTGGGGACGGTCGGGCGCGGTCGTCGATGCTTCGAACGGCAGCCTGCTCGTGGCCACCGGCAACGGCCCGTGGAACGGCCAGACGAACTGGGGCGATGCGACGCTGCGGCTATCGGCCGACGCGTCGCGCGTACTGGGCAACTACACGCCCGCCAACACCGCGCAGCTCAACGAATCCGACGCGGATCTCGGCTCGACGTCGCCGGTGCTCCTACCGCGCGGCTATCTCGCGCAGGGTGGCAAGGACGGCAAGATCCGCCTGCTCGGCCCGAAGCGCTTTCGCGGAACGGCGGCGCATCGGGGAGGGGAGATCCAGTCGCTGCCGACGCCATCCGGAACGGATCTCTTCACTGCTCCCGCCGTCTGGAGCAGCGGGTCGTCGACGCTTATGTTCGCCGCCGACAACGGCGGGACCGCTGCGTATCGCTTCGTGAGCGGCAAGCTGCGGCTTGCTTGGCGGAACGGCACCGGCGGGACGAGCCCGGTCGTCGCGGGCGGGCTGCTCTGGGTCTACGCGCCCGGCGGCGGCCTCAACGTCTACACGGCAGCCAACGGCCACTTGCTGACGACGCTCTCGTGCGGCCGTGGGCATTGGAACAGCCCGATCGTGGTCGATGGTCTCGTCGCTCTCCCGGAAGGAAACGCGAACGATCACGCGACGAGTGGCATGCTCGACATCTGGCGGCTGCGTTGATCGTGCGGCTGCCGTTCGCAGTCTCGGCGTGCTTGCTCGCGCTCGTACTCGGCCTCTCGGTGGGGAAGGCGTCCGGCGGCCGGGAGGCGACGCGCGCCCTGTCGTTCCAGCAGATCGTCGGTGGCCTCACATCACCGGTCGCGGTTTCGACGGCGCCGGGCGATCCCACGACGCTCTACGTCGTCGAGCAGGCAGGCACGATCAAGATCGTGAAGGGCGGCCAGGTCGTCGGCACCTTCCTCGACATTCACGGCCGTGTGAAGAGCGGTGGAGAGCAGGGGCTCCTGTCGGTCGCCTTCCATCCCGGCTACGCGCAGAACCACCGCTTCTACGTGAACTACACCGACACGAACGGCGACACACGCGTCGTCGAGTTCAAGTCGTCGAACGGCGTCGGCCTGCCCGACAGCGGGCGGCAGCTTCTCTTCGTCAAGCAGCCGTACGCGAATCACAACGGCGGCGAGCTGCAGTTCGACAAGTCGGGCTACCTCTACGTGGGCATGGGAGACGGCGGCTCCGCCGGCGACCCGCAGAACCGGGCACAGAACCTGCGCTCGCGCCTCGGCAAGCTCCTGCGCATCGATCCGACGCGAGCAGGCTCCACCTGGCGGATAGTCGGTTTTGGGCTACGGAACCCCTGGCGATTCTCGTTCGACCGGCAGACGGGCGACCTGTGGATCGGCGACGTCGGCCAGGGCAACTGGGAGGAGGTCGACTACCGCGCCGCGGCGCGGATCGGAAGGCTCGCCAACTACGGCTGGAGCCGTTACGAAGGGCGCGCCACCTACGATCCGAAGAAGCCGCTCCTCCACACGGGCGACCTGATCTTCCCGCGGTGGGTGTACTCGCACTCCGAAGGCTGCTCGATCACCGGTGGATACGTCTACCGCGGAGCGAGCGTCCCGGCCGCAGTCGGGCGCTACTTCTTCGGCGACTACTGCAGCGGCACGGTGTGGAGCTTCAAGGTCGGCAAGGGCTTGGCGTCAGCCCCCGGCACGCTTGGGAAGATCCCGAACCTCTCCTCGTTCGGTGAGGACGGGAACGGCGAGCTTTATGCCGTCTCCACGGATGGCATCGTGTACGGCCTCCGCGCGTAGGTCGCGAGCAAGGGCGGTCCGATTTTTCGTCGCGGAGCGGAGCTTGCTCCGCGCAGCAGTGACACGCCCGGCCGCGAGCACGCGAAGAAGGGGGCCCACGGGGGAAACATGGTTTCCCCTGTGAAGCGAGGGAGCGAAGCGACCTATGCGTCGCGGCGGCGTCGCACCTGCGGTGCCTGCGTGCCGAGCGCGGCGTACGCGAGCGCCTGGAGTGACTCGTTGAGCGACGCGAGCTCTCGCGTCAGGCGCACGAAGTGCTCGTCGTGGTCGAGCCGCTTGTTCATCCGGTTGAGCTCGTCGCCGATGCGGTCGAGCCGCTCGAGTAGGACGTCGAAGCGGCGATCCGAGAGGTCAGTGCGCTCCATGCCCGGAATGGTAGACAGCCGCCGCCGCGTTGAGCTCGTCGCGCGTGTGGACGACGGTTGCTCCGTCGCCGAGCGCGGCAAGCACCTCGTCGAGCGTCCCGACGACCTCGACACGCCTCGCCGCGCCGGCATGCGCGAGAGCGATATCGGCGAGCTCGCGCGGCGCATCGGTGAAGACACCGATCCGCGCGCCTGCGGCGTGGAGGCGGCGGAGCACGGTCCCCGTGTCGCCGTGCGGCCGGACGTAGACCGGACCGCGATCGGCAGCGAAGCGCTCGAGGAGCGGGCGCCAGTCGCCGAGCCGCTCGTCCAGCAGGGCCGCCGCCTCGATGCGGTCCTCCGGCACGTCGAGCTCGACATGCGTGCGCCTCGCCGCGTCGTCCAACCAGTCGCGCCACAGGGGGCGCGTGTCCGCGATCACCGAGTCCAGAGCGAGGGCGAGGGCATGCATCGCAGTCGATGCTAGACTCGCGCCCTCAAACCGGCGAGCGGTAAGGGAACTCCGGTGCAAAGCCGGGACGGTCCCGCCGCTGTAAGGGGAGACGCTTCCCCACCACGTGCCACTGGGCCTTCGGGCCCGGGAAGGCGGTGGGGGAGGGCGCCCCGAGTCAGAAGACCTGTCGCTCGCCGCGAAACCCGAACCCCTCGCGGAAGGAGGATTCGACATGCTTCGCCGTACCGTTCTTTTGGTCGTCCTGCTCGTGGCCGTCCTGGCCGCCTCATCGTCTGCCTCAGGTGGACGACATGCGACGACACCGCTCTTCCCGCTCACGGTCAAGACCGCGAACGGCTCCGTGACGATCGCCAAGCGACCGACGCGGATCGTCTCGCTCTCACCCACGGCCACCGAGAGCCTCTTCGCGGTCGGAGCCGGCGCGCAGGTCATCGCCGTCGACGACCAGTCCGACTACCCCAAGCAGGCCCCGAAGACGGCACTCTCCGGTTACCGGCCGAACCTCGAGGCGATCGCCTCCTACAACCCCGATCTCGTCATCGTGTCCAACGACGGCGGCGTCGTCGCTGGGCTCCAAAAGCTCGGCGTGACCGTGCTGGTCGAGCCGGCGGCGAACACGGTCGCCGAGGCCTATGACGAGATTCGGCAGATCGGGCAGGCGACGGGCAATGCGAAACCTGCGACGACTGTCGTACGGGGCATGCAGTCGACGCTGACGAAGCTCATTCGCAGCGTGCCGAAGAAGGCGCGACATCTGAAGGTGTTCCATGAGCTGAGCCCGGACTACTACTCCGCGACATCGTCGACGTTCATCGGGCGCATCTACCGGCTCTTCGGCTTCACGAACATTGCCGACGCGGCCGACACGACGCACTCCGGCTATCCGAAGCTCTCGGCCGAGTACATCGTCGCTGCGAACCCCGACATCGTCGTGCTCGCCGATTCCGTCTGCTGCTCGCAGACGGCGGGGGCGGTGGCGGGGCGGCCCGGCTGGCAG
The DNA here is from genome assembly GCA_025964535.1 of Actinomycetes bacterium. Lineage (GTDB taxonomy): Bacteria > Actinomycetota > Thermoleophilia > Gaiellales > Gaiellaceae > Palsa-739. Next base: position 1,965 of record JAOPYX010000018.1, on the reverse strand, counting down.
CAGGTGAATGCGGTGCGGCGCAACCGCGTCATCCCGGTCGACGACAGCATCGCGTCGCGCTGGGGACCGCGCATCGTCGACTTCGCGCGCGTCATCGCACAGGTCGCGAAGCGGTCGTAGGTGATCGCCGACGCGTCACGAGTGCGCGCGGCGACGGGAGTACGGTCGCGCGGAGTCCCCTGGCGATGGGGGCTCTGCTCGGCCGTCTTCCTCGCCGGCGCGCTCGTGGTCGGCCTCGGCGTGGGCCCGGTGCCGATCGGCGCGGGGGCGATCGTCGAGTCGGCGCTGTCGCACATTCCCTTCCTGCACGTGCGCTCACCGCTGGGATCGGTGCAGGAGGCGGTTCTGTGGCAGCTCCGCGCGCCGCGCGTCGTCCTCTCGGGCCTCGTTGGCGGAATGCTTGCGCTCGCGGGTTCCGCGTACCAGGGCGTGTTCCGGAATCCGCTCGCCGATCCGTACCTGCTCGGCGTCGCGGCCGGCGCGGGACTGGGTGCGACGATCGCGATTGCCTACGGGTCGGTCGGGACGTCGGGGCAAGTGGTTCCGATCGCGGCGTTCGCCGGCGCCACCGTGGCCGTCGTGTGCGCGTATGCCCTGGGACGGTCGGTCGGTGCCGCTCGTACGACCGGCGCACTCGTTCTCGCAGGAGTGACGGTCGCGGCGTTCATGACGGCGCTGCAGACCTTCGTCCAGCAGCAACGCACTGACACGCTGCGCGACGTCTACAGCTGGCTGCTCGGCGGCTTCTCCACGTCGACCTGGGGCGATGTCGGTGTCGCAGCGCCGTACATCGTCGTCAGCTCGATCGTGCTCGTGCTGCACCGTCGCATCCTCGACGTCCTGAGCCTCGGCGACGAGGAGGCCGCCAGCCTCGGCATCAACGTGGGTCGCGTGCGGTTGCTCGTGGTGGCCGCTGCGACCGCCGGTACGGCGGCGGCGGTGTCGATGAGCGGGCTCATCGGATTCGTCGGGATCATCGTTCCGCACACGATCCGGCTGCTGGTCTCGACGAGCTACCGCGCCGTTCTCCCGCTGTCGCTCGTGGTCGGCGCGGGATTCCTGGTGCTGACCGACGTGCTCGCGCGAACGGTGCTGTCGCCGCAGGAGCTTCCGATCGGCGTCATCACGGCGTTCTTCGGCGCTCCCTTCTTCGCGCTCGTGCTGCGGCGGTCGAGGTCCGGTCAGTGATCGAGCTGCGCGACGTCTCGGTGCGGCTCGGTGCGACGCAGGCGCTGCGCGGAATCTCGTTCACGGCAGAGCGAGGAAGCTGGGTCTCGTTGATCGGCCCCAACGGCGCCGGCAAGACGACGGCAATCCGCGCTCTCTGCGGGCTCGTCTCCTACGAGGGCGAGGTGCTCGTCGACGGCGTCGACGCGCGAGCACGTGGGCGCCGCGAGCTCGCGCGGCTTTGCGCGTTCGTGCCGCAGCTGCCGGAGACCCCACCGGAGCTGACCGTTGCGGAGTTCGTGCTGCTCGGCCGCACGCCGCATCTGGGGTATTTCGGTGTCGAGGGCGACGCAGACCGCACGGCTGCGGAGCGAGCGCTCGAACGTCTCGATCTGCTCGCGTTCGCACCGCGTCCGCTCGGCTCCCTCAGCGGTGGCGAGCTTCAGCGAGTGGTGCTCGCGCGGGCGCTCGCGCAGGAGGCGCCTGTCCTGCTGCTGGACGAGCCGACGACGGCCCTCGACCTGGGCCGCCAGCAGCAGGTGCTCGAGCTGGTCGATTCGCTGCGCGGCGACGACCTGACCGTTGTCTCCACGATGCACGATCTGACGCTCGCCGGACAGTACGCCGACCGGCTCGTCCTGTTGGACACGGGCGCCGTCGTCGCCGAGGGCTCGGCGGCCGAGGTGCTCTCGGCACCGAACCTGGCGGCTTACTACGGCGCCAGCGTCCGCATCATCGAGGACGACGATCGCGTGTTCGTCCTGCCGCTACGACGATGAGGGCGCTCATGGTGCAGGG
>JAOPYX010000001.1 GCA_025964535.1 Actinomycetes bacterium | reverse complement strand
AGCGAGGTGTCCTTGACGAACATGAGTGCGTCGGCCGGGAGTTGCGCCTCGGCGACGGTGTAGTGCTGGGTTAGCGCACCGCTGCGGCAGCCGAGGTCGAGGACACGGAGTCCCGGTCCTCCAACGCGTTCAGCGAGTAGCGCGGCGCGCTCGTCAGCTCCAAAGACGAACTCGGTGCGGCCACGCTGATGTGCAGCGTAGCGTTCCTCCAATCGGTCAAGTCGGCTCATTCCTCCATTATGCAATGCGGACCGAAACCAATCTCTGGCTAGCCAATGTGCTCAATTCACAGGCGTCAGCAGGGGCTCGCCGCGCTCGGCGGCGAGCAGGTTGTCCACGACGACCTGCGTCATCGCCGACCGCGTCTCCACCGTGCCGCTGCCAATGTGCGGAGTGAGCACGACGTTCGCGAGGCCGAAGAGCGCGTGCGGCACGGCCGGCTCGTGGACGAAGACGTCGAGGCCGGCGCTGATCCGGCCCGACATGAGCTCGTCGACGAGCGCGTCCTCGTCGACGAGTGCGCCGCGCGCGGTGTTCACGAGTGTCGCGCCGTCGCGCAGCAGCGCGAGCCGCTCGCGTGAGATGAGGCCCTTGGTCTCCGGGGTCAGCGGCGCGTGGACGGAGACCACATCCGCATCGCTCATCAGTTCGTCGAGCGCGCGGTATTCGAGCCCAGGCTCGTCGACTCGCGTGCGCTGGTGGTAGAGCACGCGCATCTCGAACCCGCGTGCGCGACGCGCCATCGCGCTGCCGATGCGTCCGAGGCCCACGATGCCGAGCGTCGAGCCGGTCACCTCGCGGCCGAGGAATGGCGCCTGCGCCCAGCTCGTGCCCCAGTTGCCGGAGCGCACGAGGTCGTCACCCTCGACGAGCCGGCGTCGCGTCGCGAGCAACAGTGCGAACGCAAGATCCGCGGTCGCCGCGTCCAGCACGCCGGGCGTGTTCGTCACTTCGACGCCCCGCGCGCGGCACGCCGCCACGTCGACCTGGTCGTACCCGACGCCGTAGTTCGCGACGAGGCGGAGCGACGGGAAGAGGTCGAGCACCGCATCGTCGATCCGCTCGCCCGGCGCGACGAGCGCTTCCACGTCATCGCGTCGACCGTCGATTGGGGCGATCTCCACGTCCCGCAACGCATCCCAGGCGGGTCCCGGCAGGCGTTGGGTGGCGAGCACGCGCATCGCGGCGAGTATCGCTAACTTCGCCGAAGCCTGAGCACCTCATCGAGACCGCGCGTATTCAGCACGTCGGCTCTCGTCGCCCAGCCACGTCGCGCGGTCGCGACCGCGAGCTGCATGTTCGCGAGACCGCGCACGGAGTGCGCGTCGGTCGAGCACACGATCCGCACGCCGGCCTCGACGGCCTCCCGCACCTCCTCGCCACGCAGGTCGAGGCGGTCCGGCAGGCCGTTTGTCTCGAGCGCGACGCCCTCCTCGAGCGCGACCTCGAAGACACGATCCAGCCGGAGCGCGTTCGGCGGGCGGTGATTGATGATCCGGCCCTTCGGGTGGCTGAGGCAGCGAACGGCGGGATGTCGCATGGCCTCGACCACTTTCTGGGTCAACCGGTCGGCGTCGTCGCGCTGCCCGGCGTGGAGCGACAGCTGTACCCAGTCGAGCTCGGCGAGCACGTCATCCGGCAGGTCGAGCGCCCCGTCGCGCCGGATGTCGCACTCGGTTCCGCGCAGCACGCGAAACGGGGCGAGCCGCTCGTTGACGTCGGCGATCTCCTCGCCCTGCCGGCGGAGGGCCTCGGCGTCGAGGCCTGGGACGACGCGTACGTTCGGCGTGTGATCGCAGATCGCGACGTACTCGTAGCCGAGGTCACGTGCGGCGAGCGCCATCTCCTCCACCGATGCCTTGCCGTCTGACCACGTCGTATGACAGTGCATGTCGCCGCGGATCTCCTCCAGCTCGACAAGCGCAGGCGGATCGCGGTCGAGCGGGCGTTCGCGGAGCTCGGGCGGGCACCACGGCAGCCCGAGCTGCGCATAGACCTGGAGCTCGGTCGGCGCGTCGGGAAGCGGCTCGAGCGACGTGACGTACGCCGCCGATCCCGTCGCGCGCACGAGCTCGGTTCCATATCGCGCCGGGTGTGCCACGACGAGCTCGACGGGCACGCCTTCGACAGTGACGCCGATAGCGCGTGCATCGTCGCGCTCGACGATGCCGACGACGCTTGCAAGCGCGGCGAACCGTTGCAAGACCGGCGCGGGATCGCCGGCACGGCAGACGACGGCGAGCTCATGCACGATGTCGCACCAGCGGCGCACCTCGCCGGCGACCTCGCCATCGAGCTCGTTCGCGATCGATTCTGCGAGCGCACGTGCGCGATTGATCAGGAGGCCGCGCCGGCGATCGCGCTCTCGTCCGAGCCCCGCGAGAATCTTGCGCTCCGTCTCGGGCCCGATGCCCGGAACCTCCTGCAGGCGTCCCGCGGCTGCGGCGGCGCGCAACTCGTCCGCCGTGCGAATGTCGAGAGCCCTACCGACCGAGACCATCCGCTGCGGCCCTAGCCCGACCAGCCTGCCGAGCGCGACGAGCTGTGGCTCGACCTCGCGCTCGAGCTCCTCCAGCTCGGCCAGTCGCCCGGTCGTCACGAGCTCGTGCAGCCGGGTCTCGATGCCCGAGCCGATACCGCGCAGGTCGCGTACCCGGCCCGCGCGTACGAGCTCGGCAACCGGCACTCGCGTTTCCCGCACGAGCTCGGCCGCGCGGCGGTACGCACGCACCGAGTAGTACCCGGCGCCCGCGAGGTCGAGTAGGCCCGCGTATGCCTCGAGCGTCTGTGCGATGTCGCTGTTGTCCACGCGGCTAGTCTCTTTCCCATGCCGACGGTCGTCATTCCGTTTGCCGGAGAGGCGGGCAACAGCCGTGTGCGCGGCTCCGAGAGTGCGCGCCGCCGGCTGTCGCTTGCGATGCTGGGTGACGTGCTCGCGGCTGCTGCGGCGGTGGGAGCTGCGCTTGTCGTCGTCACCCCGGACGCCGAGGCGGCGGCGATCGCGCGTGCCCTCGGTGCCGAGATCGTCGCGGATCCGGGCGGGGGCCAGGGCCTTGCCGTGGCCGCCGCGCTCGCGGATCTCGAGCCGGGCCCGATCCTCATTCTGAACGCCGACGTGCCGTGCGTCGTGCCGGACGACCTGCTCGCTCTGCTTGCGGCCACGCCGGCCGGCGGCATCGCACTCGTCGAGGCGCTCGACGGAACGACGAATGCCCTCAGCCTTCCGTCAGCGGAGGCGTTCGCACCGCTGTACGGGCCCGGCAGCGCGAGGCGGTTCCTTACGCGCGCGAGCGAGCTCGGCCTCGAGGCTGTCGTGGTAGCCCTCCCGAACCTCGCGGAGGACATCGACACGCTCGACGATCTGCACCGTCTGCAGCCGCGCTGCGGCCCGCGCACGCAGGCCTGCCTCGTGGACGTCCCCGTGGGGGCGACCCGATGAAGATCGTGATTCTCTCCGGTGGAGTGGGCGGCGCCCGCTTCGTGCGCGGCGTCGCCGAGGTCGTCGAGCCTGCGGACGTCACGGTCATCGGCAACGTCGGCGACGACGTCGAGGTTCTCGGCATGCACGTGTCGCCCGATCTCGACTCGATCCTCTACGCGCTCGCCGGATTGAACGACGAGGCGCGGGGGTGGGGCCGGTCGGGGGAGACGTGGCAGACACTCGAGACCGTCGCCGCGCTGGGCGGCGAGGCATGGTTCAGCCTCGGCGACCGTGACCTCGGTCTGCACCTCGTGCGCACGCAGGCGCTGCACGCAGGGCAGCCGCTCTCTGCGGTCACGGCACGCATTGCCACCGCGCTCGGCGTCCAGACACGGCTGTTGCCTGCGACGGATGACCGGCTACGCACATGGATCGATACCGCCGCCGGGGAGTTCCCGTTCCAGGAATGGTTCGTCGGGCGCGGCCACCGCGACGAGGCGGAGGGTGTCCGCTTCGAAGGCGCAGAGTCCGCGCAGCCGGCGCCGGGCGTGCTCGAGGCGATCGATGCGGCAAACCTCCTGCTCATCGCGCCGAGCAATCCGTACGTGTCGGTCGAGCCGATTCTCGCGGTAACCGCGATCCGCGAGGCGCTTGCCCAGCGTCGCGTGCCGTGTGTCGCAATCAGCCCGCTCATCGGCGGGCGTGCCGTCAAAGGCCCGGCCGACCGCATGCTCGCGCGCATCGCCGGAGGCACGTCGCCCCGCCACGTTGCCGGTTGCTACGCGGGGCTCATCGACTCGCTCGTGCTCGACGAGGCGGACGCCGACGACCTCGACGGGCTCGGCGAGGTGCGCCCGATCGTCGCGCACACCTTGATGAGCGACGCGGGCGCCCGCCGCAGGCTCGCCGAGACGGCGCTCGGCGTGGTGCGTGCATGACGCGTGCAGTGGCCGGCGGCTACTCGGTCTTTCCCGTCAACCAGATCCCCGAGCTTCACGAAGGCGATGACCTTGCGGCGCTGATCCTCGACCGCATCGAGCTCGAGGACGGCGACATCGTCGTCGTTGCGCAGAAGGCGATCTCGAAGATCGAGGGGCGCATCATCCGTCTCGACGGCATCGAGCCGTCCGACCGGGCGCGTCAGATCGCGGGCGACGAGGAGGACCCGCGGCGCATCGAGGCGATCCTCCAGGAAGCGAAGAGCATCGTGAAGATCCGCGAGCCGCTCGTGATCTGCGAGACCCGTGACGGCTTCATCTGCGCGTCGGCAGGCATCGACGCGTCGAACACGACCGAGGCCGGCACGCTGATCCTGCTGCCGCTCGACTCGGATGCCTCCGCCGCGGCTCTCCGCGAGACGCTCCGCGAGCGAAGCGGCCGCGAGGTGGCGGTGATCGTGACGGACTCGTTCGGACGGCCCTGGCGCCAGGGCACGGTCGACGTCGCGATCGGCGCCGCGGGCGTCGTCGTGCTCCAGGACCTGAAGGGGAAGCGCGATCCCGTCGGGCACGAGCTTCGCTCCACCGTCATCGCGGTCGCAGACGAGATCGCAAGCGCGGCCCAGCTCGTCGCGGGCAAGCTCGACCGGATCCCCGTCACGATCGTGCGCGGGCTCGACCTGCGCGGCGAGGGTCGCGCCCAAGAGATCCCCGTGCCGGCCGAGCGCGATCTCTTCCGTTAGCGTGGGCGAGGCCATGGACGCCGACCCGGTCTCGACCGCCAATGCCCTTCTGCGTGAGAAGGGCTACGTCGACCGTGACCTCGCCGTGCATCCCGGCCCACGGGGCAAGGCGCTCCTGAAGGGCAACAAGATCATCAGCCCGTTCTCCGACGACGGGGAGCTCGTGCTGCGCGTCGTGCGCGATCTCGTGCCGCCCGACGCGGAGCTCGGCAACCGGCTGCTGCGCCCCGCGGACCTACGGGCCGCGCTCGGCTCGTAGAAGCGGCAGTCGTAACGCGAGTGCGTCCCCTTCCTGAGCCAGCAAGCCGCCGTTGTCCGCCGCGATGCGGCCCGCGACAAGGACGCCCACCCCGTCCAGCGCCGCGGGACTGACGCGCAGCACGCCGTCGACGCCCTCCGCCGCCACCTCGACGGCGATCGGCCCCGCATCGCCGGCCGACACGCGCGCGGCCGAGACGAGATGGAGCGCGGCCTGGGCGAGTGCACCCCCCGGGCACCGCACGACGATCGGCTCTGCCGGATACGTCGCGACGACCTGCAGCTCCTTCCCGCGGCCGTGACGGACGAGTGCGGTCGCCGCGCGCGCGGCATCGTCCAGCGCGGCACTTGCAGGCCCATCGGCCGAGCGTGCGCCGTCGAGCAGCGCCCGCAGATCGTCCTTCAGCTCGAGGGCGGTCTGCTTGAGCAGGTGGAGGCGCTCCTCGACGGAGGAGCCGGCCTCCGCGTCGAGGAGCAGGAGGTCGGCGAGCCCGAGGACGGCGAAGAGCGGATTCGCGAGGTCGTGGCCGATGTCCGCGGCAAGCTCCCCCAGCGCCGCGGACCGCGCGAGGGGAACGAGCTCCCGTTCCACGGCCGCCCGCCGCTCGTCCGGGAGGGCCAGTAGCGTCGAAAGGAGATACTCCGGTGTGCAGGGCATCTACGAGGGGGGAACGAGCGTGAGCGAGCGGGTCACTTGTGTGATCGCCGACGACCATCCGGCGATGCTGACCGCCATCGCCGACACGCTCGAGCGCAGCGGCGTCGAGATCGTCGGGCGCGCGTCGGACGGCCAGGACGCGCTGGCCCAGATCGAGGCGACGCAGCCGCGTGTGGCGCTCATGGACGTCCGCATGCCGCGCCTCTCGGGTATCGAGGTTGCCAAGCAGGCTGCGGTGGTCGCGCCGAACACGTCCATCCTCTTCTACACGGCTTACGGCGACCGCGCACTCCTCTCGGAGGCACTCGACGTCGGCGCGCGAGGTTTTGTGCTGAAGGAGGCGCCGCTGCCCGACCTCGTGCGGGCGGTCGAGCGGGTGGCCGCAGGCGAGGCGTATGTCGACCCGGTCCTCGCCGGCGTCCTCGTGAGCGCGCAGACCGACGCGGTGCCGTCGCTGACCCAGCGGGAGCGTGAAGTCCTGCGGCTGCTGGCCGACGGCCTCGCAAACGAGGAGATCGGCAAGCGGCTCTTCATCTCGCCGGAGACCGTACGGACCCATGTGCGCAAGGCGATGGCGAAGCTCGAGGCCGATACGCGGACGCAGGCCGTCGCCACGGCGCTGCGGCAGTCCCTGATCTCGTGACCGAGCACGACCGCCCCCTGCGGCGCGCCGACCTCGACGGCGACCCGCTCGTGCAGTTCCACCGCTGGTTCGAGGACGCGGCCGCAGCTGTGCGAATGCCGGAGGCAGGCGCCGTCGCCACCGCAACGCCCGACGGCGTGCCCTCGGTTCGCATGGTGCTCCTCAAGCAGTTCGACGAGGGCGGCATCGTCTTTCACACGCATGCGACGAGCCGGAAGGGTCGTGAGCTCGAGGCCAATCCGCGGGCGGCGCTGCTCTTCTACTGGGATCCGCTCGGGCGGCAGGTGCGGGTCGAGGGCCGCACCGAGCGCGTGCCCGATGCGGAGGCCGACGAATACTTCGCGGGGCGGCCGCGCGCGGCGCAGGTCGGTGCGCATGCGTCGCGCCAGAGCGAGGTGCTCCCGGGCCGGGCAACACTCGAGGCGCGGATCGCCGAGCTCGAGGCCGAGCTCGACGGGCGTGAGGTGCCGCGGCCCGAGGGATGGGTCGGCTACCGGCTGGTGCCCGAGGCATGGGAGTTCTGGCAGCATCGCGACAGCCGTCTGCACGACCGCTTCCGGTACCGGCTCGACGCCGGCCGCTGGATCGTCGAGCGGCTCGCTCCCTAGCTGCGCCGCTGCTGGAGGCTGCGCCCGAGTGCGGCGAGCCGGTCGTCCCAGCGCGCTCCAACCTCGACCATCCACGCGACCGCTTCCTCCAGCGGTGCGGGGGTCACCTCGTAGCGCGTCTCGCGGCCCGCGCGCGTCGCTCGCAGGAGGCCGGCCTCCGCGAGCGTCGCGAGCTGCTTCGCCACCGCCTGCCGCGTCACCGGTAGCTCGGCGGCGAGTTCGGTGGCCGTCGCGCTCCCCCGCCCGGCCACCGCCTCGACGAGCGAGCGTCGCCCCGGGTCGCCGAGCGCGGCGAAGACGTCGTCTACGCGGCCTGGAGACACGCGAGCGCCCGCAGCTCGAGTGCGGTCCCGAACTCCGGCGTGCTCTCGACGATCCGCAGGCGCGTCCCTCCGTCTACTTCCTCGAGCTCGAGGACGACCTCGCCGCCGTCGTCCTCCCAGTCGAGGACGAGCCGCTCCTCCTCCGACGCTTCGCGCACGGTCGCACGCCGCTCCTCCCCGTCGCCCCACCGGAACACGCCTGTGCCGCCCGGGCGTGGGTCGAGCTCCACCTCCGTCGCGAACCACTCTTCGAGCCGCTCGGGCTCCGTGAGCGCCTCCCAGACCTCCTCGGGTGACTCCGGGAAGACGATCTCTCGCTCGATCTGCACCACTGCCTCCTTTGGCGACGACGTGCAACCAATTGGTTGCGTATAGTGATACGCAACCAATTGGTTGCATGGTACGCAAGAAGGGAGACCTCATGCAGCACCTCGTGCCCATGGTCGTCGAGTCCGACGGCCGCTTCGAGCGCTCGTTCGACATCTTCTCGCGGCTCCTCCGCGAGCGGATCATCTTCCTCGGCACCGAGGTCGAGGAGCAGTCGGCGAACGTGATCGTCGCGCAGCTGCTCTTCCTCGAGGCCGACGACCCGGACGAGGACATTCGCCTCTACGTGAACTCGCCGGGCGGAAGCGTGTACGCGGGACTCGCGATCTACGACGCGATGCAATTCGTGAAGCCCGACGTCCAGACCTACTGCGTCGGCATGGCGATGTCGATGGGTGCGCTCATCCTCGCGGGCGGTGCTGCGGGCAAGCGGTTCGTGCTCCCGAACTCGAAGGTGATGATCCACCAAGGCTCCGGTGGCTTCCGCGGCACGCCGGCGGACATCCAGATCGCCGCCCGGGAGATCCTCGCGCAGACGCGCCGCTACGCGGAGATCATCGCGGAACATGCGGGCCGCGACGTCGACGAGGTGATGCGCGACATCGACCGGGATAGGTTCCTCGGGCCGGACGAAGCCGTGGAGTACGGGCTCGCGGACACGGTGCTCTCGACGCGTGACGCGGTACCGCGCGGATAGCCTCGGAGCGTGGGAGCACGCTTCGTCGATGAGGTCGGCTTCGGCTTCAGCTGGATCTCGCCTGAGCCGGGTTTCATGCAGCGGTGCTCGCACGCGATCCTCGCCGGCGGGAAGGTCTGGCTGATCGATCCGGTGATCGAGGACGGCGTGCTCGAGCGCGCTCGGGAGCTCGGCGAGCCCGCCGGTGTCGTGCAGCTGCTCGACCGGCATGGACGCGACTGCGCGCGCGTTGCCGAGCTACTCGGCGTGCCGCATTTGGAGGTCCCGGGCACCGCCCCGGACGGTGCGCCGTTCGAGGTGATCCCCGTGTTGCACCGCCGCCGCTGGCACGAGGTGGCGCTGTGGGTGCCGGAGCATCGCGCGCTCGTGTGCGCCGAGGCTGTCGGCACGGCCCAGTTCTACCGGGCGCCGTCCGAGCGCCTTGCCGTCCACCCGATGCTGCGCCTGACACCGCCGCGCTCGCTTCTCGTCCTCGAACCGGAGCACATCTTCGTCGGGCACGGCGAGGGCGTGCACGACGGCGCATCGGCTGCACTGCGCGACGCCGTCGACCATGCGCGGCGACGAGCGCTGCCGTGGCTCTGGGCCGGGTTGCGCGCACACGGTCCGCTGCGGCGCCGGTAGAGAGCCGGCGTCCCGACAAAGTACGATTCGCCTGTGGCGGTCGCCTCCGATCTCCGTTCCCAGCTGCTTCGGCTCGTGCCCGACGAGCGCCGCGTGAACGACGGCGACTCCGTGCTCGACCAGCACGCCGGCGACCTCTCGTATCACGCGCCGCACCGGCCCGACGTCGTCGTCTTCCCCGAGTCGACGGACGAGGTCGCCGCAGTGCTCGCGTTCGCCGACGAGCAGGGTGTGCCGGTCGTGCCGTTCGGCGCGGGCACGAGCCTCGAGGGCCATGTGATCCCGCTTCACGGCGGGATCAGCCTCGACCTGACGCGAATGAATGCGATCGTGGCGCTGCGGCCGGAGGACCTGACGGTGACCGTGCAGCCGGGCGTGACGCGCTCGCAGCTCGAGGCCGCCGCGGGTCCACACGGGCTGTTCTTCCCGGTCGATCCCGGCGCTGACGCGACGCTCGGCGGGATGGCGGCGACGAATGCGAGCGGAACCACGACCGTGCGCTACGGCGGAATGCGCGCGCATGTGCTCGCGCTCGAAGTCGTCCTCGCCGACGGGCGGATCGTCCGTGCGGGCACGCGTGCCGTCAAGACCTCCGCGGGTTACAGCCTCACGAATCTCTTCGTCGGCTCGGAGGGCACGCTCGGCGTGATCACCGAGCTGACGCTGCGCCTGCACCCGATTCCCGAGCACGTCGTGGTCGCCCGCGCTGCGTTCCCGTCCGTCGAGGCCGCCTGCCGTGCGGCGGCGGGGATCATCGGCGTCGGCGTTCCGGTATTGCGTTGCGAGCTGCTCGATGCGACGACGATCGGCGCGCTGAATGCGTTCAGCGGGACGGCGTTTCCGGAATCGCCCTATCTGTTCGTCGAGTTCGGAGGCAGCGAGGCCGGCATCGCCGGCGACCTCGAGACGACACGCGAGCTGGCCGAGGACGAAGGCGCCTCCGCGTTCGAGTCGGAGAGCGACCCGACCGCGCGGGCGCAGATGTGGAGCGCGCGTCACAGCGCGTTGATGGCCTCTCTCGCGCTCGCTCCCGGTTCGCGCGCCATGACGACCGACGTCGCCGTTCCGGTGTCGGAGCTCGCGGCGGCGATCGAGCACGCACGGCGCGCGCTCGACGAGTCGGGCTTGCGCGGCGGCATCGTCGGCCACGTCGGCGACGGCAACTTCCATGTCGCGTTTCTTCTCGATCCGGACGATGCCGCGTCGATCGAGCAGGCCGAGGGGCTGAACACCCGGGTCGTCGAGGACGCGCTCGCGCGTGGCGGGACGTGCACCGGCGAGCACGGCATCGGCTACGGCAAGCTGGCGTATCTCGAGCGCGAGCACGGCGATCTCGTGCCGCTGATGCGCGGCATCAAAGATCTCTTCGACCCGAACGGGATCATGAATCCCGGCAAGGTCATCCCGCCTCTCTGAGTAAGCGGGTCGCGCAGCGACCCATTCCGTCAGCCACCTGGTCGCAACCGGGCGAAGGTGCAGTCGGAGGGAAGCAGCAAGTCCCCGGTTGATTCCAGACCAGGTAGCGGGAGTCAGGCGTTTGCCCGACGCGACGGCGCGGTCGGCAAGCCCTTTGCTCTATGCCACCGCGCGGTCGGCCAATACCTCGTCGAGCAGCGCATAGCCGCGCGCGATCAGCTCGTGCTTCTCTGCTTCGGGCCACGGCTGTGGATGGCGTAGCCCCGTCTCGAGCGTGATCTCACCTGCGGTTCCCTGCACGGCAATCCGCGGGATCAACCGGTCGCCGAGGAACGGGAACTTCGCCGATGCGAAGCGCTCCGCGACGGCCTGTGCGACGCGTTCGCCGCGGCGCCCTCCCTCGCGACGGACGATCCGGTCGACGTCCTCGCGCAGTGCTTCGAGCGCTGCGAGCCCCTCGTCCTTGTCGCGTGCCACGCGCTCCTCGAGCAGCGTGTTCTGCTGCACCGTGACGCGCATCAGGCGGACGATCATGTCGCCCCAGTGCGCGGGCTCGCCGCGTGCATCTCGCTGCTCCGCCTCGCGCAACTCGGCGATCAGCGCACGTATGGGTGAGATCTTCGGAAACCGCTCGAGCCGTTTCCGCACGCGGGCGAGCCACTCCGCGCTGAGGCGCGGGTAGTGCGGCAGGTAGCGGAAACTGACGATCAGCTCGACACCCGGCTGGCGGTACGCATGACCGAGCGGGAAGTTGCGCACCCAGGCGCCGTCGGTTGCGATGCGGTCGTCCACCTGCCGGGGCAGCACGAGTGCGCTGACGGCCGACGACGCCATCACCGCCTGCGCCATCGTCTCCGGCGGTGTCGAGCGCGATGAATAGGCGAGCTCGTACGCGCGCGGGCCGCTGCCGTGCACGTCCTGGCTCACGTCGGTCGCAAAGACCACGACCTCGACCGGCGACTCCGCCAGCTCGCGCGCCATCTCGGTCAGGTCGCCGAGCCGCTCTCCGACCGTCGCCGGCAACCGGTACTCGTGCGAGCCGAGGAGCGGCAGCCGCCAGAGCGAGTGCGGCTGGAATGTGTCCTCCGGCTGGAGGCGGAGCATGAACTCCTCGAGGTCGTCGAGCCGGTCGAGCGCCGCCATCACGCCGCACACCGCACCGGACGACGTTCCGTAGATCCAGCCGATGCGCGGCCAGAGCTCTGTCTCACGGAGCCGCTTGAGGAAGCCGAGCTCCATCAGCAGGCCATTGACGGCTCCGCCGGAGAGAACGACCGCGACGTCGCGCTCCATCTGTCCTACGAAGCAGAGCCCGCGTAGGAGACGCTGTCGCCGAGGACATCGTCGATGCGGCGAAGGACGTCATCGCTGAGCTCGATGCCCGAGGCGGCCGCGTTGTCCTCGACCTGCTGCGGTCGGGAGGCGCCGACGATCGCGGACGCGACGTTCGGCTCCCGCAGCACCCACGCGAGCGCGAGCTGCGCCATCGTGATCCCGAGCTCGTCGGCGATCGGCTGTAGCTGTTGCACGCGCTCGAGCAGGGTGTCGTTGTAGCCGTCCATGAAGAAGTTCATCGCCTCCGAGGTTGCACGGCTTCCCTCGGGCGGCGGCGTTCCGGGCTTGTACTTGCCGGTGAGCACGCCCTGCGCGAGCGGCGACCAGACGATCTGCGAGATGCCGTTCTCGGCGCAGAGCTGGATGATCTCCCGCTCCGGGCCGCGCCAGATCATCGAGTACTGCGGCTGGCTCGAAACGAATTTCTCGACTCCGGGGAGCTCGAGCGCCTCCTTGATCTTCTCGGCCGGCCACTCGCTGAAGCCGAGATAGCGCGCCTTGCCCGCCTGCACGACTTCCGTGAGCGCCTGCATCGTCTCTTCGAGCGGCGTGTTCCAGTCGTAGCGGTGACATTGATAGAGGTCGACATATTCGGTGCGCAGACGGGCGAGCGATGCGTCGATCTGCTTGAAGACCTGCTCGCGCGAGAGCCCCTTGTCGGCGTCCGACATCGGGAAGAAGAGCTTCGTCGCAAGGACGTACGAATCGCGGGGCCGACCCTGGAGTGTCTCGCCCAGGAATGTCTCAGCGGCGCCGCGCGCGTAGACGTTTGCCGTATCGATGAAGTTGATTCCGACGTCGAACGCCTTCGCGACGCAGGCCTCGGCCTGCTCGCGCTCGACGCCGCCGCCGTAGGTGAGCCAAGAGCCGAGGCTGATCTCGGACACCTGGAGGTCGCTTGAACCGAGCTGTCTGTATCGCATGTCCGTCACGCTACTCCCATGCACGTAGATCACGTCGAGGAAACCGTCGAGCTCGCGGGCCGTCCGCTGACGCTGCTTCGTCCTGCGAGCGCCGATGAGCTCATCGACGAGCAGGCGTTCGACGACGACGAGTTCCTGCCGTACTGGGCCGAGCTCTGGCCGAGCGGCGTTGCGCTCGCGCGTGCCGTGGCCGAGCTCGACCTGCGCGGATCGCGCGTGCTCGAGCTCGGCACCGGCCTCGGACTGCCGTCGCTCGCCGCCGCGCTGTGCGGCGCAGACGTCCTCGCGACCGACTGGGCGGATGAAGCCGTCGAGTTGCTGCGACTGAACGCAGCGCGGAACCGGGTGGGGCTGCGCGTCGATCGAGTGCGCTGGGACGATCCGGCGTTGCTCCTCGGCGAGGCGCCGTGGGCGCTCGTGCTGGGCGCAGACCTGCTCTACGAGCGGCGCAACGCCGACCAGTTGCTCGAGTTGCTCCCCCGGCTGGGCGCGGACGTGTTGCTCGCCGATCCGGGGCGGCCCTTCACGAAGGGCTTTCTGGAGCGCGCGGCAACGCTTTGGCGGATCGAGACGACGCCTGACGTAGAGCTTCCGAGCGGCGGGCTGCACCGTCTCCGGTTACGGTGAGCCCGTGCTCGCGGTCGCCCTCGCCGCAGTCGCGCTCCTCGCGCCTCCCCGGCCGCCGATCGTGTGGAAGCCGATTCCGTTCGGCCCGGCGAGACTCGCGGAGACGACGGCGTACGCGCGCCGGCACTACGGCATCGACTCGAACGTGCTGCATCCGCGCGCGATCGTCGAGCACGTGACCGCGACCTCCAGCTTCTCGTCGGCGTACGGCACGTTCGCCGCCGATGTTCCCGACGCCGAACTGCATCAACTGCCGGGCACCTGCGCCCACTTCATCATCGATCGCGACGGGACGATCTACCAGCTCGTGCGTCTGAACGTCATGTGTCGGCACACCGTCGGCCTGAACTGGGCCGCAATCGGGATCGAGCATGTGGGTCTCTCGGACGCGCAGGTGCTCGGAGATGCAGCGCAGATGCGTAGCTCGCTGGCTCTCACCGTCTGGCTGATGGCGCGCTACCGGATTCCGCTCGCCGACGTGATCGGGCACAACGAGAGTCTCGCGAGCCCGCTGCACAAGGAGCTCTACGCGCCGTGGCGCTGTCAGACGCATGCCGATTGGCGTCGCGCCGACATGAACGTTTTCCGCGCGAAGGTCGTCGCGCTTGCGCGGACGTACGGCCTGCGGCCGGGGCCACCGCCGCTCGCTCGGGCTACCGGCTGCTGAGCGATTCGACACGTCCGGTAGCCTCAATAGGAGCGAATGGCCGTCCACGCGCTGGAACCGGAAGAAACCGTCCCCGTCGGGACCGTCCGCGAGCGGACGAGCCGGGTGAGTCAGGTGGTGACGCTGATTGCCGTGATCGTGCCGCCGCTCGGTCTCGTCTCGGCGATGGGCCTCCTCTGGGGCGTCGGGTTCCATTGGATCGACGTCGTGCTCTTCCTTGGCCTCTACACCGTGTGCGCCTTCGGGACGACGATCGGCTTCCACCGATACTTCACGCACAAGGGCTTCGAGGCGCGCCCGTCCGTGAAGGCGGCGCTCGCAATCCTCGGGTGCATGACGATGCAAGGCCCGTTGATCCAGTGGGTGACCGATCATCGAAAGCACCACGCGCTCTCCGACAAGCCGGGCGATCCGCACTCTCCGCACGTCGGCCACGGAACGGGCGCCCTCGGCGCAGTCCGCGGCTTCGTGCACTCACACGTCGGCTGGATGTTCTCGACAAAGGGGATGGAGCGCGGTGACGCGTACGGCAAGGACCTGTACGACGATCGCCTCATCCGCACCATCGACCGGCTCTATCTCGTCTGGGTCGTCGTGACCCTCGGCCTGCCGTTCGCGATCGGCTACGCCGTCGGCGGCACGTGGCAGGCCGGCGTCGAGGGCCTGGTGTGGGGCGGGCTCGTGCGGATCTTCGCGTACCAGCACGCGACGTTCAGCGTGAACTCGATCTGCCACATGTTCGGGCACCAGGACTACCGCTCACGCGACCAGGCGCGAAACAACTGGCTCGTCGCGCTGCTCGTGTTCGGCGAGGGCTGGCACAACAACCACCACGCCTTCCCCGCGTCCGCGCGACACGGGCTGCACCGCCGTCAGGTCGACGTCTCGTGGCTCGTGATCCGTGGCCTCGAGAAGCTGCGCCTTGTCTGGAACGTGAAGGTTCCGGATTCGGCCCAGCTCGCGCGCCGTCGGGTTCAGCCCGGCGGAGCCTGAGACTCGAACCGCGTCAGCTCCTCTGCGACGAGCTTCGCCCAGGTACGCGCACGCGGCAGCGGCAGGGCGCGTCCCCGGTGCGCGCGCAGCGCCAGCCCGTGTACGGCGCCCGGGATGAGCGTGTACTCGCCGTCGGCCCCGAGCGCCTGAGCTCGGTCGAAGCCGCGGCGTGAGCTCGCGGGGGAGACGCCGGGGATGCCCGGCAGCCAGCGGTCGAGCGATCCGTGCAGGACGCGGAGCCGGTGGCCGCGCAGTGCGTCGAGCGGCAATCGGTTGGGAAACCACGGTGCGAGGCCGACCACTGCTTCGACCGAGGGGTCGGCGGCGGCCTGGCTCGCGACGGCTCCGCCCATCGAGAAGCCGACGAGCAGCGTTCTCGGGGCGCCGACTGCGTCGATCGCGGCCGCGGCATCCTCGATGCACCAGTCGAGCTTCTGCCACGACTTGACGCGGTACTTGAGCTCGGCGAACACCAGCGCCGGAAAGGCCGGCGCCAGTCGCTGCACGAGCCACTCGAGCGAGGCGCTCCACGTTCCTGTGAGCTCGACGCGCTGGCCTCCGTTCATGCACACCACGGCGGCGGCCGTGTTTGCTGCGCCGGTCAGGCGAAGCTCGGCCCCGGTGCGGAGGGCAGCAAGGCGCGGCGGCGTGGCGCTAGACGAGCTCGGTCTTCCGCACGCGATTGAAGCGGGCGGCGGTGAGCGCGCCGCCGTCGACGAGCCGGCACATCCAGCCGTAGCCGCTGTCCGGGTCGAATTCGTCGTCGAAGCTCCCGACCGAGACGAAGATCCGCCCGCCGCGGAACTCCCACTCCTCGATCTCGTCGTGGTCGCCTTCGATGTCGGCCCGGAACTGTTCGAGGTCGGCGTGGAGCCGCTCCTTCACGAGCGCGAGCGCCTGTTCGCGGGGCTCGCGGTCGGCGCCGCAGCGCTGGAGCAGATCGTCGGCGATCTCCTCGAAGATCAACGCGTCGATGTACCGCTCTGCCTCCTCCCAGTCGGGCGCTTCGCCCGGCTCGAGAGCGACGAGCTCCACCGAGAGCCCGGCCTCTGCGGCGCGCTCCATGGTCGCGGTCGCCGCATCCGAGAGGCTCCAGTCTTCAGCCGCGAGCACGTGCTCGAGCTCGTGGTCCGGCGGCTGCTCGACCTCGCCGTAGTCGCGCTCTGCCAGGAGCTCGAGATAGGGGCTCCCGTCGTCGTCGTGCGCCAGCTGCTGGTCGGTGACGGTCCAGCTCACGGGTTGCCCACGCTCGAAGGTGGCGAAGGCGTGCCCGAGGCCAGGGCCGCCGGGACGGAAGCGGCGGAACGCGCCGAGCTCTTCCCGCCCGTCGGGATGCCGCAGCCGGAAGCGGTATCTCGCCGGCGCCACGTACGCACGCTCGGGCCCGCCCTCGGCATCCGGCTCGATCCGGTCGACGAGCCAGTGACGGTCGCCGACGACGATGACGTCGCCAGGGCGCAGCGGGTCGTCGGACACGTACTCGCGCGCCCGCTCGCTCCCAGCGCCGGTTGGCATCAGGACGGCGTATGCCACTGCCACTCCGTGAGCTTACGCGGTCTCCGGTCGATCGGCCTCGCACCAGGCCAGCACGTCGGTGAAGCGTCGTTCGGCCGCGGCGCCGAACAGCCCGTCGCGGGTGAGCTTCGCCCGCGTGGTGGCAGGGCTCGTGATCCCGCAGAGGAGGCGTGCGCGCTGGCGGGCCGATCCGAGGGCGTCGGGGTGCAGCGCGGTGAGAGCTGCGAGCGCGCGCCTGTCGACGAGCGCGTCGATCCCCGCCGGTGGCGGCGACTCCGGTAACCGCTGTGCTGCCCCGGCGAGGCAGAAGCTGCAGTGCCCGCACGGGTTGGCGCGCTCTTCGCCGAAGTAGGAGACGAGAGCGTTCACCTGGCAGCCGTCATTCGTGACGAGCGAGACGACGCGTGCGATGCGGTTTGTCTCCGCCTCCTCGCGCCGCTCGAATCGCTCGGCGAGCCCGTCGAGCAGCGCAGTGGTCGACGGCGGGCGCGCGAGCAAGGTGTAGCGCTGGCGTGCGTCCGCGGGCTTCACCTCGACGAGGCCCTGTTGCTCGAGGTAGTCGAGCGCGGCGACGATGCGGCTGCGGTCTTCGCCGAGCGCCTCCGCCGATGCATCGGGGTCGATCGTCGTCCAGACGCGCGCCGTTCGGCCGCTCGCGATGAGCCGTTGCAAGAAGTCGGCGCGACCGTCGTCGAAGCCGCGGAATGCCTCATCGAAGGAACCGCCGAGCGGCCGGACGCCGTAGCCGGCGTAGAACGGCGTGCCCTGCCGGAGGAAGCCCTCGAGCTCGAGGTAGGTGAGGATCGTCTTGAGGACGAGCGGGCGGATGTCGTGGCGCGTGGAGAGGGCGTATTCCGCGACGTCGAACTGCGCACCGTCGTCGCGGGCGAAGACCTCGCCGACGAGGCCCGCGAGCGCCTCCCGCGTCGGGGTGTCACCGAACGCGAAGTTCTCGAGCGTCGGCACGTCGTCGGCGCAGGCAAAGAGCTCGCACGTGCTTGCGACGCCGTCGCGCCCCGCGCGGCCGATCTCCTGCGAGTACGCCTCGAGCCCCTTCGGCAGGTTGTAGTGGTAGACGTAGCGCACTGCGGCCTTGTCGATTCCCATGCCGAACGCGATCGTGGCGACGACGACGTTGCGGTCCGACTCCGTCCACCACTCCTGCACGTCGACGCGGTCGTCTGCGCTCATGCCTGCGTGGTAGGCGCGTGCAGGCAGTCCGGCGGCTGCGAGCAGCGCCGCGATCCGCAGCGCGGTCCGCTGCAGCGTCACGTAGACGATCGTCGATCCGGGCGGACGCTCGCGTAGGCGGTCGATCAGGCGCTGGTCGCGCTCGTCGGCGCGCGTCGGCGTCGTGAGCAGCGTGAGATTTGGACGGTAGAAGCCCGTGACGACTGCGTCGGCCTCCTCGATCCCGAAGCCCTCGCGGATGTCGGCGACGACGGCCGGCGTCGCCGTTGCGGTGAGCGCGAGCACGCGCTCGGCGCCGAGCTCGCGGGCGCGCTCGGCGAGCTTCAGGTAGTCGGGCCTGAAGTTGTGTCCCCACTCGGAGATGCAGTGCGCCTCGTAGACGGCGAAGAGCGAGATCTTCGCGTGCTCGAGCTGCGCGAGGAAGCGCTCGTTGTTGAAGCGCTCCGGGGCGACGTAGAGCAGCTTCAGGCTGCCCGAGCGCAGCCGCTCCGAGACGCTGCGCGTGTCCTCGGCATCGAGGCTCGAGTCCAGGCGCGCCGCGTCGATTCCCCGGCTCGTCAGGAAGTCGATCTGGTCCTTCATGAGGGCGATCAGCGGCGAGACGACGACGGTGACCCCGTCGAGGAGCAGCGCAGGCAGCTGATAGCAAAGGCTCTTGCCGCTGCCCGTCGGGAAGACCGCGAGCGCCGAGCGGCCGGCGAGCAGCGCATCGATGACCTGTTGCTGACCCGGACGGAAGGCCTCGAGCCCGAACCGCTCGGCGAGGA
>JAOPYX010000345.1 GCA_025964535.1 Actinomycetes bacterium | reverse complement strand
GCCGAGGAAGTAGACGATGACGAGTCCCGTGAAGTAGACGGGAAAGGCGCTGAACACCATGAAGACCGGCATGAAGGCGGAGTCGAAGCCTCCGCCGCGGCGCCACGCGGCGACGGTGCCGATCGCGGTGCCGAGGATGAAGGCGAGCACGAACGCGACGCCGACGAGCACGATCGAATACGGAAGCGTCCGCGCAACCACCTCGGAGACCTTGGTCGGGTAGTTCGACGTCGAGATGCCGAAGTCGAGCGTCGCGACGCGGTGCAGGTACTGCCAGTACGCACTCCAGATCGTTTGATGTCCGCCTCCCAGGAGCGCCTGGTACGTCTGGATGATCCCGGGGTTCGACTGGATCTGCGACGGCGAGAGTCGCTGGAGAATCCCGCCGATCGGATCGCCGGGCATCACGCGCGGAAGCAGGAACGTGATCGTCAGCGCCACCCAGGTGGCGAACATGTAGAAGCCGAGACGGCGAAGGAACCAGCGCATGAGTGGGCCTGGAAGATAAACCGCGGCGGACGGAACGATCGGTTCCGTCCGCCGCGGTCCCTGGAGGGCCTCTTACCTCACCGTCACGCGCCGGCCTTGCCGCCGGGGCAGATCCGCGTGAACGAGAGGACGTTGTCGGGACCCGTGGTGAAGATCGGGTCGCCGTAGTAGTTCTTCGGGGACGAGAAGCAGTGGAAGTACTTCGTGCTGTACGTCGACCAGCGCGGGCCGATGAACAACGGAACGATCGGCTGGAGCTGCAGGAAGAGGTTCGCGACCTGCGCAGCGATCTTCTGCTGCTTCGCGGGGTCGAGGGTCGACTTCCACTGGTTGAGCAGGCTGGTCGCCTGCGCGTCGTAGATGTGCGCCCAGTTCCCGGTATTCGTCGCGTCCTGACCGGCGGGCG
Organism: Actinomycetes bacterium; assembly: GCA_025964535.1. GTDB lineage: Bacteria > Actinomycetota > Thermoleophilia > Gaiellales > Gaiellaceae > Palsa-739. Next base: position 6,611 of record JAOPYX010000345.1, on the reverse strand, counting down.
TGTACTTCAGCTGCGAGAGATTCGAAAGGAAGAAGCCGTACGGCGAGCCCTGCGAGGCGTTCTGCCAGAGCAGGGTCGGGAACTTCGACGCCGAGGCGTTCGGGTACCACGAGTTCCAGTCGGGCTCGAGTGCGACCTTGGAGTCGATCCCGATCGCCTGGAGGTTCTTCGTGATGATCTGGTTCGACGCAACCCAGTCGGACCAACCCGAGATCACGTGGATGTCGAGGTTGACCGCGTTGCCCTTCGGGTCGACGAGGCTGCTGCCCTTGTACGTGAAGCCCGCGTCCGTGAGCATCTTCTTCGCCGAGGTCGGGTTGTAGGCGGCGGCCGCCTTCGCGACGGTCTTCACGGCGGCGCTCTCCCACGTCGGGAAGATGCCGTTCAGGCCGAGCGCATCCGTCGGCGGCGCGTAGCCGTACTCGCCGAGCTTCGACACGTCGCTGCGATTGATCGCGAGGCTCAGCGCCTTGCGGAACGCAACGAGGCTGTACGGGTACTGCGTCGTGTCAAGGACGAGCGAGATCGGGTACGCGGTCGTCGCGTAGAAGGAGTGGAAGTGCGCCTTGTCCTTCGACTCGTACGCCTGTGCGACGTTCGGGACGAAGTTGTGCGTCCAGTCGACCTGTCCGCTCTGGATCTGGAGCAGCGCTGCGTCATTCGACGCAGCCTGCACGTACTCGAGGCACGGAATCTTCGGCGCGCCTGCCAGCCAGTAGTGCGGGTTCTTGTTGAAGACGTAGTCCTGCGTCGAGAAGCGCCCGACGACGGCGAACGGGCCCGAGCCGACGGGGTTCGGGTTCGTGAACGTCGCAGGGTCGGTGACCTTCGACCAGATGTGCTGCGGGATGACGAACTGCGCGTTCAGGACAGCCGGGATGAACTGCGAGTCGACCGTCTTGAGCTTGATGACGACCGCGTACGGACCGGCGGCGCTGATCGTGGAGACGTTCGAGTCGGGCGAGAGGAATCCGATCATGTCGAGCGTCTTGTCCTGTTTGCCGGCCGTGAGGCTGTACACCACGTCAGCCGAGGTGAGCGGCTTCCCGTCGGTCCACTTGACGCCGTGCCGGATGTTCAGCGTCAGGGTCTTGTTGCCGTTGCTCCACTTCCAGCTCTGCGCCAGCCACGGATACTGGTGGCCGCCGCCGGCGACCGTGCTGATGATGAGCGGCTCGTAGAAGGCGCCGCGCACGAACCCGCCGCTCGGCAGACCGGTTGCCGTGTACGGGTTGAAGTTCCTGACGAAGGCGGGGTCACCCGAGCCCGTCATGACGAGGCACGTGTGGGAGGCGCTGGACGATCCGGCAGCCCTCGTCGCCGCCGGAACGGACGCCGTGAAGATCAGGGTCGCGAGGGTCGCGGTGAGCCCGATCGCCGCGGCGAGCGCGGGGAGCCGTCGGGTGGAGCGGACGTGACGTCGCATCTGTAGATCCTTTCTTTGGCCCGTAGGCGAGTCGAGAATCGACGCGTTCGGTCACAAGGCACCGAAAGTTTCCGGTAACGGTTACCACGATCGATCCGGGAAAGTCAAGGTCCCGCAGCCGGATTCGCGCCACGCTTCCCGTGACGTGATGCCGGTCTTTGCCGCCGCGGCGGCCGAAACACTTCCGAAACGTTCCGGAACATGCTTGAATATCGGCTATGAGCGAGCCCGCGAACGGCAACGACGGCCGGCCCACGCGCGTGACGATCCGCGAGATCGCCGAGCTCGCGGGCGTCTCGATCGCCACCGTCTCGCGGGTCGTCAACGGCCGCGGTGACGTCTCCGCCGAGACCCGCGAGAACGTCCAGCGGGTCGTCCGCGAACGGGGCTACACGGTGAACCGGAGCGCTCGCGGGCTCTCGGCCGGACGCACCGGCTTCGTCGGCGTGACGATTCCGAAGGTACACCCCGTCTACTTCTCGTCCATCCTCTCCGGCGCGGCGGAGGCCCTCTCGGAGCAGGACATGCGCATCGTGCTCTGCCCGACGGAGCACGAGCACGACCGCGAGGTATCGCTGCTGGAGCGGCTGATGCACGGCACGACCGACGGCGCCCTCCTCGTGCTCCCGGAGGAGACGAACGACGAGCTCGAGAGCCTCCTCAATCACGGCTATCGCTTCGTCGTCATCGACCCGCTCAAGCAGCTGAACGAGCGGGTGCCCGCAGTGTCGGCGGCCAACAGCTCCGGCGCAAACCAGGCGGTCAGGCATCTGCTCGCGCTTGGACACCGGCGCATCGGCGCGATCACCGGCCCCAACGGCTGGCTCGCGACCGAAGAGCGCCGCGGCGGCTACCACGCCGCGCTGGCGTCGGCGGGGATCATGCCCGACCCGGCGATCGAGGTCGCTTCCGACTTCCAGATCGAAGGGGGCATCGAAGCGGGAGGACGCCTGCTCGACGTCGCCGAGAGGCCGACGGCGATCTTCGCGTTCAACGACAACCTCGCGATCGGCGCCATGCAGGCCGCACGTTCGCGTGGCCTGCGGATTCCGGAGGATCTCTCCATCGTCGGCTTCGACGATCTCGAATGGGCGCAGCACGTCACGCCGGCGCTCACGACCGTCCGGCAGCCGCTTGCGGAGATGGGCCGGATGGCGGTCAGCCTCCTGACCCGGCTACTTGACAATCAGAGCTTCGAGGCCCTCCACGTCGAGCTCGCCACGCGCTTCATCGTGCGCGGCTCCACGCAGCGCGTCTCGGCCTAGCCTGGAGGGCAGTGGCTAGCATGCTCGCGTGGCCGCCGAGCGTCTCGAACTCCTGCTGCGCGATGCGTTCCCGGACGCGGGCGAGCTCCGCGTCGAGGATCGCACCGGCGGCGGCGACCACTTCCAGGTGATCGTCACCAGCCCGCGCTTTGCCGGGCTCTCGCTGCTCGACCAGCACCGCCTCGTCAACGAGGCGCTCGCCGAGCCGCTGCGCGACGGCACCATTCACGAGCTGCGGATCAAGACGAGAGGAACCACATGAGCGAGCTGTCCGAACGCATTCAGGACGTCATCTCGAACGAGCCGGTCGCGGTGTTCATCAAGGGCACGCCGCAGATTCCGATGTGCGGCAACTCGCACCGCGCGCTCACCGCGCTGCGCGAGGCGGGGGCGCCCGTTACCGCGGTCGACATCCTTCCCGACCCGGCGATTCGGCAGGAGCTGCAGGCGATCTCCGGCTGGCCGACGATCCCCCAGGTCTTCGTGAAGGGTGAGCTGATCGGCGGCGCGGACATCACGCAGGAGCTCGGCGAGAGCGGCGAGCTCGCGAAGATCCTTGCGGACAAGCTCGGGCCCGAGTACCGGAACGACGCCGAGGAGCGCGTCGTCGACGTGCTCAGCGGCGCGCGGGCGTAGCGGCAGTCCCGACCCAGCGGTAGCCGATCGCGGGGATCGCTCCCGCACCGATGAGCGTGCTCTCGAGTGCCTCACTGCTCGGGCCGTTGAGCCAGCGGTGCAGGTACGGCACCCACTCGAGCGCACGCTCGTCGTAGTGCGCACGGAGTGCTGCGAGCAGCGTCTCGTGCGCGTGTAGATCGGGATGGCGCTCGGCCCAGGCGCCGAGGTCGGGTGGGCCGGGCGGGTCCGCTCCGGCGGCCGCGAGCATGCGGTGCTGCCCCTCGTACCAGTCGCGCGCATCTGCATCGATGCGGTTCCACGCGAACTCGTCGACGACGAGCAGGGGCGCGAGGCTCGCGAGCTTCGCGATTCCTGCGTCGAGCGGATCGACGTGATGGAGCACGCGGCCGGCGACGACGGCGTCGTAGTCGCCGTCGACCTCCTGGAAGCGCGCACGGCGGAAGCTCGGCCCCTCGGGCGCCGCCGGATCGACGCCGAGGACGTCGTAGCCGGCCGACGCGAGCATGGCGACGAGCCCGCCCTCGCGCCCGCACCCGATCTCGAGCACTCGCTGTGGAGGAGGCGGCAACTGGTCTAGTACGAACATGCCGAAGTCGCTCACGACCGTCAGCGTCGCAGAGATCCGCCGCCGCGTGGTGGAGGCACAGGGCTATGCCTCCCGCCCTCGCACCGGCACTCCCGCCGAGGTGCTCGCGACGATCCGGCGCGCCGGGTGCATCCAGCTCGACTCCGTGTCGACGGTGGAGCGCAGCCATCGCCTGGCCCTCGGAGCGCGCGTCGGTGCGTACCCGGAGTCGTGCGTCTCGCGCCTGCTGCGCACCGGGAAGCTGTTCGAATACTGGGCGCACGAGGCGTGCCTGCTGCCGGTGGAGGACTATCCGATGCACCGCTGGCGCATGGCGAGGTTCGCCGAGTCGCATCCGTGGCGCGGCAACGTGTTCGAACGCGAGCCGGAGCTGACGCGGCAGGTACTCCGCGAGATCGGGGAGCGCGGGCCGCTGGGATCGCGGCACTTCGAGGGCTCCGGCTCGGGCGGAATGTGGAACTGGAAGCCTGCGAAGGTCGTGCTCGAGGCGCTGCACTCCGCCGGCAGGCTCGCGATCGCCGGACGCGACGGGTTTCAGCGGCTGTACGACCTGCCGGAGCGCGTCTTCCCGCCGGAACTCACGGCGAACGGGGCGGCGCCGACCGACGACGAGTACACGCGCTGGGCGACGCTCCGCGGCGTCGTGGCCCGCGGCGCGCTGACCGAGTCCGCGGTCGCGGAGATGTGGCGGTTGAAGGGCGGCGTGGCGCGCATCCGTCCGCACGCGGACGCGCTCGTCGCGGAGGGAAAGCTGCAACGCCTCGAGGTCGCCGACGGCAAGGCGCCCGTGCTCGTGCCGGCCGGCGTCGAGCCGGGTGGTGCGTTGCCGCCCGCGCTCCTGCTCTCCCCTTTCGACAACCTCGTGTGGGACCGCGCGTTCCTGAAGCGCGTCTTCGGGTTCGAGCACGTGATCGAGATCTACAAGCGCGAGCACGAGCGCGTGTACGGCTACTACGTGCTGCCGCTGCTGCGCCGCGACCGCCTAGTCGGTCGCGCCGATCTGAAGCACGACCGCGCGGAGGGCGTGTTGCGTGTGAAGGCGTTCCACCCGGAGCCCGGCGTCCGCGGCGACCTCGACTCGACGCTCGACGCCGCCCTCATCCGCCTGGCCCGCGTCCTCGGCGCCGAGGTCGTGTCCCGTTGAGCCCGCGCAACCCCAACCCCGGTGCCTGGCCCGGGCCTGGCACCGGGGTGACGGTCCGAGCCGAGTCCCCATAGGAGGGTCCGGTGCCAGGCATGGTCACGAGAGTGTCACGAGCCCGCTGGTGGAGCCGGACGTGCGGCGGAGAGCACGCACCCGACCCGTAGAATCGGGCCATGCACTTCGAGACGCGCGCCATCCACGACGGGCAGGAGCCGGATCCCGCCACGGGCGCGGTGACGGTCCCGATCTACCAGACCTCGACGTTCGTCCAGGACGCCGTCGGCGTGCACAAGGGCTACGACTACGCGCGCGTCGCCAACCCCACGCGGACGGCGCTGCAGGAGTGCCTCGCGTCGCTCGAGTCGGCCGACCACGGCATCGCGTTCTCCTCCGGGCTCGGCGCGACGACCACGCTCATGCACCTCGTCGATCCCGGGCAGCGCGTCGTCCTGATCGCCGACGTGTACGGCGGCGTGTACCGGATGACCTCGCAGGTGTACGAGCCGAAGGGCTACCAGTTCGAGTACGTACCTGCGGATCAGTTCGCCAACCTGCGCGAGCATCTCGACGAAAACACGCGCATGGTTTGGATCGAGTCGCCGTCGAACCCACTGCTGAACATCGTCGACATTCGCGCGGCTGCCGACGCGGCGCACGAGGTCGGCGCGATGCTCGTCGTCGACAACACGTTTGCGACGCCGTATCTCCAGCGTCCGCTCGAGCTCGGCGCCGACGTCGTCGTCCACTCGACGACGAAGTACCTCGGCGGCCACTCCGACACGATCGGCGGCTTTGCGGCGACCAACGACCCGACCATCGCGGAGCGCCTCTACTTCCTGCAGAAGTCGCTCGGCGCCGTGCCCGGCCCTTTCGACAGCTGGCTCGTCCTGCGCGGCATCAAGACCCTCGCCGTCCGCATGCGCAAGCACTGCGAGAACGCAATGGCGATCGCGGCCTGGCTCGATCTGCACCCGCGCGTCGAGCGCGTCTTCTACCCCGGCCTGCCGACGCACCCCGGGCATACGATCGCGGCGCACCAGATGCACGACTTCGGCGGCATGGTCTCCTTCCTCGCGGAGTCTGAGAGAGAGGCCGTCGCACTCGTCGCGCGCACGAAGGTCTTCCAGCTCGCAGAGTCGCTGGGCGGCGTCGAGAGCCTGATCGAGGTACCGGCGCTGATGACGCATGCATCGACTGCGAACGCGCCGTTCGCCGCGCCGCGCAACCTCGTGCGCCTCTCGGTCGGCATCGAGGCCGTCGAGGATCTCGTGTCGGATCTCGACAACGCGCTCGTCCCGGCCGCGGTCGCGCGCGCGTGAGCGGCCACGATCGCGTAGTCGTCTTCGTCGAGATTCCGTCGGGTTCGCGGAACAAGTACGAGTACGACGACGAGCTGGGCGGCATCGTGCTCGACCGCCGGCTCTTCACGGCGATGACCTATCCCGCGGACTACGGCTTCGTCGAGGGGACGCTTGCCGAAGACGGCGACCCGCTCGACGCGCTCGTGCTCGTCTCCGATCCGACCTTCCCCGGCTGCCGCATCCGCGTGCG
>JAOPYX010000328.1 GCA_025964535.1 Actinomycetes bacterium | reverse complement strand
CCGGCGCGAGAACGGCAGGGAGGCCCTCGACGAGGGTGAACACCTCACGGCGCCGCGCATCGACGACGGGCGTCGCGCCGGGCGCGCCCGCTGCGAGCGCGTCCAGGGTGGAGACGCCGGCGCCGGGTAGATCGAGCGCGAGTGCAAGCCCGCGCGCTGCTGCGAGGCCGATGCGCACGCCGGTGAAGCTGCCGGGCCCGACTCCCACGACGAGCGCACCGAGATCGCGCGGGTGCGCCCCGCCCTGCCGCAGCAGCGCGTCCACGTCTTCGAGCAGCGTGACGGCGCGCGACGTGCGCTCTCCGAGCACTTCGCCGTCGTCGACGAGCGCGCTCGTCGCATCATTGGTCGCCGTATCGAACGCGAGCGTCAACATTCTTCGATCGACACCATTCTGGTGGCTCCGGGCGCGTGGCGCAGCCGCACGGTGAAGGTGGCGGGCGGAAGGACGCCGTCGCCCGCTTCCGGCCACTCGACGAAGGCGATCGCGCCCTCGAAGTACGGCTCGAGATCCCCCCACTCTGCAGCCGAGACGCCCTGGAAGCGGTACAGGTCGAGATGGGAGACCTCGGTCTCGGCGCCGTGATACCGGTGGCCGATCGTGTAGGTCGGGCTCGTCACGCGCTCGCGCACGCCGAGCGCCTCGCACGCGCCACGCACGAAGGTGGTCTTGCCCGCGCCGAGCTCGCCCGTGATCGTCACGAGGTCGCCCTCGACGAGACGCTGCGCAAGCTCAGCGGCCAGGGCCTCGGTCTCTTCGGGTGACGTCGTCTGCCGCTCGGCCACCCTACAAGCGTAGAGTCCAGCCGCCCTCGAAGGGCGTGTGGCTAGAACAGGCCGAGCTGTTCGGTGGCCGCTGCTTGGGCGGCCACGAGCTTCAGCGCCGGCTCTGCCGGAGGCACAGGCTCCGACGAGCGGCCGAGCAGCGCAGGCAGTCGCGCGAAGTCGGCGGAGAGCACGGTCAGCATCGCGGGCGTGTAGAGCGCCGCGGCCGGATGGTAGAGCGGATAGAGCAGCACGCTGCGGCCGCCGATCGTCGTCTCCTGCTCCTGCCCGTGCACGCGCGTGATCCCGAGCGGGCGCCCAGAGAGGAGCTTCGTCGCGAAGTTCCCGAGCGTCGCGACGACGGCCGGTTGGATCAGCTCGATCTGGCGGAACAGATGACTCTCGCACGCCTCGATTTCGTCCGGTAGCGGATTGCGATTGCCCGGCGGGCGGCACTTCAACACGTTCGCGATGTAGACGTCGCTGCGCTGCATCCCGATCTGCGCCAGCAGCTTCTCGAGCAGCTTGCCCGCCTGGCCGACGAACGGCAGGCCTTGCTTGTCCTCGTGGAAGCCGGGTGCCTCGCCGACGAACATCAGGTCGGCACGTGCGTTGCCGGCACCGAACACCACTTGCGTTCGCCCCCGCGAGAGACGACAGCGCACACAGCCCGCCGCCGAATCGGCGTAGGCCTGGAGCTCGTCGACGTGCTCGACTGGAACCGCGCTCACGGCAGATGAGTGTAGGAGCACGTCCGGATAGACAACGTCTACCGACCGATTGAGAGGACGCGCGCGCGCCACGTGCCGCGGGGCGCTTCGACGACGATCTGGTCACCGACCTTCTTGCCGAGCACCGCCTTCCCGACGGGAGACTCGGGCGAGACGCCGCCGACGCTCGAGATGTCGACGGTCATCTGCTCGCCGTCCTCCCGCTCGAGCTCGACCTTCGAGCCGACCGTGACCACGCCGCTCGCGGCTGCGGCCTCCTCGTCGATCACCTCGGCGTACTGGAGCCGCGAGCGGAGGATCGTGATCCGCCGCTCGAGCAGGCCCTGCTCGTTCTTCGCCGAGTGGTACTCGAAGTTCTCGGAGAGGTCACCGTGTCCGCGGGCGACCGCGATCGCCTCGACGATCTCCTGCCTGCGCGGGCCCTCGAGCTCGGCGAGCTCGGCCTCTAGCTGCTCGCGCTCGGCGCGCGTCAGCTGCTCCCCCTGCTGGTCGCTCATAGCGGAACCGCTAGTGGCCGCAGCCGCACGAGCCGCCGCAGCAACCGCCACCGCCGCCGGACGCCTTGAAGCTCGGCTGCTTGGCCGCGCCGTGCACGGCGAAGGTGGAGAACTGGCGCGAGACGTTCGTCGCGGCGCAGTCGGGGCAGGCGATCTGCTCCTCGCCGCGGACGAGCTCCTCGAAGTGCGACTCGCACTGCATGCACACGTATTCGTAGATCGGCATCGCGTTGGAGACTACCAGCGCGGCTAGCCGACGATCCGGGCTGTCCGGATGTGGTCGAGCTTCGGGTAGTGCCGGCGCAGGTAGGCACTCCCCTGGGTCGTGATCTGCTGCTGCTCGCTCGTGGGGCGCTCGCCGTAGCCGCCGTAGAGCCGGTTGACGACGCTCATCCCGCTCGTCACGCGCGCGAAGGGCGAGAAGCCCTGCCCGTCGAGCGATGCGTTGTTGCCGAGATTCACGAAGAGCTGCGTCGTGCGCGTGTCGGGGCCGGCGTCCGCGAACGTGAGGGTGCCGGGCGTGTTGGAGGCTTTCACCGGGTCGTCCTTGATCGTCGCCGTCTGCCAGGCCTTCGCGATCGCCGGGTCGGGGCTGATCCCGAACTGGACGACGAAGCCCTTGACGACGCGGAAGAACGTGACGCCGTCGAAGAAGCGCGCGCGAACGAGGTTGTAGAAGCGATCGGCGCCGTTCGGCGACCACGCACGGTGCACGGTCAC
>JAOPYX010000284.1 GCA_025964535.1 Actinomycetes bacterium | reverse complement strand
CGCGACGTGCCGTTTCCCGGGGGCGAGAGCCTCGACGATGCGGCTCGGCGATACGCCAGGGCGTTCCGGCGCCTGCTCGAGCGCCCCGAGCGGGCGATCCTCGTCGTCTGCCACGAGATCCCGGTGCGCTTCGCGCTCAACGCCGCAGCCGGCTCCGACGACCTCGACGGCCCGGAGCACCGCATCCCGAACGTGACGCCCTATCTCTTCGACGTAGCCGGGCTGACCCGCGCGGCGTCGCGGATCGAGCAGCTCGTCGGCTGACCGCCTCGATCGCGCGGATCCCCCGTTCGGGGGGAAGGGTGCGAGAAATCCGCGCCGAATGAGATCTTCCATCCCATGAGCGCGTGGACACTCTCACTGATGGTCGTCGTCACCCTGATCTGGGTGGGGATGTTCGGCGCGGTTGCATACCTCGCCACCCAGAAGGTCTCTGCGCGTCGCTGACCTCGTAGACTGAGTCGCCTCGCGGGCGTGGCGGAACTGGTAGACGCGGCGGGTTTAGGACCCGTTGGGTGCAAGCCCTTGGAGGTTCGAGTCCTCTCGCCCGCACTCGCTTCACGGGGGAAACCATGTTTCCCCCGTGGGCCCCCTTCTTCGCTCCGCTCGCGGCAAACGTGTCACTGCTGCGCGGAACAAGTTCCGCTCCGCGACGGATGGCTGTTTCTCCGCTGAGGAAATTGGGGATATGGCGCGCGATGCCGCTCGCCTTCGTCTTCATTCTCACCGGCGTGTCGCTCGCGGCCGCGGCGCTCTCGCTCGCGTACGCGCTCGCGCATAGCTGAATCGGTTGCCTATAGTCCGGCCCGTGGCCGGCATGCAACCCGATGACGTCTATGCGCTGACTGCCGTCGGCGACCCGCGCATCTCGCCTGACGGGAGCCGCGTCGCCTACGTGGTCTCCACCATCGACCGCGATTCGAGCGAGTACCGGAGCGCCGTCTGGGTCGCGCCGCTCGACGCCTCTGAGGAGCCCCGCAGCTTCACGGCCGGCGAGAAGCGCGACGGCTCTCCGCGTTGGTCGCCCGACGGGCGCTGGCTCGCGTTCGTATCGAACCGCGGAGACGACAAGGCGCAGGCGCAGATCTACGTCATTCCAGCCGAGGGCGGCGAGGCGCGTAGGCTCACCGACCTCAAGGAGAGCGCCGCCGACGTCGTCTGGTCGCCGGACTCGACGCGTCTCGCCTTCACGTCACGCGTCCGCGACGACGCCTATGAAGAAGAGGACGAGCGCAAGCGGAAGCCGCGGCGCTTCACGCGCCTCTTTCACAAGCTCGACAGCGTCGGCTGGACCGGCGACAGGCGCACGCACGTCTTCGTCGTCGACCTCGAAGCCGGCGAGCCCCGCCAGCTGACCGACGGGGACTGCGAGGACGGCGCGCCGGCTTGGTCGCCGGACGGCAAGCAGCTCGCCTTCAGCGCGCTGCGGGGCGAGCGCTGGGACACAGAGCTGATCGGCCGCCTGTACGTGGTCGATGCAGCCGGAGGCGAGCCGGTGCAGCTGACCGGTGACGAGGGCTCGTACGAGACGCCGGCGTTCTCACCCGACGGCAGCCGGATCGCGTACCGCTTCGCCGTCGAGGACGGGACAGATCCCCACCACACGCAGATCGGTGTGATGAATGCCGACGGCACGGGCGCCACGCTGCTGACCACGTCCCTCGACCGTCAGTGCGCGCCGTACCCCGAGTACCGCGAGCCGATCTGGGACGGCGACCGCATCCTCTTCACGATCGAGGACGGCGGCAACGTCCACGCCTACACGGTCGCAGCGGACGGCTCTGGCCAGCCCGAGCGTCTCTTCGGCGGGGAGCTCGCCGTCTCCGGCTACGACATGCACGACGGCGAGCTGGTCTACGTCGCGTCGACGCACACGACGCTGCGCGAGCTCTACGCCGGTGCCGGTGGCCGGAAGCTGACCAGCGTGGGCGATGCCTTCACAAACGGACGGGAGCTCGTCGACGCGGAACGGTTCACCGCGGTCTCGGCGGATGGGTACGAGGTAGACGCGTGGATCGTGCGGCCTGCCGGCTTCACGGCGGGCACGCAGTACCCGACGCTGCTGAACATCCACGGTGGCCCGTTCACGCAATACGGCACGGGCTTCTTCGACGAGTTCCAGGTCTACTCGGGCGGCGGGTACGCGGTGCTCTTCTCGAACCCGCGCGGCGGCTCGGGCTACTCGGAGGAGCACGGGCGCGCGATTCGCGGGCCGGTCGGCGATGCAGGCCCGGGTTGGGGCACGCGCGACTACGAGGACGTGATGGCGGTCGTCGACACGGCGATCGAGAAGTTCGACTTCGTCGACCCGGACCGGCTCGGTGTGATCGGCGGCTCCTACGGCGGCTACATGACGTCGTGGATCATCGGCCATACGAACCGCTTCAAGGCGGCGATCTCCGAGCGGGCCGTGAACAGCCTCGTGAGCATGTTCGGGTCGAGCGATCTCTTCTGGGTGTTCGAGCGGCAGTTCGGCGGGCCGCTCTGGGAGAACGTCGACGCCTATCTCGAACGCTCCCCGGCGACGTACGCGAAGCAGATCGAGACACCCGTGCTCGTGCTCCACTCGGAGCAGGACCTCCGCTGCAACATCGAGCAAGGAGAGCACCTCTTCAATCTGCTGCGCCTGATGCGCAAGGAGGTGGAGATCCTCCGTTTCCCCGCCGAGAGCCACGAGCTCACGCGTGCGGGATCGCCGATCCATCGCGTGCAGCGGTTCGAAGCAGTACTCGAGTGGT
>JAOPYX010000263.1 GCA_025964535.1 Actinomycetes bacterium | reverse complement strand
GGCCGTGTACGACCGCGCGACACCGCGGCGGCGAGCAGCGTGTCGAGATCGGCGAGCCGCTGCTCGACGGCGACGAGCTCTGCGCAGCGGTCGACGAGCAGGTCTTGGCGGAACTGGTCGCGGCGGTACATCTCGAGCATGAGGCCGCCGAGGTCGCGCAGGCGCGCTTCGCGCAGCTGGAGCAGGGCGCGGCGTTCGCGGCGGAGCTGGCCGGCGGGGGGGAGGGCACGGCGAACGGCACGGGCCGTCGTGGCCGGCGGAGGCGCCGACGAGGGCGGCTCGCCGTCGGTTGGGCGGCGAAAACCCGGCAGACGCGGCATCAGGCCGCGACTCTAACTACACGCGTCGGTCGGCGGGCTGCTCGCCGCGTACCGCGCGACGACCGAACCCGGCGATGTACATGACCATGAGAACGAGCCCCACGATCCCCACCACGATCCCAACCCACGGGAGCATGAAGAGCAGGACGATCCCGACCACGAGCAGCGCTACTCCGACACCGATCATGCGCTGCGGGTTCCCGCGCCTCCAGGGCCGAAACGCCAGAGGTTCGATGTGGATTGGACGTGCGTGCGGGGATGAGCCAGACCGGGCGAAGCGCGCCGCGTCTGGCACACCATCCGTGCCTGCGGCTGATTCACATCAAGCCTCTACCTACCGCTGGATGACGACGAGCCGCTCCTCGGTCATCTCGCGCACGGCCCAGGCCGGGCCTTCCTTCGTGTTCCCCGACGCCTTGATGCCGCCGTACGGCATCTGGTCGCTGCGGAACGCAGGCGCCTCGTTCACGGTCACGCCGCCGAACTCGAGCTCGTCCGCCGCGCGGAGGGCCGAGTCGATGGACGCCGTGAAGATGCCGGCCTGCAGGCCGTACTTCGTCCCGTTCGCGCGCTCGATGCCCTCTCCGACCGAATCGATCGGGTTGAGCACGACGACCGGCCCGAAGACCTCCTCGCAGCTCACCTTCTGGTCGTCGGGCACGTTGCCGAGCACGGTCGGCCGGATCAGCTCGCCCTCCAGACCGCCCGCAAGCAGGGTCGCGCCGGCTGCCTTCGCCTCGTCGATCCACTCGACGATGCGCGAGCGCGAGCCCTCGTCGATCACCGGGCCGACGTCGGTTTCGTCATCGGCCGGATCGCCGACCGTGAGCGCCTCGACCTTCGGGACGAACGCCTCGACGAACGCGTCGTAGACCGGCCGCTCGACGTAGATGCGCTGGACGGAGATGCACGCCTGCCCGGCGAAGGCGAACGCGCTGCCCGCGAGCTTCGTGGCCGCGGCCTCGACATCGGCGTCGGCGGCGACGATCGCGGGCGTCGAGTTGCCGAGCTCGAGCTTCACGCGCTTGCGCGGCGCGCGCTCCTGGAGTCCCCAGCCGACGTCGCCCGAGCCGGTGAAGGTGATCAACTTGACCCGGTCGTCCTCGACGAGGACGTCCCCGATCTGGGACGCAGGACCGACGACGACGTTGAGCCAGCCGTCCGGGAGCCCAGCCTCGAGCTCGAGCTCGGCGAGGAAGAGCGCCGAGAGCGGCGTCTGGCTGGCGGGCTTGAGCACGACCGGGCAGCCGGCGGCGAGCGCCGGCGCGATCTTGTGCGCAACGAGGTTGCACGGGAAGTTGAACGGCGAGATCGCGCCGACGACGCCGATCGGCTTGCGCAGCGTGAAGCCGAGCTTCCCTTCGCCTGCCTGCGCGCCTTCCATCGGAACCATCTCGCCTGCAAGCTTGCGCGCTTCGACGGCCGCGAAGGTGTAGGTCGACATGGCGCGCGACGCCTCGATGCGGGCGGCCTTGATCGGCTTGCCGGCCTCGTCGGAGATCGTGCGGGCGAGCTCCTCGTGGCGCCGGCCGATGAGGCCCGCGACCTTGACCAGGATCTCGGCGCGCTTGTGCGCGGGCAGCGGGCTCTGGAGTGCCCGAGCCGCGGCGTCGACCGCGCGGCGCGCTTCCGCGGCACCGCCCTTGGCGACTCGCCCGACGACGTCGCCGGAATAGGGCGAGCGGACCTCGAGCCAGTCGCCGGTCTCGATCCATTCGCCGTCGATCAGCAGCTTGCGCTCGGTTGCCGTTGCAGCCATTGTCGCTCCTCCGATTTTCTCGCTCGTGCCCTGCTGAGACGATAGCTCTCGGCCCATTCGTTGGGAGCTTGAGGGCTATTCGTCGGGCAGCCTGGACGCAACCGCCTCCAGGACCTTCAGCTGGATCGACGGGATGCGGCGCAGGAGCGCCTTGAAGTCGCGGGCTGTGATCACGAGCAACCGCGCAGGCGCGGTCGTCGTGACCGTGGCCGTTCGCGGCGCTCCGGTGACGAGCGAGATCTCGCCGAGGAAGTCGCCGGCGCCGAGCGTGTTCACCTTGCGGCCCTTGCGACGCACGTCGGCGGTGCCTTCCGCCAGCACGAAGAACTCGTGACCCGCCGCGCCCTCGTGCGTCAGCTCTTCTCCTGCGGGGATCGCGAGCTCGTCGGCGATGGCGGCCACCTCGTCGAGCTCCCGTTTCGAAAGCTCGCCGAAGAGCGGCACGCGCTTGATCAACTCGGCCTTTGCGTTCTTGCGCAGCACCGCTCGATTCTCCGTCGCGCTCCCGCGTCGGTCAAGGTGCCCGCGATAGAGTTGTGCCTATGGCCAGAGACACCGACGCGCTGATCGTCGACGCCGTTCGCAGTCCCATCGGCAAGAAGAACGGAACGCTCTCGCACATCCGCGGCGACGACCTCTCCGCGCAGGTCGTGAACGGCCTCCTCGCGCGTCACGACGTCGAGCCCGGCGAGGTCGAGGACCTGCAGTGGGGATGCGTCACACAGATCAACGAGCAGACGTGGAACATCGGCCGCAACGTCGCGCTCACCGCCGGTTGGCCCGTGACGGTGTGCGGCACGACGGTGGACCGCCAGTGCGGTTCGTCGATGCAGACGAACTTCAACGCGGCTGCCGCGATCTGGTCGGGGCAGCTCGACCTCGTCATCTCCGGCGGCGTCGAGATGATGTCGCGGGTTCCGATGGGCTCGGGCAACGGCTCGATGTCCGACGCGGTCACCGAGCGCTACGACATCGTCATGCAGGGCATCTCGGCGGAGGAGATCGCCAAGAAGTGGGATCTCTCGCGCGAGGAGCTCGACCGCTACTCCCTCGAGTCGCATCTGCGCGCCGCGCGCGCGATCGAAGAAGGCCGGTTCGAGAAGGAGATCATCCCGATCGACCTCGACGTCCCCGCTTCCGGCGACGGCGGAGGCACGCTCACGATGACGCGCACGCGCTTCGCGGTCGACGAGGCCGTCCGCCAGACGACGCTCGAGAAGATGGCGACGCTCCAGCCGTCGTTCATCCCGGACGGCGTGGTCACAGCGGGCAACTCGAGTCAGATCGTCGACGGCGCGGCTGCAGTGCTCATCGCATCGGAGAAGAAGGCGTCGGAGCTCGGGCTCGAGCCTCGCGGCCGCTTTCTCGGCTTCGGGATCGCCGGCGTCGACCCGCACATGATGTTGCACGGCAATCCGCAGGCGTGCGAACGCGCGCTCGCCAAGGCCGGCCTGACGTGGGACGACATGGGCGTGATCGAGATCAACGAGGCGTTCGCCTCGGTCGTCCTCCAGTCGTTGAAGGACACGGCGCTCGGCGAGCGATACGAGGCCGGCGACGTCAATCCGAACGGCGGCGGGATCTCGCTCGGCCATCCACTCGGCGCCACGGGCGCACGCATCACCGCGACGTTGCTCTCCGAGATGGAGCGCCGCGACGCGCGTTACGGCATCGCCGCGATGTGCATCGGCTTCGGCCAGGCGATTGCGGGCGTCGTAGAAAAACTCTAAACATTCCGATAGCTACCTGGTCGCAACCGGGCCGCGGTGCAATCTCCCAGCGACGACGACCTGCCCGGTTGATTCGAGACCAGGTAGCGGGGGTCAAGCAAGCGGTCGCGTAGCGACCATTCCGTTAGCCACCTGGTCGCAACCGGGCCACGGTGCAGTCTCCAGCGACGACGACGTACCCGGTTGAGTCAAGACCAGGTAGCGGGGGTTCGCTCTTCAAATAGGACCCGGTAGGGCAGCCCTCAGCTGTCGTTACGCTCGCCCAATGCCGGCGAGCCGACTCCGTGCCGCGCATGTCGCGCTTGCGATCGCATTCGTCGGCCTCGGCGCCGTCGACGGCGTCTGGGCCGCGCGGCTGCCGGCGCTGAAGCACCGGCTCGGCCTCGACAGCGGCCAGCTGGGCCTCGTGATCTTTGCGGTCTCGGTCGCGGCGACGGTCTCGCTGCCGATCGCGGGCTGGCTTGCATCGCACCGAGGTAGCCGTGGGCCGACCGGGCTCGGGCTGGTGATCGCTGCGGGCGGTCTCACGCTCGCCGCGTTCGCTCCCTCACTCGCCGTGCTCGTCCCGGCGGCGTGCGTCCTCGGAGCCGGCATCGGGATCCTCGACGTCAGCGCGAACGCGCACGGCGTGGCCGTCGAGCATCGCCTTGGCCGGCCGGTGCTCTCGGCGCTGCACGGCGCCTGGAGCTTCGGGCTTCTGGGAGGGTCGGCACTCGCCGCCGCTTCCGCTGCCGCGGGTCTCGGCCCCCGGCTCGTGTTCCCGGTCGTTGCGGCCGGTGCGGTCGTCGTCGCCGCATTCGTCGTGCCGAAGCTCCTGCCGGGCGCCGAGGACGCCGCGGTCGACACCGCACGCTTCGCGCTTCCGCGGGGCGCCCTCGCACTCCCGGCGTTCCTGACGTTCTGCTGCATGTTCGTCGAGTCGTCGACGATGAACTGGGCGGCCGTCTTCCTGTCCGGGCCGGCGCACACGAGCGCTGCGGTCGCTGCCGGTGGCGTGGTTGCCTTCGCGATCGCGATGGCATTCGCACGCCTCGTGGGCGACCGGTTCGTCGCACGCTGGGGCTTCGGCGGACTGGCGCGGACGGGAGGGCTCCTCACCGTCGCCGGAATGCTGCTCGTGCTCGCCACCCGCTCGCCCCTGCCGTCGCTCGTCGGCTTCGCGTGCGTCGGAGCGGGCTGCGCCGCGATCGTGCCCGCGCTGTTCCGGCTCGCAGCCGCAGCGCCCGGGATCTCATCCGGGGCGGGGATCGCAGCCGTGGCGACGGCCGGCTACACGGGCGGCGTGATCAACGGGCCGTCGATCGGCTTCCTCGCGCGGGGAGTCGGGCTGACCGGCGCGCTCGGGCTCATCGCGGCGGCGGGGCTCGTGATCGCGCTGCTCGGCCCGCGGCTGCAACGGTAGGCTCGCGCCGTGGCCAAGGAGATACAGAAGGTGGGCGTGGTCGGCCTGGGCGCGATGGGCGGCGGCATCGCGCAGCTCTGCGTCGAGGCGGGCATCGAGACGGTGGGGCGCGAGGTGTCGCTCGAGCTCGCCGAGAAGGGGCGCGATCGCATCGCGCACTTCCTGACCCGCAAGGTCGAGAAGGGGCAGCTCGGGCAGGACGCTCGCGACGCGGCCGTCGGCCGCCTCACGCTCACAGCCGACCTCGGCGATCTCGCAGACTGCGATCTCGTGATCGAGGCGATCGTCGAGGCGCTCGAGCCGAAGCAGGAGCTCTTCCGCGAGCTGGAGCGCGTCTGTCGCCCCGACGCGGTGCTCGCAACGAACACGTCGGCGCTGTCGGTGACGGAGATCGCGTCGGCGACGACGTCGCCCGAGCGTGTCGTCGGCATGCACTTCTTCAACCCCGCGCCGCTGATGCCGCTCGTGGAGATCGTGCGCACGGAGCTTTCCGCCGACGAGGCGGTGAACGCGGCCTTTGCGCTCGGCGAGCGCATCGGCAAGCATCCGATCAGGTGTCACGACACGCCGGGCTTCGTGGTCAACCGTGTGCTGATCCCGGTGCTGAACGACTGCATTCGCGTGCTGGACGAGGCGCGGGTCACCGTGGAGGACCTCGACGCAGGCATGAAGCACGGCGTGGGCTGGCCGATGGGGCCGTGCGAGCTGATCGACCTGATCGGGGTCGACGTGCACGTGCACGCGAGCGAAGCCCTGTGGGAGAAGCTGCGCGAGCCGAGGATGGCCGCGCCGCCGCGCCTCGTCGCGATGGCGAACGCGGGGTTACTCGGCCGCAAGAGCGGCCGTGGCTTCTACCGCTACGACGGCTGAAGCCTCAGGCCGCGAGCGGAACGAGCGCTGTGCCGAAGCTCGTCGCGGCCGCCCTGCGATCCGGCGCAGCGGCCGGCCTCGACTGCTTCTCGAGCAACGCATCGAGCGTGAGCGCATGCATGGTCGCGGCCGCCGCGGAGGCGAGCAGGGACGCGGATTGCTCGGGCGAGACCCCCGCGGCTTGTAGGGCAGCAGCGAGCGCGTCGAGGCGCTCGCTCAGGACGAGCGCGGTGGACTCGATGGTCATCTGCCGAAGCTTCGCGTGTGCCTCGGACATCCCTCCCGCTGCGAAATCCGGCGGGCCGTCCCTCACACAACCTTTACGGACCGCTCAATCGCGGGTCACGAGACATGCCGATACTCTGACCATCGTGCGGCGAACAGTCGTTATCTGTGCATCCCTGGCCGCGCTTGTCGTGCCTGCAGCTGCGCTTGCCGTCTACAAGGCGCCGGGCGACGGCACGCTTGTCGTCCAGAACGGCAATGCTCCGCTCGGCACACCGGTCGTGACGCTCGTGATTCGCGGAGCCGTGATCGGCCAGATCAGCGGCTCGGGTCGGATCGTCGTCGAGGATCCGACGCCGGGAGATCAATACTCTCCTGAGGTCACGGGCTCTATCTGGCACAAGGATGTCGGCGACGCGATCCAGAAGTGGGGTGCGGGTGGCGACGTCCCGCTCCGCTTCAGGGCGGTCAGTGGCAGCTACAAGATCACGATCTACGGTTCCGGCATCGATCTCGTCGCGAGCGGGTTCGGCAACGTGATCCTCGCCGGCTCGCCTGATCTGCCCACCCACGACGGAACCTTCTCGCTGAATGGGCGCGCTCCCCTTTCGCTGCCTGCAACACCGTCGAAGGCGCTGATCGTCGGCGTGCCGACGGCGACGACCGGATAAGCAACTGATGTCCTCGAAGCCGCAGACGGTGCTCGTCGTCGAGGACGAAGCGTCGATTGCGTCGTTCGTCGCTGCGTATCTCAAGAACGCCGGCTATGCCGTGCGCACGACGGCGAGCGGCGTCGAGGCGTTGAAGCTCGTCGCGTCCGAGAAGCCGGCCCTGGTCGTGCTCGACCTGATGCTCCCGGACATCGACGGTGTCGAGGTCTGCAAGCGCATCCGGCAGACGACCGATCTCCCGGTGCTGATGCTCACCGCTCGGGACGAAGACGTCGACAAGATCATCGGCCTCGAGGTCGGCGCGGACGACTACATGACGAAGCCCTTCAATCCCCGCGAGCTCGTGGCGCGCGTGCGGGCGATCCTGCGCCGTGCGACGACGGAGCGCGAGAAGGGGGAGAGCGCCACCCTGCAGCACGGCGATCTGACCATCGACGCCGGCCGCCGTGAGGCGCGCGTCGGCGATCAGGAGATCCAGCTCGCGCCGAAGGAGTTCGACCTGCTCTGGGAGCTGCTCGACCACCGAGGCCTCGTGCTGACGCGCGACCAGTTGCTCGAGCGCGTCTGGGGCTACACCTTTGCGGGCGATACCCGCACCGTCGACGTGCACGTTCGTCAGCTTCGCCGCAAGCTCGGCGACGCGTCGCCGATCGTCACGGTTTGGGGCGTGGGCTACAAAGTGAGCCCGGCCCGCGAACAGCAGTCCGCTTAGCCGAGTAGGCTCGCCCCGTGCTCGGGTCGCTGCGCTTCCGCATACCTGCACTCTTCCTGCTCGGCGTCGTGCTCGCAGGGCTCGTGGCCTCGGTCATAGCGATCCGCTTCTTCCAGAGCTACGAGCGCACGCGCGCGATCGGCGAGTTGCGTGCCGAGTCGGTCGGCATCGTCCGGCTCGAGGCGAGCCAGGCCGGCGCGCGAGACGTGCCGATCCACAACCTGGAGGCGGCGATCGGCGGCGACCGCATCTTCTACGTCCCGATCGTGCGGGGCGCACAGCTCTTCACCGGTCCTCTGCCGCAGCTTCCGCGCGACACCGTGTCCCTCATCGACCTCGAGCGGAGCGTGCCCGGTGCGTTCGACCTGCACGTTCGGGGTCGGCGCTATCTCGCGGTGGCGCAGCCGCTCAAGCTCGGCGACCAGCTCTTCGGCGCGCTCGTCGTCGCGAAGCCCATCTCGCAGTTGCGCAGCCGCTGGGTGACATTGGTCGAGCGGTTGGGCATCGCGTTCGGCGGCGGCGTCATCGTCGCCGGCCTCCTCGGCTTCTATCTGTCGCGGCGCCTCACGAGGCCGCTGCTCGCGCTGTCGGCTGCCGCCGACGAGGTTGCGGGCGGCAACTACGGCGTCGAGGTGCCGAAGTCGCGCGGCTCGGACGAGATCTCACTTCTCTCCACGCGGTTCGGCGACATGGCGGCGAAGCTGGCCGAGTCGGAGCAGCTCTCACGGAACTTCCTGATGTCGGTGTCGCACGAGCTGCGCACGCCGCTGACCGCGATCCGCGGCCATGTCGCAGCTCTTCGCGAGGGCGTGATCGACGACGAGGTGATGCAGGAGGCGTCGCTCGGTGTGATCGGCGAAGAGGCGATGCGGCTGGAGCGTCTCGTCGGCGACGTCCTCGATCTCGCCAAGCTCGACGCGCATCGCTTCACAGTGCTGCAGGAAGAGGTCGACATGGAGCATCTGTGCGAGCGCGTGTACACGGCGTTCGCGGAGGTTGCGCGGCGCCGCGCGATGGACTACCGCCTCGACGTGCGCGCGCAGCCGGTGATCGTCACCGACGGCGACCGTGTGTTCCAGATCATCTCGAACCTCCTCTCGAACGCCTTCCGGTGGACGCCGGAGGGTGGTCGGGTCGAGCTCTCGCTCTCGGAGGACGGCGGCTGGGTGTCGGTGGTCGTCGCGGACAGCGGCCCCGGGATCAGCGCCGAAGAGCGCGACCGGATCTTCCGTCCCTTCTGGTCGCGCGACGGCGGCGGCACGGGGCTCGGCCTCGCGATCGCGCGTGAGCTCGCACTTGCGCTCGGCGGCCGCGTGGAAGTGCGGAGCGAGCCGGGGCTCGGCAGCCGGTTCGAGCTCGTGCTGCCGGAACAGCGTCCGGAGGAGTAGTAGGCGACTAGCCGGTCTGGTGATCGGGAGCGACCGGCGCGGACCGGTGCTCCTCGATGCGATAGACGGTCGCGCCGTTCTGCTGCTTCGCAATGCTCGTCTCGATGCGGCCGAGCCGCTGGTCGACTCCGCGCCACCCGGATGAGACGAGGTCGACGAGCAGGGCGAGGTCGTCGACGCGTGCATGCCGCTCGGCGAGGAGGTCGCCCTCGACACGCTCCAGGCGGCGGATCAACTGGTTCATCAGTCCGCGCACCTCGGCGAGGTGGCGGGCGACGGGAAGCACCTGGGCGCGGAGGCCGTCCTGCACTGCGTCTCCAACGCGCGAGGGCAGGGTGGACTCGAGCTCTGCTGCCGCGGCGGCGAGCGCCTCAACCTGGTCGCGTGCGCGCTCGAATGCGGCGTCGACCTGCGCGGGCTCGACTCGGCCGCTGACGGCTTCTGCGATGCGTGCCTGCGCGCGGGCGATTGCTTCGGCGTCCATTGCGGGCGACGTTACCGTGACGATCGGATGGATGTCTCCGAGCTGGACTATGAGCTGCCGCGCGAGCTGATCGCTCAGCATCCGGCCGCCCGACGCGACGAGTCGCGGCTCCTCGTCTACGAGCGTTCGACCGGCTCGGTGCGGCACCGCCGCTTCTCGGAGCTGCCCGAGGAGCTCGCCGGCGAGCTCGTCGTCGTGAACGACACGAAGGTCGTTCCGGCGCGAATCCCGATCGAGTCGCCGCGCGGCGAGGTGCTGCTGCTCGAGCGCATCGAAGGCGACGTCTGGGAGGGGCTCGCGCGTCCGACGCGCAAGCTGAAGCCCGGTCACCGATACGGGGCGGTCGAGCTGATCGAGCATCTCGGCGAGGGCCGCTGGCGCCTGCGGCTCGACGGCGAGCCGGCCGGGGCGACACCGCTGCCGCCGTACATCACGGCGCCGCTCGACGATCCTGCGCGCTACCAGACCGTGTACGCGCGGGATCCGGGGTCGGCCGCCGCCCCGACCGCGGGCCTGCACTTCACCCCGGAGCTGCTGGAGCGGCTCGATGTCGAGCGGGTGACGCTGCACGTCGGGCTCGACACGTTCCGGCCGGTCGCCGAGGAGCGGCTCGAGGAGCACCCGATCCACGGCGAGCGCTACGAGGTCGAGCCGCGCGCCTGGGAGCGAATCCGTTCCGCGGAGCGCGTGCTCGCCGTGGGAACGACGACGGTACGCACGCTCGAGACGCTCGCGCACGGCGGCCCGATCACGGGGCGCACGGAGCTCTTCATCACGCCGGGCTTCGAGTTCCGTCGCGTCGATGCGCTGCTGACGAACTTCCATCTGCCGCGCTCGACGCTGCTCGCGCTCGTGATGGCGTTCGCGGGCGCGGAGGAGACGAGGGCTCTCTACCGGCTCGCCGTCGAGGAGCGCTACCGCTTCTACTCGTTCGGCGACGCGATGCTCATTCTCTGAGGAAGTCGGTGCGCGACTAAACAAGCGGCCGCGCCTGTGGATCAATGTCCGTAGATGCGTGGACGGCGAGATCGGCGGCTCGACCAGATCGAGGAGCTCTACCGGGCGCGGTTTCCGTATTTCGTGCAGGTGGCGCGCGCGATCGTGGGCGATCCGGAGCGGGCGGTCGAGGTGGTGCAGGACGGGTTCGCGGACGTCATCCGCAGCAGGGCCGGCTTTCGCGGCGACGGGCCGCTCGAGGCGTGGGTGTGGCGCGCCGTGGTGAACGCGGCGCGGAAGGCCATGCGGCGTCCGCTGGTCGAGGTGGGGCAGACGATGGACGAGGCGTGGGACACGCCGTCTCCGCTGCTGGAGGCTTCGCCCCTCGTAGCGCGGCTCCCGGAGCGGCAGCGGCTGGTCGTGTTCCTGCGCTATTACGCGGCGCTCGATTACCGGTCGATCGCTCAGGCGTTGGAGATCGAGGTCGGGACGGTGTCGGCGTCGCTGGCGACCGCTCACGCAACGATCCGCAAGGCGCTGGGGGAGGTGGAGGCAAATGGTTGACGCGGAAGTGGTGCTCCTCGAGGAGCTGGAGCGACTTTCTCCGCTGGGCGGCTTCGAGCACGCCGACTGGGCAGACGTGATCCGCCGAGCGCAAGTCGGCACGACGTCGAGCCCGGGGCGCGAACGGGAGCCAGCGCGGCGCAGGCTCTACCTGGCCATCGCGGCGGCGCTCGTGGTGATCGCCGTGGCCGCACCGGCTCTGGCGTTCCGTGCGGAGATCGTCGACTTCCTTACGGCAACGCATGCGCCGAAGAACATCGTCGTGTACTTCGCCCGCCTGGAGGTGGAGCAGTCGATGCCGCCCGGTGTTGGACCCGGTCTCTTTCCGGCACGTGCTCGGCGCGTTACGAGCCTTCGGGTGGGAGACAAGACGAGCGTCCTCTATGTCGCCCCGACCAAGCGCGGCGGCTTCTGCGCGATCTGGGGAAGCAACGGCGCGCCGCACTGCGTCACCGCACGCAACCACAAAGGATCGTATGGCTCCCCTGCCAACGTCGGGTGGTCGGCCATGTATCCATCGCTCGGAGTCGACACCGTCGAAGGCGAGGTCTTCGTACCGGACGCCACCGTCAAGCTGCTGTATGCGGACGGCGCCGCGACAGTCATCCCATATGTGTGGGTGACGGCGCCGATCGATGCGGGGTTCTTCTTCTACGAGATCCCGACGAGTCGGCGGCTGGGCGCTGTCCGGCCGGTCGCGCTAATCGTGGTCCGCGATGGAAAGACGCTCGCACGGCAAGCCATCGAAGACGTCCACACGACCACCCGCCTCATCGACCGTCAAGATCGCTGGGGTCATTCGATCCAAACGACGCCGGAGGAAGTGTGGTCGAAGCGGCGTCTGGTGTTCAGCTTCAACCTGAGCGACGGCACACTCGTCGAGCTGTGGGTGATGCCGTCTCGTCAAGGCCGCAGCAGGCGCTGTTTCGCGGGAACGTACGTGACGGGCTGCGAGCCTGCCGTGTTGCGTGGCTCGACGGTGCAGCTCTCGGTCGGCGGCACCGGTCAGCACGCGGGCGCTCTCCTACGGGGTGAGGTCGCGAGGTCGGTGGCACGCGTCGAGTTGCGCTACGAGGATGGGGCGCGGCAAGTCGTCACCCCGAAGGACGGGTGGGTTCTCCTTCAAATCGGCTCGAGGCACTCCCGTCCCGGCCATCGGCTCGTGCGCGCGATCGGGTTCGACCGAACGGGACACGCGGTCGGCGGCTCCAGCTTCAACCCCGCGACGCCGGATGTCTATCCGTGTCTTCGGTTGAAGAACTACGGCTATGGCGTCATGAGATGTCCGTAGCCGAGTGTGACGCTGGAGAGTGCCGGCGCCGTATGTGGCAGCAGCGTGATGCGTATCTGGCACGGACAGACGCCCGACGGCTATTCGCTCGTGATCGATCGCGACGAGCGTGGCCAGTGGGTGGCGACGGTCGCGGCGGTGAGCCGCAGTCGCAGCGTTTCGCTCGAGACGGCGCTTCTCGAAGCGGCTGGAAGCTCGGCGCCGCGTGAATGGGCAGAGCGGCTTGCGGCGGCGATCGTCGCGCACTCTGCGGCGGCGGCCCGCGAGCCGGTTGCCGGCGGAGCGGACGTCCACGTGTCGGTGAGCTCGCCCCCCGGACAGGTTCGATCCACCTGACCTTCGGTACCCAGCGCGTAACCGGCACCTGGCTCACTGTCTGGCAGCGCTGACGGCGTACCCTCGGCCACATGAGTTGCTTCACCCTCGCCGCCACCGACGGCGTCGCCCGGGCCGGCGTGCTGCACACGGCGCACGGCGACGTCCCGACGCCGGCCTTCATGCCCGTAGGCACG
>JAOPYX010000260.1 GCA_025964535.1 Actinomycetes bacterium | reverse complement strand
ACCATCTGCCTGGCATCGACGTTACACGCGCCCCGGCACGCTGCGACGACTGGCCCACGTCGCGACGACTGGCCACCGGCGGATGCGAACCGCGCCCCGGCGGCCGGACACTGACACGCTGCAGCTGCCCGGATCGGCATGCTCGGTGCAGGGCACATTCATACTCGGCCAAGGAGACCTCGGCGTGACCACAGCACCTTCAGAATCGGTAGGCGATCTCGAGGACACACCCGGGCAGTTCCCACTCGTCTTCGGCCTCGACACCTTCGGCGATGTCACGCACGACGATGACGACCGCCCACTCTCACATGCGCAAACGATCCGGGACCTCGTCGAACAAGGCGTCCTCGCCGACCAGGTCGGCGTCGACTTCTTCGGGATCGGCGAGCACCACACCGATGACTTCCCGTTGTCCGCGGCCGACGTCGTGCTCGCCGCGATCGCGGCACGCACGACCCGCATCCGTGTCGGGTCTGCAGTCACCGTGTTGAGCTCGGACGATCCGGTCCGCGTGTTTCAACGCTACTCGACGCTCAACGCAATCTCCGGCGGTCGTGCAGAGGTCATCCTCGGGCGAGGTTCCAGCATCGACTCGTTCCCCCTCTTCGGTTACGACCTCAACGACTACGAGGAGCTCTTCGAAGAGAAGACCAATCTCTTCGCCGAGTTGCTCAAGGGCGGACCGGTGACCTGGCACGGCAAGACGCGCCCTGCGCTCTTCAACCAAGATGTCGTGCCGCACACCGAGTCCGGGCCCTTCCCCGTGTGGATCGGTGTCGGCGGCAGCCCCCAGTCGGTCGTGCGCGCGGCTCGCTACGGGTTCTCGCTGATGCTCGCGATCATCGGCGGCCCCCCGGCGCGTTTCGCACCGTTCCCCCAGCTCTTCCGCGAGGCTCTCGAGAGCTTCGGGCGAGCCCCCCTGCCCGTCGGGGTGCACGCGCCCGGTCATGTCGCCGCCACCGACGAGCAAGCCCGCGAGGAGTTCTGGCCGCGCTACCTGGAGGTGATCCGCCACGTCAGCGAGACCCGCGGATTCGCGATCCCGACGAAGGACTCCTTCATGCAGGAGATCGGGCCACGAGGGGCGCTCTACGTCGGATCGCCAGAAGTGGTCGCACAGAAGATCGCGCAAAATCTCACGACTCTCGGCGCCAACCGCTTCGATCTGAAATACGGCATGGGCGGTCTCTCTCAGCAAGCCCTCATGACGAATATCGAGCTGTACGGCACCCAGGTGATCCCGCGCGTCCGCGAGCTCCTGGCGTGACGGCAAGCGGGATCGGCGACGGCGGAGACGCTCCGTGCAAAATAGGCGTCATCTATCCGCAGATAGAACTGCCGACTGACCCTGGCACAGTCCGGGCGTACGTGCGGAAGGTCGAGGAGCTCGGCTACCGGCACATCGAGGTCTACGATCACGTCCTCGGCGCCGATCCAGCGGTGCACACGGGGTGGAAGGGCCCGTACGACGTGGACACGACATTCCACGAGCCCCTCGTCTTCTACGGATTCCTCGCGGCGATCTCGCAGCTCGAGCTCGTGACCGGCATCGTCATCGCTCCGCAACGCCAGACCGCACTGCTCGCCAAGCAGGCCGCCGAGGTGGACATCCTGAGCGAAGGCCGCTTCCGTCTCGGCATCGGCGCCGGATGGAACGCCGTCGAATACCAGGCGTTGGCGCAGGACTTCTCGACGCGCGGCCGACGCCAGGAGGAGCAGATCGTGCTGCTCCGGCGCTTGTGGACGGAACGGTCCGTGACCCACGAGGGGACGTTCGACACGATCGTCGGAGCGGGCTTGGCTCCGCTGCCGATCCAGCGACCCATCCCGATCTGGATCGGAGGACAGTCCCCGGCGGCGTACCGGCGGATCGGAAGGCTCGCCGACGGCTGGTTCCCGCGGGTCGAGCCCGGCCCGGAACTCGACGAGGCTCTCGCCATCATCGCGACGGCCGCGGCCGAGGCCGGCCGCGACTCGTCGGCAATCGGGATGGGCGCGCGCGTCAGGCAAGGCGCCGGAGGAACCGCCGAGCTCGTTCGAGACGCGCGACGCTGGCGTGACGCGGGTGCAACCCATGTGTCGGTTGACACCATGGGCTCCGGGCTACCTGGGCTCGACGGCCATCTCGACGCCCTGGCAAAAGCAGGCGAGGCATTGCAGCTCGGCAGCGACGACTAGCCACTGGCGGATGCGAGGGGCGCACCCTCGGGTCACCCTAGGTCGACTCGCCCAAACCAAGGAGGACCGACACGTGACCACAACGCCCGCATCTGACCGCTTCAACACACTGCCTGACGACGAGACCGTTGCAGCGACGGTCGTAGCGCTCGAAGAGCACGGATTCGGCGTCGACGTCGTCGACGGGCTCGACGCCGCACGCGTCGCCGTGCTCGCCCGCATCCCCAAAGGCTCCTCCGTGATGACCAACACCTCGGTCACGCTGCAGGAGACCGGGATCGCGGACGCGATCAACGACGGGGGACAGTACGACTCGGCGCGCAACAAGCTGAACGAGCTCGACTTCGCGACGCAGCTGGCAGAGATGAAGGCGATCGGCGGCCAACCCGACTACGCCCTCGGCAGCGTCCACGCGGTCACCCGCGACGGCGCGCTCGTCATCGCCTCCGCCTCCGGCAGCCAGCTCGCCTCCTACGCCTGGGGCGCCGCCAACGTCATCTTCGTCGTCGGCGCGCAAAAGCTCGTTCCCGACCCCGAAGCTGCACGCGAGCGGATCTACGAGCACAGCCTGATACTCGAGGACGCCCGCGCGTACGCGGCCTACGGGATGAACAGCTACGTCGGCAAGATCCTCGAGATCCACCAGGAGACGCCCGGCCGCATCCACGTCGTCCTCATCCGACAGGTCGTCGGGTTCTGATGACGCAGGAGGCAATCCCGGAAGAGCGCCGCGCACGCATAGCGCCCGGTCAGGGTTACGACGTCTGAGCTGTAGGCGATTCGAGCACGACACGCAGAAGCCAAGCCCGCACGGCCTCGGCCACTGCGCCGAGATCGGTGCGCAGGCTGTGATCGCCCGCCACCTGCACAACCATGCGCAGCGCGGCCGCAGGCGGCATGCCGAACGGATCGCGCGCTCCTTGCACGACAAGCATGGGAACCGTCACCGCATCGAGCTCGGAGAGACGGCTCTGCGCGGGCGCGGAGCCGGATCGCCGTGGCGGCTGCAGCGGGAAGGCGAGGCAGAGCACTCCGACGGCGCCGGTGGCCTCCGCCGTGCGGCACGCGACACGCGCGCCCGAGGAACGTCCGCCGACGACGAGCGGCGCACCGTGCAGCTCGCCGGCGAGCAAGTGGTCGACCACTGCCGTCCACGCCGCATCGAGCTGATGCGCAGGCGCGGGAGCCCGTCTCCCCGCAACGCGGTAGGGCTGCTCGACGAGCGCGACGCTCAGGCCCGCCGAGTGCGCGACGCCCGCGACGGCGACAAGGTCTTTCGCCTGCACGCCGCCACCTGCGCCGTGACCGAGCACGAGCGCGGCCCGCGGCTCGTCTGCGCGGTTCACGTGCGCGTTCGCCGTCCCGAACGGCGTGTCGATCTCGAGCGTCTTCACCGAGGTGATGCTGCCACGTCGAATCGATCCCACGTCGATCAATCCGGGAGGAGCGGCACCGTGAATCCCTGCTCGCGGCCGAGCAGCACTGCACGTGTCACTGCGGTCGATCCGAATCGCCGGCGCACTTCGTCGAGCGCGACATCGAGGGCGGTGCCACTGAAGCGGTCGAGCGGCAGCACGAGCTGAAGCGCGCTGTCGTCTTCCAGGCCGGCT
>JAOPYX010000326.1 GCA_025964535.1 Actinomycetes bacterium | reverse complement strand
CGAGCGACGGCCAGAGATAGAGGAAGCCGATCACGATGAGCGGGAACAGCGCACCACCCCAGAACGGGTTCGGCACGAGCGTGTACTTGCCGATCACGAAATCCCAGCCGGGCATCAGCCGCAGCGCGCCGATCAGCCAGCCCAGATACCAGTCGGGCTGCGCACCGTTCGTCGCCTGCCACGTGTGGTACGGCCCCCACAACCAGATCGGGTTGATCTGCACGAGCCCGCCGAGCAGGAAGAGCACGCCGGCGACGGCGAGCAGCAAGCCGAGCGAGCGCGGCGTCTGTCCCGGCCACAGCGGTACGCCGACGACTGCCTGCTCCGTCTCCCGCTTCTGACGGAACTGCGCGTGGTGCTTCAGCGCGACGAGCGCAAGATGCGCGGCGAGCAGCGTGCCGATGAGAATCGGGAAGAGCAACACATGCGCGACGTAGATACGCGGCCAGAGGCTCTCGACGCCCGGCCACGCGCCTCCGAAGAGCCAGGCCATTGCGTTGGCGCCGACGAACGGGATCGACATGCCCACCGAGTAGCCGATGAAGAGCCCCATGCCCGACATCAGATCGTCGACGAGCGAGTACCCCATGAACGCTTCGAGCAGCGCGAACACGAGCATCGTCACGCCGACGTAGTACGTCAGGTCACGCGGCTTGCGGAAGGCGCCCGTGAAGAAGACGCGGAAGAGGTGCAGGATGATCGCCGCGAGGAAGACGTTCGCCGCCCAGTGATGCGTCTGCCGGATCAACAGGCCCGCCTTCGTCGAGAGCGACAGGTCGACGACCGAGCGATACGCCTCACTCATCTGCTGGCCGCGCAGCGGGAGATACGAGCCGTTGTAGACGACCTGGTGGCGGCTCGACACGAAGAAGAACGTCAGGTAGATGCCGGTGGCGACGAGCACCATGAACGCGTACAACGCGACCTCGCCGAGCAGGAACGACCAGTGGTCGGGAAACACGTAGCGCAGCGTCTTGCGCAGGAACGGCGCCGTTCCCGTGCGCTGGTCGACGAAGCGAACCGCCTTGCGGATCACGACGGCTTCCTGTTCCGCACGCCCCACCACGACGGCCCGACCGCCTCGTCGAAGTTGCCCTTGGCGCGCAGATAGCCCTTCGCATCGATCTGCAGCGGGAGCATCGGCAGCCGGCGGCCGGCCGGCCCGAAGAGCACGGTGCCGCCCTTCGCGGGATCGAAGGTCGAGTAGTGGCACGGACACACGAGCGCGGGCGATGGCTCGTCGGGCTGGAAGAGCGGTACGCGGTACATCGAGATCGCACAACCGGCGTGCGTGCAGATCTTCGAGTACGCGACGATTCCGTCCGCGTCGTAGCCGGCGAGATCGGCGGGCAGCGCGAGCCGATCCTTCGGCAGGCGTACGAGCACGAGCGGCGAGCCCTGCAGCTCCTTGTCGGCGCCCGCCGGGAACGCGGTGTAGAAGTCCGCCTCGCGGATGTCGGTCGCCTTCCACGGCCGATTCGCCTCGTCGACGAGCAGACGCCCCTTCCGCCACGGCGTCGCGAACAGCTCCTTGATGCGGAATGCCGGCCCGAACGAGAGCGCGGGCACGAGCGCCGCAAGCCCGAGCGTGCCGCCCGCGCCGAGCAGGCCGAGCTTCAGCAGCCCGCGCCTCGAGATGCCGTCGACGCCCTCGTCGACGAGCTGCTCCACGGTCTCCTGATCCCTGGGGTGCTCTGGAGGCGGATATTCCTCGACGAGCTCCTCCTCGGGCACGAGCTCCTTTCCCGTGACGACGAGCGCAGCCGCGAAGAAGAGCAGCGCGAGCCCGAGCGCAAGCCCGAGGTACTGCGTCTGCGCCGCGATCGAGTCGAACGCGTACACGACGATGAAGCCGATCGCCGAGAGCGACGAGAGCCCGAGCAGGAGCAGCACCACCAGCTCCGCGCGGTCGCTCGCCGGCCGGCGCTGGATCAGCCGGCGCTTGCCGTCGCCCGCGCCGCCGCTACCGCGGCCGAGCAGCAGCACCAGCCCGGCAATGATCCAGTCCTTCGCCCTAGCCACGGCGCAGCCTCGTGCCGAGCACCACGCAGAGCGCGACGAGCACCGTCATCCCGAAGAACCAGGTGGCAAGCCCCTCCGGAACCGGACCGACGTGACCGAGCGACCAGCCGCCGCGATCGTCTGGGTGCTTTGCGTACTCGACGTAACGGATGATGGAGTCGAGTTGCGCGTCCGAGATCGCGGAGCGCGAGAACGTCGGCATCACGTACGGCCCGATGCGCACTGCCTCCGCGATCTGCACCGGCGTCGCGGCCTGGAGCGGCGGCGGCACGGCTCCGGTGACGTATCCGCCCGCGCCGACGATCTGGTGGCACCCTGCACAGCGCTCGGTGAAGAGATGCTGTCCCTCGGACAGGTCGCCGCGCTCCGGGTGCGGCTGCGGGACACCCGGCCCATTGCCGAGCGACGCGACGTACGCGATGAGCGAGTCGATCTCCACCGGACCGAGCAGCAGCCGCGAGCGCCGCGGCTGGATGCCGTTCCGCTTCAGCGGCATGTAGCCCGTGCGGAGATAGAAGTCGGCCGCGCGCGCGCCTACGCCGACGAGCGGCGGACCGGATCCGAGCAGGACGGTCTGGTCGCGTGCGGGCCCGGTGCCGCTGGGCGCGGGCAGGCGGCCCGCTCCGTTCGGGCCATGGCACGAGACGCAGAAGCGGCCATAGAGATGCTCGCCTTGGGACACGCCGGCGGCGGCAGTCCCGGGAAGGAGCACGACGAGCACGAGCGCAAGGAGAACGGCGCGCGTCATGCCTGGTGGCACGCCCGGTCGACGATCGTCGCAATACCCGACAGGAGGATCACCGCGAGGAACAGCGTGTTCCCGAGCATCGCGCCGATCGAGAAGAAGTGCAGCCTGCCCTCCGGTGGCGGGTGCTCCTCGTCGACGTTCCGTGTCGCGCGAAACACCGCTATCGCTGCAGCCTGTGCCGAGCAGATGACGAGCGCTGCGACGACCATCAACACGAGCTGCACGGTGTCGTGCGGGATCCCCCACCGCTCGCCTGCCGGGTTGCACGCTGCGGTGCTTGCTCCGGCGCCGGCCAAGAACGTCGCCCACCAAAACGTACCGCCGGCAAGGAAGCCGAACCACTGGAGCACCGAGAGGCGGCGGAGGCTCATAGCGCAGGCGAGAGAACGGTGAAGGTGACGACGACGGTGAGCACGTTCACTGCGTGCCAGTAGAACGCGATCGCCTGAAGCGCGTTCAGGCGGTAGAGCGTGAAGCCGCGTACGAGCTTCGCGAGAAGCCACGCGCTGAGTAGCAGACCGATGCCGACGTGCGCGTGATCGGCGCCGAGCAGCATGTAGTAGATCGAGCCGTACGCATGGTCACTCGGACCGAAGTGCTTCAGATCCGAGGCGTACGAGTGCACCGCAAGACCGAGATAGGCGGCCTGCACGACGAATGCGACCAGCAGGAAGCCGCGCACGGCGCCGAGCCTGCCTGCTCGACCGGCGAGCGCCGCGAGCTGCACCGGGACGCTCGTCCCGACGAGCACCGCAACGAGAATCAGCGGCGCGAGCACCTTCGGCTCCGGAATCCCGTGTGGCGGCCACTGGACGTTCTTGAACCGGATGTAGAAGTACGAGCCGATCATCATCGCGAAGAGCGTCGCCTCGGCGGCAACGAACATCGCCATGCCGAACCACGCGTTCGATGGACCGCGACGGGCGCGAGCGATCGCGACGGCGTCCACGGCGTTCACGTCTCCTGAGGCTCCTTCGAGTGCCAGCCGACGAGCGTCAGCAGGAGCAGCACGCCGAGCACCGCGGCCACGGTGAACTTCTCGACGGTCAGCACGGCAAACATGGCGCTGAGACAGAGCGCGAGGAGGATCGGCCACGGCGACTCGTGCGGCATCCGCACGACCTCGTCCGGCTCGCCGTCGATCGGCGTTGACACAATCTGCTCGTGCCCTTCGTCGAGCACGCCGACGCCTTGCTCGAGCCGGCGAAGGTCGAGCTCGCGGTCGGCCTCGTCCCAGTTCGGGTACGCGCTCGAGACGGTCGGGATGACGGCGAAGTTGAACTCGGGAGGCGGCGACGGAACGCTCCATTCGAGCGTCGGTCCGTGCCACGGATCCGCTCCCGCGGGCTGCCCGCGAAAGTACGACACGATGAGATTTCCGAAGAGCAGCAGGATCCCCGCGGCCGTGATGAAGCCGCCGATCGTCTCGAGCACGTTGTAGACCGTCCAGCCCAATCCGCCGGGGTACGTGTAGACGCGCCTCGGCATGCCGAGCAGGCCGACGATGTGCATCGGGAAGAAGAGGAGGTTCGTCCCGATGAAGATCAGCCAGAAGCTGATCTGGCCCGGCCGCTCGAAGTACATCCGGCCGGTGACCTTCGGGAACCAGTAGTACATCCCGCCGAAGATCGGGAAGACCGCGGCGCCGAAGATGATGTAGTGGAAGTGCGCGACGACGAAGTACGTGTCTGTCATCTGCTGATCGAACGGAATCGCGACGAACATGATCCCCGTCA